>NZ_JAPDCL010000005.1:0-32337 GCF_027706025.1 Aeromonas sp. Y311-2 | reverse complement strand
TGGTGGAGCTACGCGGGATCGAACCGCGGACCTCTTGCATGCCATGCAAGCGCTCTCCCAGCTGAGCTATAACCCCAACTCACCTCGGCGCCACCGAAGTTATCTCCGGCAACGGAGGCGCATGATAGGCATCACCCGCTTTGCTGTCAACCCTAAAATAACCGCGACTGATTCGTTTAGTCAAAATTGCAGCAGTTCGCTGTTTTTACCAGCAAGACGCGTGCTATCTCTCTGTTTTGTGTCATAAATCGGCTCAAGCACCTATAAAGGAGAGGCCGTGCAGCAAGCCTCTTTCCCCGTGCAACGCCCCCGCTCTCAAGCATCTTTTGCAGGCTGATCGTCAGCTTCTCCCCCGTCACCTCGGGAAAGCCTTTCCATAAAGGGCATTGCATTTGAAAACCCTTTCCATGATTTTTGTAAATTTACAACACAGAAAGTTGATCTGGCTCACAAATGACCATAGGATCAAACCGTGACCTAGGTCACACACCATAACCATAAATGACAGAGCGATGAGGTAAACCATGTTTGAGAATCTGGCAGTCCTGTTCCACCTGCGCGGTGCAACCACCAAGAACGGCGTTGTAGAGAAAGATGCCTATGCCCCCTCCACCCGTGAATACTACTTCCGCTACGGCAAGTAATTGCTGAAAGCCTTTCACGGAAAACGTAATAAAACTACAACACACATCATCACACAGCCCTTTCGAGGCGCTGTCCTGTCCGGGCCAGATGTTCCACGGCCAAACCTGAACTCCACCAAACAAGAATGGGGCCCGCAGGCCCCATCTTTTATTGCTCCAGACTGTGATTACACCAGATAGTGCGCTGGCTAATCGGTAAGCCTTGTAACCCTGAAACGGCTCAGAGCTTGATCCAGGCATCGGCCCAGGCCGTACCCTTGCCCGGCTCATAGGCCCAGGCAGCACCTGCGCACCAGCCGGTGTAGGGGTGCGGTTTGCACTCGTAGCTGGCACCGCCGTTGCTGACCCGCTCGCCCGCCTTGTAGGGAGTCCCCTCTTTATAGACGGGATAGTCAGGCGGCGTTACGCCCCCTTCCTCCCCTTTCACCAGCAGGCTATGGGTGGCGCTACGGCTCAAGCTCCCTTCATCGGTCACCGTCAGTTTGATCTCCAGCTTGGTATCGCTGGTCGGCTTGGGCAGGGTCAACTCCAGAGTGACCTGATCCAGAGCCGGGGCAGAGGCACCGGCTGGGATTGTCCAGGCATAAGTCAGCGGCTTGCCTTCCGGATCGCTGGAGTGCTGGCCGGAAAGGGTCACCTTGCTGCCACCTTCGGCCTGCGCCGGGCCCGTGATATTGGCCACCGGTGGCAGGTTGGTGCCACCGCCGTTATCCTCGATCACCACCTCCGGATAGAAGTGCTGAACGCAGCGGCTGTAATCCCCTGCCTTGAAGGCGCTGAAACGGGTCTGGTAGCCCACCAGCTTGCAAGCGTAACTCTTGCCGCCGTTGGGGTTCTCTGCCACATAGCTCCAGTCCTGCTCCCAATAGATGGGCAAGGCACCGGCGCCATTGTCGTCAAACACCTTCATGTTCTTGCAACCCAGCACCTCGTCGGATGGCACCGCCACCCCGAGGTAGTTGGCAAACTCGCGGTAGTAATTGATGCGATTCTGGGACTGGGCGTGCTCGACCGGGCCACCGCACTCCACCCCACCATTGATGATCTGGGTGGTGACCCCGAAGCCCGGCACCAGACCGTTCTGCTTGTCATGGTCATTCGGCTCCCAGGTGCCATCGATGACATGGAGCATGGAGGGCTTGGGCGGCTGCGGATAGGTATAGAAGAACACCGCACTGGCGAGGTTCAGCCAGGTGTCGGCCACCAGATCGGGGCGGTCGATCAGGGTGCGCACCGTGCCGAACATCGCCTCGGAGAAGGGGCCGTAGTTGTAGTTGTAGGAGAGCTGCTTGGCGCCGCGCCCAAAGTAGCTCTTGAACTCGCCATTGTCGAACGTACCGCACGGCCACTGCTGACCCTGCCACACATCGGGACGGCACTCGGCGTTGTAACCGCCGCGCATGGTCTCATTCCATCCCATCTCGCGCACGTAGACCAGCGCCTGTCGCCACTCTGCTTCCGGGCGCCAGTTTTCATGGCCGCCAGTCTCCTGGGCGAAGTGGGCGAACATGGTCGCCAGGGTCTTGCGGCAGATGGCATCGGCATCGCGGCCATCGCTATAGTCGCTGCACAGGGCCGGGAACTTGGCCGCAGCCTGCAACAGGCCGCGATAGGTGTACTCGGGGGCGCGCAGCGGGAACAGGTAGTTGAACTGGCTCTCGCTCAGCAGGGTTTCGACCCGCTTGACGTTGCCCGGGTTGTCGGCACGGCCCGGCTGCACCGCCTCGACCACCAGATTGTCCCGGGTAGCGATGGAAGCCTTGACCGCTTCCATCGCCGGGAAGTCGGTCAGCGCCTTCTCTTTGGCATCCAGCTCGGCCTGACTCATATAGACGGGGGTAGTGCTGCCATCCGGCGGAGTTGGCGTCGGCGGATTGGGCTTGTCATCGCCACCGGTATCCGGCGGGGTCACTTCCCCTTCGCCGACAAGCTTCCACGGGGTATCCCACTCATTGGCGGCCGCCATGCCGGGAGTCTGACCCGGGTTGACCCACCACTTGGCCTCAAAAACCTGGCCGTTGTAATTGACCTGGCTGCCGCCCGGATAGGATTTGTTGATGTCATATGCCTCGGCCGCCCACAGGTGGCCGCTCAGCATCATGCCGGCAAGCAGAAGGGTGATGCGGTTTTTTTTCATTATTGTTGCTCTCTATGGTTTTGTGGCAAAAGGCGGAGCCCGCCTGAACAGGCTCCGCAATCTTCATAATGGACTCAACCTAGGGGCAGCTTGCAGCCCCGACATCCAGCCAGACATCGTGCTTGCCCGGCTCGTTGCCTTGAGTCCACCACTTGGCCTTCCACTGACGGCCGTTGTGGTTGGTCAGCTCCCCGCCGTTGTAGGCAACAGCGGCGCTCCAGCCCAGATCAACCTGACTCGCCAGCGCCCACTGATCGGCGGCGCGGCCCGGTTCATTGCCCTGAGTCCAGTACTTGGCCTGCCATACCAGCTGGTTGTGGCTCACCTTGTCACCGCCGTTGTAGACCTTGCCGGCCTGCCATGCGGGAACATTGGCCGCTTCCGGATCTGTGGTGTTGCAAGAGCCGTCGACCACGGGCGCCAGCGTCAGCACGACGCGCCCTTCGCTTTGATGGACCCCGTCCGAGACGCTCACACTCAGCTCATGCTGCTCACTAGTGGTGACAGCCGGCGGTAGCAGACGCAGGCTGGCACTGGTCTCGCCTTCTACCTGCCAGCCCGTAGGGAAGTGCCAGCGGTAGCTGAGCGCATCCCCCTCGGGATCCCTCGCCTCAGCAGTGATGGTCAGCCACTCACCGCCGATGCCGCCAAGCTGCGCCGGTACGGTCACCACCGGAGGCTGGTTCTCAACCACGCCCTGCTCCAGCGGCCGCCCGTTGACGGTAAAGGAGAGAGTCTGCTGCGGTGGCAACAAGCTCTGCTGTACCAGTGTCTGGCCACGGCACTGGATGGTGGCGCGGCCGGGCTCGCTGGCGGTGGGCAGGTTGATGTGGAACTTGTTCATGACGCTGCTGGATGCTCTGTGATTGGCCAGCCTGAAGCGCTGCAGACCATCGCGGGTCTCCACCTGCAACTGGCAGTCATTGCCGGACAGGGTGTTGCTGTCATCCGGATAGGTGAAGCCGTAGGCGCCGTGCAGAGCCGGATAGATGTAGCTGCGCAGGGCTCCTTGCGGATCGTAATAGCCCACCAGGGTGGTCACCGGCACGCCGAACTGCTCGGGCTTGCGCGCAACCTTGGTATCGATGGAGGAGACCTCCACCCAGCTCTGGCCATCCGAGGTGAAGCTCTTCTTGAAGCCCCTGCTCACCAGGATATCCTTGCCGTTGATAAAAAGGTGGCTGTTGTAACCGGCCCCATGATCGATGGTCAGACTGCGCCCACGGTTGTCCGCAGAGGCAATCGGCACCCGGATATCACGGGTCCAGCGACCATCCCACATGGCGACCCTGACCAAGCCGTAATCCGCCAGCAGGGCACTCAGTCCGCCCTCGCTCAGGGCATCCATGGGGGCATCGACCTTCTCGATCCCCTCAATCGTGTGCTGATAGGGCTCCATCCTGGCCGTCGCACTGTTCCACTTGCTAAAGCCGGTGGCCGAGTTGGCATCGAACACCGCCTTGCTCTCCAGAAAACGCTGGATGATGGCGGCCGAATTGGGGGTATAGAGGGTGAAACGGTTGGCGCCGGAGAGAGGGCGGCCGCCCGCCATCGCATCGTGGCCAAACTTGCGGCCATCGAACGGTGGCTGGCACTGGTCATCCAGACAGGCATCCTCATTGGTGCGGGTCGGCGAGAAGTTGGGGATGAAACGGTGTTTGTCACTGTCCCAGCCCCAACTGGAGTTGAGCTGATCGGCACTGCGATGAACCGAGCCGCGGAAACCATCCACATAGTGGCCAAGGCCGAAGTTATGGCCCACCTCGTGGCTGAACTCGTTGCCCAGCGAATCATCCAGCGTGACGATGCCACCGCCACCGGAACCTCCGTGCACCTGAACTCCATTGGCATACTTGCCGCGACTGTTGTGCGCTGTCAGCTGGGCCGCCACAAAGGGATGGCTTCCCTCCCCTTCACCGGCACTGCTGTTGATGCCGTAGTTGGCATTGTCGATGCCGTGGGAGATAAGCTCCTTGCCGATGCGCTGGCGCATGGTGCCGCCATGCCAGCCCCCTTCGCTCGGGTCAAAATCGGTCAGCAGGGTGCCATTGGGCAGCATCACCTCAGGCAGGGAGAGCGGTGCATACTGACTGACAATCATCCGGCTGGCCGGAATGGTCTGGAAGTATTCGCGATGGGCCTCCTTGTCATTGGCAAAGGCAAAGCGATCCCGTGGCGGGGTGAGCATGCCGATGTCGATGGTGTGCAGCAGCAGCTCGCCGGGGGCGCCGACCTTGATGTCACGCAGTTCACCACTGAGATTGCCCTGACGAACGGAGAGGTTCAGTCCGGGCTGGATCCACTCGGCAGGCAGCTCGCCGCTCCAGGTATCCGCTGCATAGGTGATGCGGTTGTTCTCCAGCTCCCCCTCGCGGAACCACTGCCCATTGGCAAACTTGAACTGCAGGGTCTGGCCACGAGAGACGGTCACCTGTCGCTCACCATAAAAGGCCGTCGAGTTATAACCGGCGCTGGAGCGGATCCGCACCATCTTCCCCTCCAGCTCCGGGCTCACGGGCAGGTAGATATCCCGAACCCAGCGGCCGTCGGCGGTCTGGATCTCCACCAGCGCGCGACCAGTGAGCCGCTCCTTGAGGAAGGCGCCGCTCTTGTCGCTCAGTTTGGCCAAATCAGCACTGCTGCTGATGACGGCAGTGCTGCCGCTCTCCGGGACGAAGCTCACTCCGCCTTCGGGAACCCCCACGAGGTGGTAAACCGTCTCGGGCAGTGCTGATGGCGGCGACAAGGTCAGGGTGCCCAGCAGCTCGCCGCTGCCGTCACGGGCCTCCACCGTCATCGGGGTCACCCCGTCGGCCTGGAGCGGTTTCACCAGCAGCAGACTCTTGCGCAGGCTGGTCAGGATGGGTTGGCGATCCCCCTCCTTGGGATGAGACGGCAGGATCTGGCTCTGGGCAAACTGCACGCTGGCAGCCAAACTGCCCGCCAGATCGCTTTGCGGTGTCGTGTCATTGAATATCAGGGGCGAGGTGGCGGCAGACAGGGGGCCAGCCGCCAGGGTTGCCATGATGAGGGCAGCGATTCGGGTCACATTTGTGGTCATTGTCGGGTTCTCGTTCATATTGCTACCGGGAATGAGGGGCATGTCGCCATGCCCCGTCATCGGTGAGGAGGCCTCAGTTACAGCTTGCAGCCCCGATATCCAGCCAGACATCGTGCTTGCCCGGCTCATTGCCTTGAGTCCACCACTTGGCCTTCCACTGACGGCCATTGTGGTTGGTGAGATCCCCGCCGTTGTAGGCCACGGCTGCGTTCCAGCCCAGCTCAACCTGACTCACCAGAGCCCACTGATCGGCGGCGCGGCTCGGCTCATTACCCTGAGTCCAGTACTTGGCCTGCCATACCAGCTGGTTGTGGCTCACCTTGTCACCGCCGTTGTAGACCTTGCTGGCCTGCCATGCGGGAACGTTGGCCGCTTCCGGATCTGTGGTGCTGCAAGAGCCCCCCTCACCACCTTCGTTGATTGGCGTGACGGTGAGACGGGTGGCCGCGTTGGCATCGAGTGCGCCATCGGAGACGGTCACAGAGAGGTCATAAGCGGTTTCGGTATCCACCGCCGGGCCGGTGACCACCAGGGTGGCACTGTTCTGGCCGGTCGCCGTAATACCGGCAGGCACTTGCCACTGGTAGATCAGCTCGTCGTCGTTGGGGTCGGATGCCTTGGCAGTGATGGTCACCTGCTTGCCCTCTTCCACCTTGACGCTGGCAGGCAAAGTCACCACCGGAGGCAGGTTGGGTTGCGGCGCCTTGTTGGTCACCACTACCTGATCCCTGGCTGTCAGTTGATGGTCATCGGTTACCGTCAGCTCGAATACCAGGGCGGTATCAGCACTGACGGCATTCACATCGACCCGCACCTTGGCCTGCGTGGTATCACCCAGCACGGCTTGCGGACCGGAAACCTGCTTCCAGCTGTAGGTCAGAGAGCCTTTTTCCGGATCGTGGGAGGCTGAGCCATCCAGCGTCAGGGTAGCCGGGCCGGTCACCGCCACATCGCTGCCCGCGTTGGCTACTGGCGGCTTGTTGGCTGGCGGAGTGACCCCTTCACCGTGACCGAGACCTTCATGCATGGCGTTAAGGATGTCGCCATTGTCGGCATCGATCTCCCAGGAGAAGAGGCCGCCCAGCTTGTTGGCCAGCACGTATTGTCCTTTCGCCTTGACCGAGCGCTCGTCGTCATAGGTGATCAGCTCGCCGGTGGAGGGCTTGAACAGGGTGGCTGCTTCGGCAGTCTCGTCGTAGTTGTACTCCCAGCCTGCGCCCATATGGCTGTTGACGATGTGGCGATAATCCAGCACGCCATCTTCCCAGGTGCCCTTGATCTTGCCGGTGGCGGTGCCGGTGAAGGGATCGTTGCCCTGATATCCGCTCACCCCTTTCCAGCCGCGACCGTAGGCGGCGGCACCGATCACCAGCTTTTCCGAGTCGACCCCCTGCGCCAGCAACTGCTGAACCGCTGCATCAGTGTTGTAGCGCTTGTTGGCCGAGCCGTTGGTGGCCTGATAGAGGTTGGCCTGATGACCCAGGGAGGTATTGCTCCAGGCACCGTTGTAGTCGTAACTCATCACGAAGAGGTGGTCCATGTACTGCTGGGCAGCCTTGTAATCCACATCCTCAATCTTGTCGTAACCGGCACCGATGGCGGAGGTGAGCTGATAGGTGCGACCGGTCTCGGCCTCCAGCTCGTCGAGCATGGCGCGCAGATCCTTCATGATCAGCACATAGGTTTCACCATCTTTGGTCTTGTCCCCCAGATTGGGGTTAGCGCCGTCGCCGCCCGGGAACTCATAGTCGATGTCGACACCGTCGAAGAACTTCCAGGTCTGCAGGAACTCCTTGACCGAGGCGACGAACACGTCACGCTTGGCCTTGTCATGCATGAAGAAGAAGGGGTCGGAGAGGGTCCAGCCACCGACGGAGGGGAGGATCTTCAGGTCCGGATAGGCCTGCTTGAGGGCCATCAGGTTACCGAAGTTGCCCTTGTAGGGCTCATCCCAGGCGACCAGTGACCCCTGCCCTTTTTGCAGCGCGGCCCAGGGATCGTGAATGGCGACCTGGAAATCCTTGCGCCCGGTACAGGCACGTTGCAGCGCCTGGAAGCTGCCAGAAATCTCTTTGAGGCTGTCGTTGAGGCCATCACCGCCACAGATCGGGGTGAAGCCATAGAGGATATGGGTCAGGTTCTGGGCTGGCAGCTTGTCCACGGTGAAGTTGCGATCATAGACCCCCCACTCCACATAGTAGGTGCCGACCACCTTGCCGGATTTGTTGACGTAAGGCTTGTTGTGCTCCTGCAGGGCAGGCTTGAGCGGCGCAAGGTGGCTGCCATCGGTATCGGCGACCACGATCTCCTTGGCATCAGACAGGGTACAGCCGTCGCCGTTGCACAGCGCGACCTGCATCTGATAGCGGCCCCCCTTGTGCACCTTGAAGGTGGCAGTGCCAGCGGCGGAAGCGGGACCGGACCAGACTTCCTTGCCATCCAGCAGCACCTTGGCACTCTGGCCGATATCGCCGTTCCAGAGATTCCAGGTGACGGTCACATCGGCGCCATCCTTCACCTTGACCAGCTCGTTATAAGCGGTCGCGGACTGGCTGACTTCGACGATGGCAAACTTGGTGGGGCCCCAACCGATAGCGGGTTTGCCGGGAGCTGCCGCATAAGCGGCGGAGGAGGCGAGCAGGGTACCGACCATCATAGCCAGCAGTGCGGGTTTTGGACTTAGCATATTGCTTTCCTTTTCGTTTCGTTATGGAAAAAACGAAAGGGCAACGCAACACGACAGGTGACACAAAAACGGCCACCCCTTGGCAAAGGCAGCCTGCATTCTACTGTGGTGGCCCCGCTATCCTAGGTCGTCTTGACCCTTAGACCGGAAGCTTTGCGTCCCGACTTTTCAATCGGTTTGCCCTTGTCACAACGTTATTTCTGGCGATAAATAATCGCCGATTGACTGTAGGGTAATTCTGATAAGTAAGCAAATCGGACCATTGCCAGCCCACCAGTTACCAACCCCGACAATTACCCACTTTCAAGAAATTAATGTTTAAAAAACAGCCGGATATGCAGACCTAATCTCATCACCTCCAACCAGATACCTCACACCATTTTTTTGATCTGCATCACACCAAATTGAGAAAAATCAATGAGTAAGAACAATATGCGACAAAAGACCCATCTGTATCGCAACTAATGAATTTATAATCGCCGCTTTGCATGGCCAGCAGGTGTCTTCATGCCCAGCGAATTGCCCTCACGCCCCCGGTTATCCAGATACGACAAATTTGTTCGTTTGACGATTTATGCCTTGCCACTGGCCGGGATGATCTGGCTTATCAACAGCCTCAATGGCTGGCAAAGGGCGCCGCTTGCCAGCACCTTGCTAGTCCAGAGCTACCTTATCTGCACCTTCTGGCTCTATCGCCACTACCGCTACCATCTGCACCGCCAGTGGCAGCATCTGAGTGAGGCGCTCAAGATCAACGAAACCACCGCCGAGCTGGCCCGCAACTCGGCGCAATACCAGACCGAAGAGGCCTTTCTGGAGGATCTGCTCAGACGAGCCGTGATGTTGATCCCGGGAGCCGAGATGGGCTGCCTGATCAAGCTGCTGCCGGGCACAGGCATGTTGAGATATGAAGCGGCCATCGGCATGGATCTGGTGAAACTGCGGCGGATCAATCTGCCGCTGGAGCACACCTTTCAGTACAAGCTGACTCAGGGGCGCTGCAACAAAACACTGCTGATCAACGACCTGTCGAAGATAAATGCCACCATGCCCCTGTCCGAACAGGACAGAGATCTGCTGGTCAACTGCACCGACCTGCCCATCCAGGCCACGCTGGCGACCCCGATCCATATCGATGGTCAGCTCTACGGCATGATCAATATGGACAGCAGCAAACGTAATGCCTTTACCCGCTACGACAGCCACCTGATGGCGATCTTGGCGCGGGATATTCGCCACGCCATCACCATCTATCAGCAGTCCCGCCGCATCTATCAGCTGGCCAATACCGACCAGCTGACCGGACTCGCCAATCGCCAGCAATTCGAACTCGCTCTGCAAGCACAACCGGAAGGCACCCTGCTGCTGATCGACATGGATAATCTCAAACAGCTCAATGACAGCAGTGGCCATTTGGCCGGTGATCAGGCCCTGCGCCTTATCGCAGATGGCATACGCCAGCACTTCGGTCAGGGGGTGATTGCCGCCCGCTTCGGCGGGGATGAGTTTGTGCTGCTCACCACTCTGACACCGACCGAACTGCAACAGGCGATGATCAGGCTGACCACCATGCTGGCCAGCGCCTCTCCCACTATCTCGTGCAGCATGGGGATGGCCCCCTATCGCGGCGACTTTGCCGCCGCGTTTGCCAGAGCCGATGCCGACATGTATCAACACAAGCGGCACCACAAAGAGCAGCGTGCGGCACAGATGCCAGCAAGCGGGGAGAGCATTAATCACTAGCCCGGAAGGGCCGCTTTGCAAGCACAAGAGAGAAGCTGGGGGAAACCGGTTGGCAGGCCCGCCAAGATTTGGCTAAGCGGGGAGAAAAAACGGGGCATGACTGGCATACCCCGCCACCATTCAATGCTTATTTACAGCTGGCGGCTCCCACATCCTGCCAGACGTCGTGTTTGCCGGGCTCATTGCCCTTGGTCCAGTACTGCGCCTTCCACTGACGGCCGTTATGGGTGGTGAGCTCGCCACCGTTGTAGGCCACATTGGCATCCCAACCCAGTTGCACCTTGCTCACCAGCAACCACTGATCCGCAGTGCGGCTCGGCTCGTTGCCCTGGGTCCAGTACTTGGCCTGCCATACCAGCTGGTTGTGGCTCACCTTGTCGCCGCTGTTATAGGTGCTGGCCGCTTTCCAGACTGGCCAATTGGCCGCATCCGGATCGGTCGCCGTGCAACCACTACCGTTGCTGACCGGTTTGACCGTCAGACGGGTTGCCGCACTGGCATCCAACCCACCGTCGGAGACGGTGACGCTGAGGTCATAGCCGGTGTCGCTGGTGACGCTCGGGCCGGTGACCACCAGAGTGGCGCTGTTCTGACCCGTTGCGGTGATGCCTGCCGGCACGCTCCACTGATAGGTCAACGGATCACCGTTCGGATCAGAGGCGGTCGCCTTGATGGTCACCAGCTTACCCGCCTCCACAGAGGCCGTGGCAGGTACACTCACCACCGGCGCCAGATTGGCCTGCGGCGCCTTGTTGGTCACCACCACCTGATCCTTGGCACTCAACTGCTGGTCATCGGTCACTGTCAGCTCGAACACCAGATTGATGTCGGCGGACACGGCATCGAGTACAACACGGGCCTTGGCCTGAGTGGCATCGAGCAGGGCAGCCTGCGGGCCGGAGATCTGCTTCCAGCTGTAGCTGAGCGCGCTGTTTTCCGGATCGTGGGAGGCTGACCCATCCAGCGTCACCTCGGTCGGGCCGGTCACCTTGAGGTCACTGCCCGCGTTGGCCAGCGGCGGCTTGTTGGCTGGTGGAGTCGTCCCCTCGCCGTGGCCCAGCCCCTCGTGCATGGCGTTGAGGATGTCGCCGTTGTCGGCATCGATCTCCCATGAGAAGAGGCCACCGAGCTTGTTGGCCAGCACATACTGCCCCTTGGCCTTGACCGAGCGTTCGTTGTCATAGGTGATGAGATCGCCGGTCGCCGCCTTGAACAGATAGGGCGCCTCGGCCACTTCGTCATAGCCCTTCTCCCAGCCCGCCCCCATCCGGTTGTTGACGATGTCGCGGTAATCCACCACCCCGTCCTCCCAGGTGCCTTTCACCTTGCCGGTCGCCTTGCCGGTGAAGGGGTTGCTGCCCTGATAACCGCTCACCCCGGTCCAGCCACGGCCATACATGGCGGCCCCGACCACCAGCTTGCCCGGTTCAACCCCCTGCGCCAGCAGCTGATTGACCGCCTTGTCGGTGGTGTACTTGGTATCGGGATCCCAGCTCGCCGCATAGAGGTTGGTCTGGTGGCCCAGCTCGGTGTTGCTCCAGGCACCGTTGTAGTCGTAAGTCATCATGAAGATGTGATCCATGTAGGGCTGGGCCGCCTTGTAGTCCACATCCTGGATCTTGTCCCCCCCCGCACCAATGGCCGAGGTGAGCTCATACTGGCGCCCGGTTTCGGCCTCCAGCTCGTCGAGCATGGCCCGCAGCTCCTTCATCAGCACCACATAGGTGGCACCATCACTCGGGCTGCCCAGTTTCGGGTTGGCGCCCTGTCCGCCCGGGTACTCCCAGTCGATATCCACACCGTCGAAGAACTTCCAGGTCTGCAGGAACTCTTTCACCGAGCCGACAAACACGTCACGCTTGGTTTTGTCACCGAGGAAGTAGAAGGGGTCGGAGAGGGTCCAACCGCCGACCGAGGGGAGGATCTTGAGGTTCGGATAGGCCTGCTTGAGCGCCATCAGGGCGCCAAAGTTGCCCTTGTAGGGCTCGTCATGGGCAGTGAGGTTGCCTTGCGGCATCTGGATGGCGGCCCAGGGATCGTGCATCGCCACCTTGAAGTCGGCCCGGCCGGCACACGCCCGCTGCAGCGCCTGGAAGCTCCCTTCGATCTCCTTGAGGCTGTCGTTGAGGCCATCCCCGCCGCAGATGGGGGTGAAACCATAGAGGATATGGGTCAGGTTCTGGGCCGGGATCTTGTCCACCGTAAACTTGCGGCCATAGACCCCCCACTCCACGTAGTAAGTACCGACCACCTTGCCGGACTTGTTGGCGTAGGGCTTGTTGTTCTCCTGCAGTGGCGCCTTGAGTGGTGCCAGATGGCTGCCGTCGGTATCGGCGACCACAATCTCCTTGGCATCAGAGAGGGTACAGCCATCGGCGTTGCACAGCGCCACCTGCATCTGGTAGCGCCCCCCTTTCTTCACCTTGAATTTGGCGCTGCCCGCCGCGGCCGAGGGGCCGGACCACACCTCCTGACCATTGAGCAGTACCTTGGCACTCTGGCCCAGATCGCCGCTCCAGAGGTTCCAGTTCACCTCCACATCGGCGGCATCCTTTACCTTGACCAGATTGTTGTAGGCAGTGGCCGCCTGATCGACTTCAACGATGGAAAACTTGGTGGGGCCCCATCCGATGGTGGGCTTGCCGGGCGCCGCAGCATAAGCGGACGAGGCGCAGCACAGACCGACCGCGAGGGCCAGCATGGTAGGCTTTGGACTTAGCATTTTTTATATTTCCCTATTTCGTTATGTTGGCAACGAAAAGGGCTACGCCCTGACAGGTAACGCAGACGGCAGTGCGGCCTCTTGGCAAAGGTGCACAACAACCTGTGGTGGCCCCGCTATCTCAAGTACGGCTCATCCCTGGACCGGAAGCTTTGCGTCCCGATCTTGCGATCGGTTTGCCCTTCGGTTACTTCATTTGCGATGCAAAAAATCGCATCCCGACTATAGAGTGAGCCAATCCGGTCTGCCACTGTCGGCGTTGACCGACAGTGGCAAGCCAATACTGTAACTGGCGGCGATTGCGCAGGGAGATGAAGAGATCTTCGCCAATAAATCTCTGTTTTCGGCATTTATCCATGACCAGGGTCCACGGGATCATTGCGCAGTTTTGTGAGCAGGTTCACGGCTAGCAGCCCCGGCTGCGGCTAGCGCAGCAGCAGACTGTTCATCAGAGCCCGCAGTTTGAGCGGTTTGACCGGTTTGCTGATGTAGCCATACCCCCGCTCGCGGATCTGCACCTGCAACTCGCTCTTGCGATCGGCACTGATGATGATGCCTCCCAGCTCGTCGCCACACACCCGTTGCAGGGCAGCGAGCGCCTCCAACCCGGTCTTGCCATCGTCGAGGTGGTAGTCAGAGAGCACCAGTCTCGGCACAAAACCCTCTGCTACCAGCGCCTCGGCTTCGGCCAGATCGACGGCGCAGCGCACCTCGCAGCCCCAACGGCCGAGCAGGGTGCTCATGGCGGTCAGAATGTCCCGCTCATTGTCGATACAGAGCACGGCTACACCTTCCAGCTGGCTGTCACGCACCACCGGCGCCGCCAACTGATGGGCCGTGACCGGCCGGGTCGCCAGATTGAGGGTCACCGCAAAGACCGACCCTTTACCCGGCCAGCTCTGCAATGTGAGCTGATGACCGAGCACCTGCGAGATGCCGCGGGCGATGGCGAGCCCCAGACCCAGCCCCTGTTCCTTGGCGGTGCGGGAGTGATCGAGGCGGGAGAACTCGTCGAAGATCGCCTCCTGCTTGTCCTGCGGGATGCCGGGGCCGTTGTCCCATACCTCGATGCGGATCTTCTCCCCCATCCGGCGGCAACCGAGCAGCACCCGGCCCCCCGGGTTGTAGCGAAACGCATTGGTGAGGAAGTTCTGCAGCACCCGGCGCAGCAGCCGCACATCGCTGTGTACCGCGTGCTTGCTCTCCACCACCGAGAAGTGGATCCCCCCAGCCTGCGCCAGCACGCCAAACTCCGCCTTGAGGTTGTCGAGCAGATCGCGCAGGGCAAAGTCGAGCTTCTTGGCCTTGAACTTGCCCGCTTCGAGCCGCGAGATATCGAGCAGATCGGTGATGAGATCCTCGGTCGCTCCCAGCGCATCGTCGATATGGCGGGCGATGCGGGCCTGCTCGCCAGCATCGGGCAACATCTCCAGCAGGGAGGAGGTAAACAGCTTGGCGGCATTAAGGGGTTG
This sequence comes from Aeromonas sp. Y311-2, assembly GCF_027706025.1. Lineage (NCBI taxonomy): Bacteria > Pseudomonadati > Pseudomonadota > Gammaproteobacteria > Aeromonadales > Aeromonadaceae > Aeromonas > Aeromonas sp. Y311-2. The sequence goes on along the minus strand of NZ_JAPDCL010000005.1, from coordinate 17,872 downwards.
GGTCAGATCGTGGCTGACCGCCGCCAGAAAACGGCTCTTGGATTGATTGGCCCGCTCCACCTGCTGGTTCACCAGCAGCAGTTGGCGGTTGAGTTCGGAGAGCTCACGGGTACGCTCGGCCACCCGCGCCTCCAGATGTTCGTTCGCTTCGCGCAGCACCCGCTCCGCATCGCGAAACGGCGTGATGTCGGTAAAGGTCATGACAAAACCACCGGCGGGCATGGGGTTGCCCTGCATCTCGATCACCCGCCCGTCCGGGCGCTCCCGCGCCGAGATATGGGCGCTGCCGCGCTTCATAAAGGCGACCCGCCGCGCCACATGATCCTCGATATCACCGGGGCCACAGAGCCCCTGCTGGGCGTTGTAGCGAATGATCTCCTCGATGGGGCGCCCTGCCTGAATAAGCCCGGGCGGATAGTGGAACAGCTCGATGTAGCGGCGGTTCCAGGCCACCAGCCGAAGCTCCCTGTCCACCACCGAGATCCCCTGCCCGATATGCTCGATCGCCCCCTGCAGCAGGCCGCGGTTAAAGCGAAACACGTCGGAGGCCTCATCGACTATGGTGGCGATCTCCTCGAGCTGCATGTTGCGCCCCTGCAGGGCCGAGGCGAGCACCAGCCGTGCCGACGAGGTGCCAAACACCCCCGCCAGCAGCCGCTCGGTGTGGGCAATCAGCTCGGCCGAGGCCTGCATCTGCGGAGCAAGGGTGCCGCCCCGCTCACCGGCGAAGCGACCAAAGGCGCGTTTGACCCGGCTTGAACCGACAAAGCGGGCCGCCAGCATCTCCAGCTCCTTGACCGAGACCCGCGCCTGATAGAGGGCGGCGGTATCGCGGCTCGGCTTGCCGACAAAGTTGGCCGCCTGCAGCCGCTCGCTCACCGCAGGGCGAGACAACAAGGAACCGGCCACATAGCCAAGCAGGTTGAACAGCAGGCTCAGGAAGATGCACCAGGCCCCGAGACTCAGCTCGCGAAATGCGGGCCAGTCCGGCGGCGCCAGCAGTGCTGCTAGCGGTGAACCGGCCAGCAGCCCGCTCTCCACCAGCAGGGTGACGAACCAGAGACTCACCCCAAGGAAGAGACCGAGATAGACCCCCTTGCGATTGCCGTGACGCCAGTAGAGACCGAGCAGCAGGGCCGGCGCAAACTGGGCCACCGCGCCAAAGGAGAGGTAACCGATGCGCGACAAGCTGGTGAGATCGCCGAGCCAGAGGTAGAGCCCCCAGGCCGCCAGCAAGATCAGCAGGATGGCGCCACGGCGCACCTGCAACAGCAGCCGAACCAGCCGCTCGTCGCGCCCCTGCCGCCAGAAGCGACGCAGCAGCACCGGCAGCACCAGATCGTTGCTCACCATGATGGCCAGCGCTATGGTGCAGACGATCACCATGCCGGTGGCCGCCGAGGTGCCGCCGAGAAACGCCAGCATCGCCATGCCATCGAAACCGAGGGCCATCGGCAGACTGATCACATAGGTGTCGGAGGCCATGTCAGCCCCCACCCACTGTTTGCCCGCCAGTGCCAGCGGCCAGATAAAGAGCCCCATCACGAACAGGTAGAGCGGGAAGATCCAGCGCGCCCAGTGCAGATCCTGCCCCTGATTGTTCTCCACCACAGTCACATGAAACTGGCGCGGCAGGCAGATAACGGCGCACATCGCCAACACCGTATAGATGGCAAGCTCCAGCAGGTTGCCGGGGCTCACCGCCACCACCTGTGCAAAGAAGTCGCGGGTCACCTGCTCGTGAGCCTCGCCCGGTTTGCTCAGGATCAGCCAGAGGGCAAAGCCCCCCACCGCGATAAAGGCCAGCAACTTGACCACCGACTCGAAAGCAATGGCCACCACCATCCCCCTGTGGTGCTCGGTGGCATCGAGATGGCGGGTGCCGAACAGGATGCTGAACAGCGCCAGCAGCAGAGTGACCCCGAGCGCCAGCTCGCTGGTATTGCTGGTCGGGCTGATGCCACCGCTGTTGACCATCAGCAGATCCAGCCCGGTGACGATGGCTTTGAGCTGCAACACCAGATAGGGGAGGATCCCCATGATGGCGATGAGGGCGATCACCATGGCAAGCCGCTGGGATTTGCCGTAACGGGCAGCGATAAAGTCGGCGATGGAGGTGATGTGCTCGCGCTTGGCCACCAGAATAAGGCGGGCCAGCAGCCGCCAGCCAAACAGAAAGACCAGCATGGGGCCAAGGTAGATGGGCACCGGCGACCAGGGGGATTCACTCGCCTGCCCCACGGTGCCGAAGAAGGTCCAGGAGGTGCAGTAGACCGCCAGCGACAGGCTGTAGAGCAGCGGTTGCCCCTTGAGACGGTGCCGTTTGTGCTTGTCTGCCACGAAGGCGATCAGAAACAGCAGCCCCAGATAGGTGAGCGACAATCCGATCAGCAGCCATCCCTGGTGCATCGATAACTCCTTGTCCATGTTGAGTTTTTGTATACAGCCTCGCCAGTCTAGAGAGGCTGCTGCCAAAAGTCATCCCCTTCGGACAGATTGAAATTATCGTTTTTCAATAAGTTTTATCTTGACTGCATATCGTAAAACAATAAACATTGCCGATATGAATATTGATAAACGATAAACTTTACCTTTCAGATAAAACCATCACAGTGAGGAATGAGATGATCTCCAACAAACTCGAACGCTCGAGCATGCTGATCGAATGGCTGCTACTGCTGGCACTGCTGGCGACCCCTTTGATCACCTTGTTGGAGGTGTGGACCCCCTTCGGTGGCGCCGATTTTCTGCAGGAGAAGCTCAACACCATCTTGAGCCGCCCCGGCATCAATCCTGCCGACTATACCCTTCACTTCTCCACCCGGCTGCTCGGCACCCTAGTGCAGCTGTTGCCGGATCTGGTCTTTATGATGATGCTCTGGCAACTGCGCCAGCTGTTTCGTGGCTACCGCGCCGGTCTGCTCTTCACCTTCGAGCAGATCCGCCGCTATCGGCAGATCGGACTGCTGCTCTGTACAACCTTCCTGGTCGAATTGATCCTGACCCCCTTGCTGGATACGGTGCTCACCATGAGAGGCCCGGAAGTACTCGGTACCATAGCGCTGAGTACCTCCGATTTCCGGGTACTGCTGGCGGGACTGATCGTATTGGCGCTGGCACTGGTCATGCGCGAGGCCAAACTGCTGGCCGATGAACAGCAACTGACGGTGTGAGGAACGTATGCCCATTATCATCCGACTCGATGCCCTGCTGGCAGAGCGCAAAATGACCGCCCGCGAGCTGGCCCAGCGCATCGACATCACCGAGGCCAACCTCTCGATCCTCAAGAATGGCCACGCCAAGGCGGTGCGCTTCTCCACCCTGGAGGCCATCTGCCGTGAACTCAATTGCCAGCCCGGCGATCTGCTGGGCTACGAGCAGGAGCGCTAACCCTCTTATGAGTCGTCATATCACCCTGTTTGCCCTGTGGCTGCTGCCGCTGTGGGCCTGCGCTGGCAATGACGCGAACGGCCCCCGCTACCTTATCGAGCAGGGCGCCAGCGCCAATGTGCTGCAAGTGCGCCTCACCATGCAGGGCAAACCTCCCTTTACCCTGCTCCCCGCTCGTCAGTTGCCGGGCAGTGCCACGCCGGTTTCCCCCGCGCTGGTCTGCCTTGCAGACAACCAGCCGGTTGCCCTCAACCAGCCCTTCTCCTGCAAAGAGGTTGGCTGGCAGATCACGCTCACACCGGCTCCGGCAGAGGGTGCTGATGCCTCGGCCCAACAGTCGCTTCTGTTCGCACCCAATCAGTGGCTATTGACCGAGTGGGGTAACTTTGTGCGCCAGATGGGGAGTCGCCAAGGAAAGGTTTGTCTGCCGGATGGCAGCTGCCAACCACTGCCGGATGTCAACCAGCCGCCGCTGATCCTGCCGTTTGGTCTGGACACAATGCCCGTCACCAAGCCGGATCCGCGGCTGGTGCTGAGCCATGACGAGACCGCCAACCAGTTCGATCTGCAGGCCTTACAGCAGCAACTGAATGAGATCATCGACTATCTGGCCTTCCAGCTCGATGTGGATCCCCCCACTCACCCGTGGCAACTGGTGTGGCTGGGGCGGGATGTGGCGACCCGATCCCTTGGCGGCGCAGCTGGGGATCAGGTGTTTGTCGCCAACTACCCCACCGAGGCTGGCAAGCCGACGCCACAGGCCCCCTTGCGCCTGCTGCGCACCTCGGCCCACGAGGCGGTGCATATCCTCAGCACTCGCCATACTGCTCCACAACCCACCTGGGTCAATGAGAGCCTCGCCGAGTACCTCGCTATCAAAGCGCTGCGCCGCTTTCGGCTGCATCAAGTCACGGCGGTCAACGAGCTGGCCGAGCGGGGCAAACAGCTGCCCCATAGCGAGAGCGGCCTCTATCGGGCAGCTCGCGAGGTGCTGACGGGCGATCACTCCTACTACCCGCTCTTTTACGTCAAGGGGAGCGCCTTCTGGGAAGCGCTGGAGCGGGAGCTGCAGCACAATGACGTGACGCTGGCCCAACTGCTGCCCCAACTGGGCTGGCTGCCGGATGGCCGCTTTGATGCCGCCTCCAATGAGCTGCTTGCCGGCACCATCGGCTCGGATACCTGGCGCCGCCTCAGCCGCCTCTATCTTGGCGAGCAGCAGTAGCGCCACAAACCGCAGTAACGAAAAAGGGAGAGCCGTGGCTCTCCCTTTTGTTAGGTGATGATTCAAATAGACAAATATCAGGCTGGAGCACTCTCCTGCGCAGACGGCGCAAAGGGGCGCAGCCGCAGGAAGAACACCGGCAAGACCACCAGCACCATCAGGAAGAAGATGCCACCGCCGAGAGGCTCGAACAGCACGCCGCAGAGCGCCATCAGGGCCGCCACCGTCATGCCGAGGCCAAGGGCCGCATAGAGCGCCTGAGTCGGGATCAACTGCTCGGCGGGCAGCTGGCGAGTCATAAAACGCACCGCCCCCAGATGACTCATGCCGAACGTCACCGAGTGGAGCAATTGCCCCAGCACCAGCACCCACAACTCGGTCGAGGCACCCAGCAATACCCAGCGCACCACACAACCGATGGCTCCGGCGATAAAGAGACTCTGGGCGCCAAAGCGCTGCAAGAAACGCTTGTCGGCGGCAAACATACAGATCTCCGCCACCACCCCGAGCGCCCAGAGATAGCCGATGATGGTGCCGCTATATCCTTGCGCCTTCCAGTAGATGGCGCTGAAACCGTAATAGGCGGCGTGGCTCCCCTGCAGCAGCGCTGTCAGCAACAGGAAGCGGCGCACCGACGCGCTGCGCAGGGTTGCCAGCAAGGACGCCTTGGCGCGCTCGCCCTGACTATCCTGTGGCGCCGGATAGAGCGGCAGCCAGCTGAGCAGCAGCATCAGCACCAGCCCCGCCACCATGGTGTGCAAAATCCAGTCACTACCGAAGTTGCCCACCAGCGCCCCCACCAAGGTAGAGGCGACGATAAAGGCAAAGGAGCCGCACAGCCGCACCTTGCCGTAATCGAGGTGCGCCTGCACCACCATGCGGGTCGCCAGCGCCTCCCCCACCGGCATCAGGGTCGGATAGATAAAGTTCGCCAGCAGGGTCAAACCCACCAGCCACCAGAGGTTATGACTGAGATAGAAGCCGAGAAACGCCAGCAGACTGAGCAGGGAGAGCAACCGAGTAACCGGCAGCAGATGGCCCGCCCCCTTGATCTGCCCCATCACCATCAGGTTGCCGGCAAAGCGGATCGCCATCCCCGCCCCCAGCAGGAGACCAATCATCTCGGCGCTGACGCCCACCCCCTCCAGCCAGAGCGACCAGAACGGCAAGTAAGCGCCGTAGACAAAATAGAAGGCGCCGAAAAAAAGCGCTAACCAGGAGAACGCGGGCATAGATCCTCTGCAACCGGATGACGGGAGCAGAATGATAACCCATCCTCCCCCGCAGATCCCGATGGAAACCCCGCGAAGAAATCGAAAAAACTTCAATAAAATTGAACTATTACCGAATAGGCGGGGTCTACCTAGTAACACCTCCTCCTGGTTAGTGTTGCAATCCTTCCACCCGCCTATGGCGGGTTTCTTTTTTTAGGCAAACCTCTGCTCCATCGTCACAACATGGCGGCGACAAAAAAGGGGCCGAAGCCCCTTTGATCATCTGCGTCTGTTGTTTGCTCTTTAGAATACGTATTTGACCCGTGCACTCAGGTTGCGGCCCGGTTCGGTCATCATGCTGTTATCGGAGCCCTCGGCACGACCGGCGATGCGCTCGTAGCTGGTGTACTCCTTGTCAAACAGGTTGAAGACCCCGACGTTGAGCTGCAGGTCGGTCATCGGGTTGAACTGGGCGTACATATCTACCACACCCCAACCGGCGCTCTTCACGTAATCGTTGCCTTTGCTGTCTTTACGGACTTTGTCCATGTCGTCAGCAAAGCGCAGCGCGGTGTTGAAGTTCCATTGGGACTGTTCCAGACGCACACCGATCGAGCCATTGAGCGGGCTCAGGCTGTTGATGTAGTTGCCATCCCCATCCTTGCCTTCGATGTAGGCGAGGTTGCCCCAGACATTGACGATATCGTTGAGCCAGTAATCCGCCTTGGCTTCGACCCCTTTGGTGGTCGCCTTGCTCAGGTTCTGGTACTGGTAGACGGCGGTTCTTCCCTCTTTGCCCACTTCCACCATCTCGATGAAGTCTTCAAACTTGTTGTAGAAGCTGGCTACTTCATAGCTGAAGCCGTTGCTGCTGCCACGTACGCCGAGATCGATGCCGTCGCTGCTCTCCGGATTGAGGTTCGGGTTGGGCTCGATGCGATAGCCGTACGCCTGATGGTTCAGGGTGGAGAAGGCGCTGTCATACATGGGGGCCTTGAAACCGTGGCTGTACTGGGCGAACAGGTTGGCCGCCTCGTGGGCCTTGAACACCAGACCCAGCTTGGGTGACAACTCCCCTTCGGAGAACTTGTGCAGCTTGTCGCCGGTGTAGGCCGGATCGTTGTCCGGGGTCATCCGGTAGTAGTCATAACGTGCACCCGGGGTCAGTACCCAGCGCTCGCCAAACTTGATCTCGTCAAAGGCCCACAGGGCGCTGCGCTCGCTGGTGGTAGCCGGGAAACTCAGCTCGTTGTAGCCGACAAAATCACCGGGAGTCGTCGGCCCCTTGTAACGGGTACGTTCGTTGTCGGTGTGCTCGTATTCAGCCCCCCAGGCCAGGCGGTGGTTGGCGACCGCCTTGTGGAACTGCAGCTGGGCGCCGATGTTCTTCTGATCGAACACGTTGTGATCCAGCGAGTTTTTGGTCACATAGGGGTTGCCGGGGCTGACCGGATACTTGGATGAGGCGTACTGATCCAGCGTCTGCTTGGTGCGGGCAAAGTAAACCTTGCTATCCATCCGATCGGCCCAACCTTGATTCAGCGCGATGCCGTGATCCAGCACCACAGAGAGGTTGTCGGTCTGCTTGTCGGTGATGGGCTGATCAAAGACACGGGCAGTACCGGTACCGACCTTGTTGAGCTTGACCGCATCCGGCTCCTCGCCATCGGTCAGGTAGTCAACGGTCAGCTTGAGGAACTGCTCATCGGAGAGGTTCCACTTGCTCTTGAGCAGCAGGGCGTGGGTACCGATATCGAAGTCGTTTTTGGTGGAGTCGAAATTCTGGGTCACACCGCCATCGCGCCAGGTGTAGCGCAGCAGGTTCTCCACTTCGCCGGTGCGCAGGGCGCCGGTAAAGCCCGCCATCTTCTGGTGGCTGCTGGAGGCGTAACCGCTGGTCACATCCAGATAGCTATCCTTGCCCTTGAGGAAGTCGCTGGCATCCTTGGTGGTGATGGCAATCACGCCACCCAGCGCATCGGAGCCGTAGGCCGCAGAAGCGGGCCCCTTGGCTACTTCTACCTGCTTGATCATGTCGGTATCGAAGTAGCTCTGGCCAACACCGCCCTTGCTGTAGGCATCGTTCTGGCGCACACCGTCGCGCACCACCTTGACCCGGTTTTCCCCCATACCGCGGATGATGAAGGTCTGCGCATCCCCCTGACCGCCGAGCACGGTCACACCGGGTTCGTAGCGGAACAGGTCGGCGACGTTGGTGACGACCTGCTCTTCAATCTGCTTGGCGGTGATCACCGAGATGGGGCCGGAGACATCTTCCAGTTTTTGCTCCATCCGTGAGCCGCTGACGACCACGACTTCATCCGCCTTCTGGGTGGCAGCAAAGACCTGGGAGGAGAGACCGGCCGCCACGGCGAGGGCAACCAGAGAGAGTGCGTTATGATGGGTCACAGCGAATCCTTATTGAGAACTGTTATCAAACAGGCCGCATATTACCCGGCTCTCGACAAAGATCAACAAGAAACGAAATCATTCTCATTTGTTTTGAACCAAATTGGTTTTACACTGTCGCCCTGTGTTGCCCTTATTCTCTATTAGCCCCCCGAGATGCATCGGCATCCGGGCATATCAGCCGTGAGATCCCATGATTAGACGACTTCCCCTGCTCGCCCTGCCGCTGCTGCTGGCAGCCTGTGCCACCCCCACCCAACCGACCCAGTCATCACAGTTGCAGACGCTCTATGACTACCGGCTAAGTAGCGAGGGAGATGCAGACCTGACGCTGGAGCAAGCAATCGCGCGCATTGCCGACGCCGACATCATTCTGGTGGGTGAGCTGCACAGCCATCCCGCCGTGCATCTGTTGCAATCGCGCCTGCTGAGCGGGCTCTACACCGCAGGTCAGCAGCACGGGCGGCCATTGGCCCTCTCCATGGAGCAGTTCAGCCGCGCCGATCAGAAGACGCTGGATGCCTATCTGACGAACCAGATTGGTGAAGCGGCCTTGATCCGCGAAGGCAACGCCTGGCCCAACTATCCGAGCGACTACCGTCCGCTGGTGGAGTTTGCCAAAGCGCACCAGATGCCGATGATCGCCGCCAACGCCCCCAAGCCGCTGGTGAGCTGTGTCGGTCAGGAGGGAGCTAAGTGGCTCGACAAACTGCCAGCCGCACGTCGCAGCCAGCTGGCCCGCCAACTGACGCTGGGGGATGATCCCTATCGCCAGAAATTTATGGCCTCCATGCACCACGGCGATGCCGACAGCAACGCCCGCCGCTTCGCCGCCCAGACCAGTTGGGATGACACCATGGCCGAGAGCATGGTGGATTATCTCGCCAAGCACCCGGGCCAGCAGATCATGCATATCGCCGGCAATTTCCACGTCGAGGGGGGGCTTGGGCTCGCCAGTCGCATCGCTAGCCGCAATCCTGCCCTCAAGGTAGCGCTGGTCGTACCCCGCACAGATGAGACCTCTGTTGCAGATCCCGCAGCCGATGTGCAGGTAACCATCATGCCGCTGCCTAAGCGCTGGCAAAACAGTGACGAGATGAAGCAAGATATGGGCGCGCTGCATCAATCCCGCAGTCGTGACTGCAGCCAGTGGCTGCAACCCTAATCTTCCAGGAAACGGCGGGTAAAATATGGATGTGTTACTGATCATCGATGTGCAGCAAGGCTTGTTCAACGAGCCCCGTTACCGCCAGGAGCAGGTGCTGGCCAATATCAATCGGGCTGCGGCCCATGTCAGGCAGCAACAGGGACGGGTCATCTATATCCAGCATGACTCGCCCCCCGGTACCGAACTGGAACCAGGCACCCCAGGTTGGCAGTTGCACAGTGCGCTGCAACCGGCCAAGGGAGAGAGCCGGGTGCGCAAAACGGCCTGTGACAGCTTTCTCGACACCGAGCTCGCCTTCCTGCTGGCCGAGCAGCCGGTCGATCGACTCATTCTCTGTGGCTGTGCCACCGATTTTTGCGTCGACACCACGGTGCGCAGTGCCGCCTCCCATGGGTACGAGGTGCTGGTGTTGAGCGATGGTCACACCACCGCCGATCGCCCCCACCTGAGCGCGGCCCAGATCACCGAGCACCATCACTGGATGTGGCGCCACCTCAGCCTGCCGGAGGGGCGCAGTGTGACCCTGCTCACCACCGACGAGCTGCTGGCAGTAACACCCGCCCTGCAGCCGTGCTAATCTGCGAGCCTCGCCTCGTTTCTCACTGGAGTCTGTCGTGCGCCTGTTGTCTGCCACCCTGTTGTTGATTGTTCCCCTGCTGTCGGCCTGCTCCAGCTTGCCCGGCCAGAAGTATGACGGGCCGGAACCCCTGTTTCTGACCCACATCAACGAGGAGGGGAGCAAGCGGTTCACCTTTGAAGCCGCGCCCAACGACACCTTGCCGCGCGGCCTCTCGGCGGCCCAGAGCCAGCGGCTGCTGGAACAGCGGGAAGCCTTGCAGGAGAACCTGCTGACCGAGACTCTGGCAACCAAGCAGTATTGTCGCCAGGGCTACATAGTGCTGAGCCAGACCTCCTGGAAGGTGCGGGGAGAGTGCAACGAAACGGCCACTGACGCCGATCGTCGCGCCTTTCCCAACAAGGCCTCCTGGCAGGATTGAACAGGCCTGATGAAATAACGCAATAAAAACGGGCAGCCCAGTGGCTGCCCGTTTTGTTATGACGGCTGTCGTGGTCGACAGAGATTATCAGACCGGCGCATCGGCCGGGCTGGTGAGCTCGGCACCGTTGTCGATGCGCTTGTGCCCCTCCACCAGATGGACGAAATCCACCAGCTCGTCACCGGAGACCGCGAACGCCTGGCCGAAGCCCTTGACGAACAGCCCCTGCTCCGGCTTGAGGCGGAACAGTTTGAAATCCTTGAGGTTGGAGAGACCCTTGATGATCTCGCCAAAACGCCCCTCCAGCGCTGCGACCGCCTTGCTCCAGCGAGCGTCGTCACGGGCCACCACTTCGGCTACCGCATCGAAGGTCAAGCGCTTGCGGGCAAACAGCTCGCGGGCACCGCTCTCATCCTCGATCAGCATCAGGGATACTCGCGGCACCTGTTGCAGGTTGCGGGCGTGGCGAGCGATCTCGGAGATCAGCACATAGTAGCCATCTTCCTGCAGCACGAACGGGGCATAGCTGGCGTTGGGATTGCCTTCGCCATCGACGGTGGCGAGCTGCAGGGTACGGCAGCTGTCGCGAAACTCGCGGATCTCCGGTTGCAGGCGGTTCTGCAGACGCTCCTGACGTTCACTCATGCTTTGACTTCCTCTTGAGAGTTGTGGCGCAACGCCATGAAACGGGTGACCTGATCGGCCAGCAGCTGGCGTTTCTCGTCGCGACCCAGATAGACCTTGAAAATGCAGCGGCCGGAGTGACCGAAGAACTGGAAGGAGTGCCCCTCCTTGCCCATGAACAGCTTGCTGACCAGCGCAATCCCCGCCACGTTGTCGAGCTTGAGGTGACCATGCAGCTCACCGTCGCGGCCCATCAGGTTGTAGTAACCGCGTGCGTCCTTGCCTTTCGGGAAGGGGGCTTTTACCTCGAAGATGGAACCTTCTGATTCGACGATGGTGGTCACCGGGCCCCAGTCGGCCAGATCTTCCAGCAGACCTTGTGCGCGATCGGCGGGTAGCAGGGTCACCAGCTCGGCGGGCAGATGGCGAACCACCTCCCATTCGCTGATGGCAAGCTGGGCCGCCAGGGTGGACGGATGAGCGCCGGGATCCTGCTCCAGCAGCGCGTGAATGCGTTGTGCAATGCTCATGTTTTCTCCCTCTGCGGGACCATATTGTCCCGCTGTTTATCATGGCGGCTACTCTAATAAAGCACCGAAACCAATGCAATTGATAATTGCTATCATTATCAGTGCATTTTTTCCAAAGCCTTGATATTCTCGGCGGCACACCCGTTTCATTCACCCCTTCGGAGGTTAGCATGGGCCGTCGTCTTGCCCTCGCCATCACCCTGCTCTGCAGTTCACTCTCTCCCTTCTCTGCCGTTGCCGCCGACGGACAGAAAGAGCGTATCGTCAGTATCGGCCCGGCCACTACAGAACTCATTCTGGCCCTTGGCGGTGAATCGAGCCTGATCGCCACCGATGTCAGCAGTCCCTTGCCAAAAGGGTTGCCCAAGGTGGGTTATCACCGGGCACTGGCCGCCGAAGGGATCCTGAGCCTCTCCCCCACCCGACTGGTGGGCAGTGACGAGATGGGGCCGGCCCCGACCCTGGATCAGCTGCGCCGTGCCGGGGTCAAGGTGGAGGTGCTGGATACCGCGCCGACTCTCGCCAACCTCAACCAGCGCATCGACACCCTCTCCAGCCTGCTGGGCGATAAAGCAGCTGGCGATCGCCTAAAGGCAGAGATCCAGGCCCAGACCGATCAGCTGGCGGCGCAAGCCAAACAGAACAAACCGCTCAAGGTCGCCTTCCTGCTGCTGCACAAGGGGCAACCCACCAGCATCGCCGGGGGTGACACCACTGCCAGCGCGCTGATCTCGCTGGCAGGCGGCATCAATCCGGTCGCCGAGTTGCGCAACTACAAGCCGGTATCCGCAGAATCCCTCATCGAGATGCAGCCCGATCTGGTGCTGGTCAGCGGTCGTGACTGGCAGCAATATGCCGATCCGGCCAAGGTGCTGGCGGAAGTGCCCGCCCTGGCCGCCACCCCGGCTGGCAAGCGTAACGCCATTCACGCCATCGACGGCCACGCCCTGCAAGGGGGCCTGAGCCTCAACTCCCTGCAACAGGCGAACCAGATCGCCCAGTGGATCAAGCAGGGGTCATGATGCGGTTACCCCTCTCCTGGCTGCTGGCCTTTACCACAGCCGCACTGGCACTGTTGCTGCTCGGTTCGCTGGCAACCGGCCCCATGACCCTCACCCTGGGCGAGAGTCTGTGGGCGCTGTTTGCCGGGCAGGAGAGCGGGATTGAGTCACACAAGCTGCTGATCGTGCAGGAAATTCGCCTGCCGCGTACCCTGCTCTGCATCGCAGTGGGGGGGATCCTCGGGCTCTGTGGCGCAGTGATGCAGGGGCTGTTTCGCAACCCCCTGGCTGACCCCGGCATCATAGGTGTCTCCGGCGGTGCTGCGCTCGGCGCGGCGCTCGCCATCGTGCTACTGGCCCCCCTCGGCCAGCATCTGCAAGCCACCATCGGGGTTGGTCTGCTGCCGCTGCTCGCCTTTCTCGGCGGCGCGCTCACCACCACCTTGGTCTATCTGCTCGGCACCCGTGAGGGGGGCACCTCAGTCACCGTCATGCTACTGGCCGGGGTCGCCATCACGGCGCTCTCCGGTGCAGTGATCGGCCTGCTCACCTATCTGGCGGACGATCAGATGCTCCGCAATCTGAGCCTGTGGCAGATGGGCACGCTGGCGGCAGGCAAACCGGCCGATGTGGCGCTGGCCCTGCTCACCCTGGTGGCCCTGCTGTGGCTCTTTATGCGCGATGCCAATCCACTCAACGCCCTGCTGCTGGGTGAAGGAGAGGCCCGTCATCTGGGGGTCAATGTGCAATCCCTCAAACGTCGCCTGATTTTGCTCACCGCAGCGGGCGTCGGGGTGGCGGTGGCGGTATCGGGGATGATCGGCTTCGTCGGGCTGGTAGTGCCCCATCTGGTACGCCTGCTGGCGGGCCCCAACCATGTCAGGTTGCTGCCGCTATCGGCCCTGCTTGGCGCCGCCCTGCTGCTGGCAGCCGATATGCTGGCACGCACCCTGCTGGCCCCGGCCGAGCTGCCGGTGGGCATCATCACCGCCCTGCTCGGCGCCCCCTTCTTCATCTGGCTGCTGGTAAAAGGCCGCCGCGCCCTGTGATACGGACTGTTATGCAACCACTCTCATCCTCACTCTCCGCCCCCCTGTTGAGCTGCAGCCGACTCAGCCTGCGCCGTGGCCAGCGCCAGATCCTGGATGGGCTCAATCTCGACCTCGAGAGCGGTACCCTCACCGCGCTGCTCGGCCCCAACGGGGCGGGCAAGAGCTCGCTGCTCAAGTGCCTGACCGGCGAGCTGGAATATGAGGGTTCCATCACCCTGTTTGGCGCGGATCGCCAGCAGTGGGACAGCAGCCAGCTGGCCCACCGGCTCGGGGTATTGCCGCAAAGCTCCTCCCTCAACTTCCCCTTTCTCTGCGAGGAAGTGGTCGCCATGGGACGCTTGCCCCACAGTGAACCGGCGGCGCGGCGCGACGAAATTGTGGCTGCGGCCATGACCCATGCTGGAGTCGAGCATCTGGCCAAGCGGCTCTATCCCGGGCTCTCCGGCGGCGAGCGGCAGCGGGTGCAGTTTGCCCGGGTGCTGGCGCAGATCTGGCAGGCCCCCTCTCCGACCGAGCAGGCCGAGCAACCCCGCTTGCTGCTGCTCGACGAACCCACCTCGGCGCTGGATCTGAAATACCAGCACCAACTGCTCACCATGGCGCGCGCCCTGGCAAGCCGCAATACAGCAGTGCTGGTGGTGCTGCACGACCTCAATCTGGCGGCGCGCTATGCCGATCGGCTGGTGATGCTGGAACGGGGCAAGCTGATGGCCGATGGCACACCTGCCGAGGTGCTGACCCCCGAGCTGATCGCCCGGCTCTATGACTATCCGGCACAGGTGATCCACCACCCCGAGAGCGGCCTGCCGATGGTGGTGTGACAAATTCAGAGTGCGGTAACGGCTGGAAGCGCGCTATTCATCCCGGAAACTGCAGCGTATAAACCGGTTTTTCACACCCCATATCGCCCTGCTAACATTCATCATCGCCAGCTATGTGGTGTGAATATCCTCACACTTTGCTCAGGCAAAATCCCCGCAGCATCGCCGTCTACTTATAATGGCGCCGCCTCACAGAAGGCATAACTCATTGATGCTACGGAATAATTACAATGAAAAATATCAACAAGACCCTACTGGCTGCCGCCATTTCCCTCGGGATGCTGGCTGGCTGCAACAGCGACAACGACTCAAAGGCAGCTGATCCCATGGTTCGTTTTGCCACCTTCAACCTCTCTTTTGACCGCACTGCCGCCGGTATGCTGACTGGCGAGCTGGCGCTGACCCGCACCGAGCAGGATGCCCTGCTGGCCCGCCTCGCCGAAGGGAGCCTGAGCGGCGCCACGGAAACCAAAGCCAAGAACGTGCAGCAGATCCGCAACGTGGCGGAGATCATCCAGCGCACCCGCCCGGATGTGTTCCTGCTCAACGAGTTCGACAACGACGGCAAAGGCGAGAGCACCGCCGATCTGAAAGCCTTCAACGACAACTATCTGGCCCACGCCCAGCACGCAGAGGTGACGGCCATCAGCTATCCGGTGATGCAGAATTTCGCCACCAACACCGGCCTGATGAGCGGTTATGACCTCAATCTGGATGGCAAAGTCAACAGCGGCCCCGACGATGCCTGGGGCTTTGGCAACTACCACGGCCAGTATGCCTTTGCGGTGATGTCCAAATACCCCATCGACACCAAGCAGATCCGCACCTTCCAGAACTTCAAGTGGAAGGATATGCCGGGCGAGCAGAATCCCATCATCGATGACTGCAACAATCCCAAGGTCAAGATCCCGGCCAGCCGCCAGTGTGGCGATGCCTGGTATTCAGACGCAGCCTGGCAGCAGTACCCGCTCTCCTCTAAGAACCACGCCGATGTGCCGGTACGCATTAAGACCGAGAAAGGGGAAGAGGTGATCCACTTCCTGATCTCCCACCCGACCCCGCCGATCTTTGCGAACGCGGCGCGTCACACCGTCAAGCACAACCGTGCCGAGATCGCCTTCTGGAACGACTACGTCAAGGGTCTCAGCTACATGACCGATGACAAGGGCACCAAGGGTGGGCTGGCCAAAAACGCCAAGTTCGTTATCGCAGGCGATCTCAACGCCGATCCGCTCACCGGTGACGGCGACCTGACCGCCATTCAGGATCTGCTAAACAACCCGCTGATGAATCAGGCCATCACCAATGGCACCCTGATCCCGGTCAGCGAAGGGGGCCCGGAGTGTGTCAGCAAAGGGGCCGACTGCAAACGCAACCTCACTCGCCCCAACCCGGAACGGATCACCAACTCCAGCGTGCTGCAGCTGGATCACGTCATCCCCTCCGCCAACCTCAACGCGGTCAAGAGCGGCGTCTTCTGGCCTGCCAGCTTCGAGGCCGGTTATCACCTGGTCTATGATGCGAAACTCGGCATCGCCAAGGGAGTCAGTTCGGATCACCGCATGGTGTGGGTCGATCTCAAACTCGACTAACTCTGCCATGACCCCGCTGCGGCGGGGTCTTTTATTGGCGATGGTCAGCGAGCGAAGCGCTGCTTATTAATCCACCTGTTGGCATTGAGTTATCCATCCATAACGCATCCATAGCCGTTGAATGGGCCTCGCGATCACAGAACCGCCGCGCCAATGGTGGTAGCATGCCTCCTCTTGCTATCCGGCCGCACGGCGGATCCGGTGGCCCTCCCTCCTCCGCTTTCACTTTTTGAGGAACGATTTGATGGAACTGCTTCTGCTTAGCAACGGTAAAGCCAACGAATTTCCGGGTCTGCTCGGCTGGGCCCGAGATCGGGTTCAAAGCCTGCTCGTGCGCAAACAGGTCAAGCGCATCCTGCTCATCCCCTACGCGGTGATCCGCAGCGACTGGGATGCCCGCGCCAACGAACTTACCGAGAGCCTCGGGATCGAGACCATCAGCATTCACCACTTCGATGATCCGGTCGCAGCCGTCAATCAGGCCGACGCCATCTTTGTCAGTGGCGGCAACACCTGGCGCCTCAACCAGATGCTGCATGAAAACAGCCTGATCGTGCCGATCCAGCGCGCCGTGCGTGAGCGGGGCGTCCCCTATGTGGGCTGGAGCGCCGGTTGCAACGTGGCGACCCCGAGCATCCGCACCACCAACGACATGCCGGTCTGCAACGCAGCCGTACTGCCAGCGCTGGGGCTGTTCCCGCTGCAGATCAACCCGCACTATCTGGACGCCAGCATCAGCGGCCACATGGGCGAGACCCGCGACGAGCGTCTGGCCGAATTCTGTGCCATCAACCCGAGCGAATATGTGGTGGCTCTGCGCGAAGCGAGCCTGCTACAGATCAGCGGCGATACCGTTGAGTACTGGAGCGCCCGCGAGCAGGACTTCAAGATCTTCAAACACGGTCAGGAGCCGCAAGCCTTTATGGACGCCGCCCCGCTGGCCGAGCTGACCCCCTTCAAGGTCGGCTAAACCACGAAGAGCGCCGAACCACTGGCAGGCAGATGGCTCACAGCAACGTAGAAACAAAAGAGGGATGGCTCGGCGCCATCCCTCTTTTTTCTCCTTGCCTGTTAGCCGGTTGTAGCCTGACTACTCCCCCTGCAGGGTCACCAGCACCTTGCGGGCGCCGCCATCGACACGATGCTCGCCAATGCAATACCCCCGAATGACCAATCTCTTGACACGATGAGGATCCACGGAAAGACACCTCATTCCGGTATAAGCTGCATGTCAAAACAAGTTGTCATGAATTTGACAAAAACTTGACAAGATATGTCAAATTTTACATTTAACATTTCGACTCTTAACTGACAGCTTAGAGCTATCACTGCTAACAAAATACTTCTACAAAACGCACACACTACACCGAGCAAGCCAGCGCTTCAGTGTTCAGGAATGGTAACAAACTGCAACCCAAAACGAATTTATCATTTACCAAGACAGCCTAACCCCTCATAAATTTGCTTTGCGATACAGCGGTAATCACTCAATGCTCATAGTTCCCGATTCCTCTGTATGCCCCGGTGACGCTATATACTAAAAATCAGTTCCATGAAAATTGATACATAGGGTTAGACGTTACAAGAGAGCGTATCTATCACCAGTGAAATGATAATGAGAAAACTTCCTTGAGGAACGTATTGCACCTATTACTCAATGTGTTAGGATTAATAAATTTCATTAATGACAGCAAACTCATGACTACAAAAACAATTAATAGAGAAGCAGCAAAAACATCTGGTAGCGGATTACTATTCCAACGAGTCAGAGCAGGGCAAGATCGCGAACGTTTTTTAAGCAGGGCACGAGGATTTGACCGACCGAACAGGGTGTGATCTTATACTCTC
>NZ_JAPDCL010000004.1:0-285149 GCF_027706025.1 Aeromonas sp. Y311-2 | reverse complement strand
ATCCGGGCCAAGGTGGAGCACCCGTTTCGCATCATCAAGCGACAGTTCGGCTTCGTGAAAGCCAGATACAAGGGGTTACTGAAAAACGATAACCAACTGGCGATGTTATTCACCCTGGCCAACCTGTTTCGGGTGGACCAGATGATACGTCAGTGGGAGAGATCTCACTAAAAACTGGGAATAAGGCCTGAAACGGCGAAGAAACGGCGAAAAAACAGTCTAAATAGGCTGATTCAAGGCATTTACGGGAGAAAAAATCGGCTCAAACAGGAAAAAATGAAATGACTGAGTCAGCCGAGAAGAATTTCCCGGCCTATTCGCACCTTCCTTAGGACACCCACCTTCCTGAGCAAGACGCAGCATAAGATGGGTGCCCTAGTTATGGTTTTGGCGTGGCTCTGCAAACAACACAGGCAATCCCCCCAACCAGACCATCCCTCACCACCTTTTCTGTTCTAAAAAGTGAACATCTCTACACTTTTATATCGCAAACAGCACTGAGACTATCAAAAGTGCACCATCGTACACTTTTGGTTGCTGTTTGCTCTTACCATGAGTTAAGGTGTAACAATCTACACTTTTTCAGTGTTCATGATGACAGACGCACCATTACCAACCGACCCGAAAGCACTGGATCCCGCCTCGCTGGGGCTGGCGATCCGCGAGAGACGTAAGGCCGCCAGGATGACACAAGAGGTGACAGCCTCACTGTGTGGCATCTCCAAGAAGACCCTGATCAAGATCGAGAAGGGGGGAGATGTATACCTATCGACTCTATTGCAGGTGATGAACGCACTGGGACTGCGCTTGCAGCTGGTGCAGGAAGCGGGCTCACAGATAACGAGCGATAACAGCCAACCAGAGGTCGCTGATGATGAGTGGTTCTAAGCGCCATCGGCTTGAGCTCAGGCTGGGTAGCCAGCTGATCGGTCATCTTGAATATGATTCCCAGCAGGATGTGTTTCAGCTCGGCTATACACCAGAGTGGCAAACGCATGGATTCCCACTATCGCCGCCGCTGGCGCTGGATGGCTCGGCCAGCAGCGCGCAGATCCGGGCGTATCTCGGCAACTTGCTGCCAGAGAATCGCGGGCTGGATCATCTGATTCAGGCGCTATCCGTTTCGCGCAGCAATCTCTTTGCCCTGATCCACGGCATCGGTCGCGATGTCTCCGGGGCAGTCACCTTTGCCCTGCCCACAGAGCCCGACGTCCCCACCCGGTTTCGCCCCATTACCCCAGAGGAGCTGTTGCTGCGACTCGATCAGCCCGAGATCTGGCCGCTGGAAGTCTGGGATGGTCGCCCCCGACTCTCGGTTGCGGGTGTGCAAGCCAAGCTCAACCTGCTGCGAATCGAAGGGACGCTGGGATTTGGTGAGGGCGAACTCTGTTCCACCCACCTCCTCAAGTTCGAGCATCACCCTCATCTGGTGATCAATGAATTCGTAACCATGCGGCTGGCGGCGTTGTTGGGCATGCCGGTAGCACAGGTCGAACTGCACAGGGTTGGCCAGGGCGATAAGTCCCACCGAGGTTTGCTGGTAGAACGGTTTGACCGGCGCCTCGATGAAGATGGCTTGAGGGTTCGCCGTCGCCACATGATCGATGCCTGTCAGGGGCTGGGGTTCCCCGTCACCCGAAAATATGAACGGAACTTCGGTGACAGTCGGGATGTGGCTCATATTCGGGAAGGGGTGAGCCTGCCACGGCTGTTCAGCCTCAGCGCTCTCTGTGTCAATCCGGCGCAGGCCAGATTGAACATGCTGCAATGGCTGATCTTCAACCTCTGCGTCAACAATCACGATGCCCACGGCAAGAACTACAGCTTCTTCGTATCAAGAGCAGGGCTAACGCCGACTCCCTGGTACGATCTGGTCAATGTGGGGCTTTACCCCGAATTCAACCAGCATCTGGCCATGGCCATCGGCGATGAGTTTTCCCCCGAGGCGGTCAACGCATGGCAGTTGCTGGATATGGCCGAAACATGCGACCTGCCCAAACGTCTGTTGCAGCAGACCTTGCACAAGATGGCCAACGACATCCTCCACCATCTGAATGCCGCCATCGCCATGGTTGAGACAGACAATCCCGCCGAGCAGGCTTATCTGGCACGCTACCGGGACGACGTTGATCGCCGCTGCCACCATTTTCAGGAGCAGGCTGCACAGTTACCCACTCTGGAGCTGTAACCAACTCAACAAAAAGACCCCCTCGTGCCAAGCGGCAAGAGGGGGTCTTTTGTTTAAGCCGCCGGCTAGCCAGCTATTGCCTCACGCTATCAGGCCAGCGAGACAAAGATCCCGGCCAGGGTGGCGCTCATCAGGTTGGCCAGGGTCGCCGCCAACACCGCCTTGAAGCCCATATTGGCCACATCGTGACGGCGCTCCGGCGCCATGGTGCCGATGGAGCCGAGCTGCACCGCTATGGAGCCCAGATTGGCGAAACCGCACAATGCGAAGGTGATAATGATCTGGGTGTGGGCGCTCAGATCTGCCTTGATATTGGCAAAGTCCAGATAGGCGACGAACTCGTTCATGATCACCTTCTGACCAATCAGGGAGCCAGCCGCCATCATCTCGCTGGCGGGCACGCCAATCAGCCAGGCCACCGGGGCAAACAGATAACCCAGCAACTGTTGCAGGGAGAGATCGGCCCAGCCGAACCACTCACCGACCGTGGTGAGACCGGCGTTGATCATGGTGATGACGCTGACAAAGGCCAGCAGGATAGTACCTATGGCCACGGCGATCTTCATGCCGCCCATGGCGCCGCCCGCCAGCGCATCGATGGCGTTGCTGTAGTCGCTCTTGTCGAGGGTGATCTCGGTCTGATCGCTCACCTGCTGCTGCTCCGGCACCAGCAGTTTGGCCATCAAGAGGCCACCCGGCGCAGCCATAAAGGAGGCGGCAATCAGATATTTCAGATCCACACCCAGACCGGCGTAACCGCCCAGCACCGAGCCCGCCACCGAGGCCATGCCGCAGGTCATCACCGCAAAGAGTTCGGAGCGGGTCATACCGGCGAGGAAGGGACGAATAAGCAGCGGCGACTCCCCTTGCGACAGGAAGATATTGCCGGTGGCCACCAGGGATTCGGCGCGGCTGGTGCCGAGCAGGCGGTGCACGGCGCCGCCCAATACCCGGATCACCCACTGCATGATGCCGAAGTGGTAGAGCACGGCGATCAGCGCGCTGATAAAGATCACCAGCGGCAGCACCCGCACGGCGAAGATAAAGCCGTTGCTGGCGAGATCGCCAAACACGAAACGGATGCCGCTGCCGGCAAAGCCGAGCAGGGCGGAGACGCCATTGCTCATGGCACCGAGCATGATTTGTCCGGGGGGGAAATAGAGCACCAGGGCAGCAAAACCGGTTTGCAGGGCGAGCGCACCCAGCACGGTTCGCCAGCGGATAGCGCGGCGGTTTTCACTCGCCAGCCAGGCGATAAACATCAGGGCCAGCATACCGACCAGACTCAATAACAGTGTCATCTTGCACCTATGAAGAGAGGAGTTTCATATGGCAAGTCTGCAGACAGGCGTCGCGGGAGTGTAGGCAGGAGCAGTGCCGACCCACGCGACACGCAGAACACAAACCTACAGGTTAGTGGCGGGTCCCATCCTGGGGTCATTCACGTTCCGGGTGACAGCATGTATCGGGTGACGCCAGCGCCGTCGCAGGGGGAGATGCGGCCGGGTGGCAGGTCGGGCGGCGATGGTACAGTGATCATCGTCACAGAAAAAGCGGTAAAACGATTGGCTGGGGTAACTTTTTCAACTTGTTTACACCACGAAACAGGGACAGCGTGATGCTGGCCCTGCTTCATTCCGTACTTGAGTACTCAGACGATTACTTGAGGCGCTTGCCACTCGCATCCACCACCTGCTCGCCATCCTCCTTGGCGAAGGCCCCTTTTTGCTGATCGGGCAGAATATCGAGCACCACTTCCGACGGACGGCACAGCTTGGTGCCAAGCGGCGTGACCACGATAGGCCGGTTGATGAGGATGGGGTGGGCCAGCATGGCATCGATCAGTTCATCATCGCTGAAACGATCTTCCGCCAGCCCGAGCGCCTCGTAGGGGGGCACGTTCTTGCGTAGCAGATCGCGCACCGGCATGGCCATGGCGGCGATCAGCGCCACCAGCTGGTCACGGGAGGGTGGCGTCTCCAGATAGTGGATGACAGTGGGCTCCACGCCGCTGTTGCGGATCAGCTCCAGGGTGTTGCGGGAGGTACCACACTCCGGGTTGTGATAGATGGTGATTGCACTCATTTACGTGTCTCTCATTTATCAAGTGAATAGAAAATGGATAGCATCAGTTCGCGGCCAGCTGTTAGCGGCCATCAGTTAACGG
The DNA here is from genome assembly GCF_027706025.1 of Aeromonas sp. Y311-2. Classification (NCBI taxonomy): domain Bacteria; kingdom Pseudomonadati; phylum Pseudomonadota; class Gammaproteobacteria; order Aeromonadales; family Aeromonadaceae; genus Aeromonas; species Aeromonas sp. Y311-2. The sequence continues at coordinate 280,794 of NZ_JAPDCL010000004.1, read as the reverse complement.
CTCAGCCCCGCTTCGTACCAGGGTTTGCTGGCGTTAACCACCCGCACCACCAGCAGCATGACCGGCACCTCGATCAGCACGCCAACCACGGTGGCGAGCGCCGCGCCGGAGTGAAAGCCGAACAGGCTGATGGCGGCGGCCACCGCCAGCTCGAAGAAGTTGGAGGCACCGATCAGGGCTGAAGGACAGGCGACCGAGTGCTTCTCCCCCACCTTGCGGTTGAGCCAGTAAGCCAGCCCGGAGTTGAACAGCACCTGGATCAGAATGGGCACCGCCAACAGGGCGATAACCAGCGGCTGCTCAATGATGGCGTTGCCCTGAAAGGCAAACAGCAGCACTAGGGTGAGCAGCAGGGCCGCCACCGACCAGGGCTGGATGCGGGTCATGACGCTGTCAAAGTGGGCCTCTCCCTTTTTCAGCAAAGCCTTGCGCAGCAGCTGGGCGATGATGACCGGGATGACGATATAGAGCACCACAGAGGTGAGCAGGGTATCCCACGGCACTATGATGCTGGAGACCCCGAGCAGCAGCGCCACCAGCGGGGCGAAGGCAAACACCATGATGAGGTCGTTCACCGCCACCTGCGACAGGGTGAAGTAGGGATCGCCGTTGGTCAGGCGACTCCAGACAAACACCATGGCGGTGCAGGGGGCCGCCGCCAGCAGGATCAGGCCTGCTACGTAACTGTCGAGCTGATCAGCCGGCAGCCAGTCGGCAAACAGCACGCGGATAAAGAGCCAGCCGAGGAAGGCCATGGAGAAGGGCTTGACCAGCCAGTTGATAAAGAGGGTGACCCCAATGCCCTTCATGTGCCCCTTCACCTGATGCAGGGCGCCAAAATCGATCTTGAGCAGCATGGGGATGATCATCACCCAGATCAGCAGCCCCACCGGCAGGTTGACCTTGGCCACCTCCATGGCGCCGATCGCCTTGAAGAGATCCGGCAACCCCTGTCCGAGCCCAATCCCCACCAGAATGCAGAGGGCGACCCAGGCGGTCAGATAACGTTCAAAAAAGCCGATGGCAGGCACGGCCTTGGCATCACATGTTGCAGACATCACAGCTCCCGATGCGGCGCAATCCCGCATCTTCTATTGGTTCAAAACAAAGGGTTATAACAAGTAACGGCATATTCAAACCGCCCCGGCAGCAGACCGGGGCGGCGACTCAATGGTGCTGGCAGAGGCGGCGCAGGGCATCGGGCCCCACCGGCTCCTCGGCGAGCAGCGGCACCACGGCGAAGCGGCTGGCATGTTGCTGCTCGACCGCCTCGATATGGGGCAACTGGCGCTCGGCCCGCAGTTGCAGCAGCGGTGAGCTGACCGCAGCTTGCTGCAAGCTGTGGTTGATGAGCCAGCCCCAGGGCTCGATACCGGCCCGGCGCAGATCGGATTGCAGATTGGCAGCCTCCTGCACTGGCGTCGGCTCGGGCAGCGTCACAATCAGCACCTTGGTCTGTTTGGGGTCCTGCAACTGCATCATGGGGGTGGTGAAGTGCAGCCCCTTGTTTCCCATCTGGCGAGCGATTTCCCTATGGTAGGCGCCGGTGGCGTCAAGCAGCAGCAGGGTGTGGCCGGTGGGGGCGGTGTCCATCACCACGAAGCGCTTGCCCGCCTCGCGAATAATGCGCGAGAAGGCCTGAAACACGGCGATCTCCTCGGTACAGGGGGAGCGCAAGTCCTCCTCCAGCAGTGCCCGCCCCTGCTCGTCCAGCGCCGCCCCCTTGGTGGCCAGCACCTGGGCACGGTAACGCTCGGTCTCGGCGTGGGGATCGATGCGGCTCACCTCCAGATGGGGCAAACTCCCTGCCAGCGTCTCGTTCAGGTGCGCGGCGGGATCCGAGGTGGTAAGGTGCACCGGCAAACCGCGGCTCGCCAGCTCCACCGCCACGGCGGCAGCCAGAGTGGTTTTGCCCACCCCGCCCTTGCCCATCAGCATGATGAGGCCGTGACCATCGGCGGCCAGCTCGTCCACCAACGAACTCAACTCGGGCTGGGCTGGCTTGACAGTGGACTGTACTGCCGGAGATTGGGCGGCGCTTCCCTCTGATTGCAGCAGCTGGCGCAAACTGTCGACCCCCACCAGATTGGTGGCCAGCAGCGGGATATGATCCTGCGCCAGCTCCTTTATTCCCTGCGGCATCTGGGCGAGAGCCCGTTGCTCGCGCAGCCAGAGCGCCATTGCCAGCGCATCTCCGGCAATGGCGCCTTCGGGGAAGAGGCCATTGATCACAAGTTGCTGATTCAGCAAGCCGATGGCGGCCAGCTCCTCGTGGGTGCGAGCCACTTCCCGCAGAGTGGATTGCTGGGCGCGCGCCACCAGCACCAGCCGAGTGCGAGTGGCATCAGCCAGGGCTGCGACCGCCTCGCCATACTGGCTGCGCTGCTTCTCCAGCCCCGCCAGCGGGCCAAGGCAGGAGGCATCCCCCTTGCCCTGCTCCAGAAATTCGCTCCAGGCTCCCGGCAGTTGCAGCAGCCGGATAGTGTGGCCGGTTGGGGCCGTATCAAAGACGATATGGTCATACTCGGCCAGCAGTGTTTGGTCGGTCAGCAGCGCGGTGAATTCGTCAAAGGCGGCGATCTCGGTGGTACAGGCGCCGGAGAGCTGCTCCTCGATGCTGCGCACCACGCTCTCGGGCAACTTGCCGCGCACCGGCCCGACAATCCGCTCCCGATAGGCTTTGGCCGCCGCGGGGGGATCTATCTCCAGCGCCGACAAACCGGGCACAGCGGTGATGGTGGTGACGCGATTGCCGATCTCGGTGGCAAACACCTGCCCCACGTTGGAGGCAGGATCTGTGCTCACCAGCAGCACCCGCTTGCCAATATCACAGAGAGCCGCTGCACTGGCGCAAGCCAGCGAGGTCTTGCCCACCCCGCCCTTGCCGGTGAAGAAGAGAAACGGCGGTGGATTGGTCAGAAAATGATACATAGCCTCTCCCGAATGGTGCGTCACGACTCAGCAGCAACCGCTGCCAGAGCAGCAGCCGCCCTTGACGATCCCCTTGATGGCCGCTTGTGGCGCAGGCAGCCCGGCATAACGAGCCAGCTCGCTGCGGCTCGGATAACGGCCGGTCAACACCACCTGTCCCTCCACCAGCACCAGCGGCAACCCCTCCTCCCCGGCGTGGGTCAGAAAAGCGCTGACGGCAGGTGTCTCGGCAAATTGCATCGGCTGCTGGGCCAGATTGAAACGCTCGATGGCCACTCCCTGCTCCTTGGCCCAGGCAAGGTCGGCTGCGAAGGTGACCAGTGCCTGATCAACCTCGGTACCGCAGACACCGCTGGAGCAGCAGAGGGCGGGATCAAAAATCTGAATGGAGGACATGGCATTACTCCTTGTTGCAGCAGGGCTGCGCAGGCAGAACATGGGGGGAGCAGGCTGACTCGGCACGCATCACGCCGCACGCCTCGGGATGACCGGCACAGCACTCCTCGGTGAGGTAGGCGATCACATCCAGCATCAGGGGAATATTGGCGCGGTATCGCAGAAAGCGCCCCTCCTGCTCCACCGACAGCAGACCGGTGTTGAGCATCGCCTTGAGGTGAAACGAGAGGGTGTTGGGGGCAATATCGAGCTCGCTGGCCAGTTCACCGGCGACCCGCCCCTCCAGCCCGGCCTTCACCAGCAGCCGCCATACATCGAGCCGGATGCCGGATGCCAGCGATTCAAAGACCTTGGTGGCCATCTCTTTGTTCATCTTCACTCCCCTTGGTGCGACTTTTCATTTCAACTATACAAGAATTATTGAAATGATCAAGATACGTACCAAAGCGAAGATACGAGATTCTGGTATCAAATCGGGCTGACTGGAGAATCGACGAGTGAACAACAGTAGCGGACGACCACACAGGGTTCGTCGCAGATAAACAGACGCCCTCCAGAGGGAGGGCGTATCAGAGCGTTTGACCCGCCAGCACAGTCAGCGCTGTCGGGGCAATCAGACAAACGCGTGCCTTATTTGGCAGCAGGCACTGCGTTAAAGGTGAGCAGGGCCGCCTTGTTGGCATCGCTCAGAGTCAGCTGGTTGCCGTTGATGGAGTAGGTTGCCACCTTCTCCAGCTTTTGCAGGAACTCGGTCTCTTTGTTCATGGCGTCGCCGATGCACATCATGCGAGTGGAGCCCATGGCGCCCAGCGTCAAGACACCGTCACCCTGCTTGGTGATACCGCCAAAATAACGGTTGCAGCCGCCCTTGCCCGCCACCTTGCCGTCGACCACTTGCAGGGTGAAGGTATCGCCGGTGGCGCCTTGCAGCTGCCAGCTGGATGCTTGCAGTTGAGCCATGCTGGAACCTGTTGCCATAGCGCAGCCTCCCAGTGCCAGCGCGGCCAGCAGAGTCAGTTTCTTGTTCATGGATTCACCTCTTAATGATTAGAGCCATCAATACGGCAGCCTGTTTATCATGGCTGACGCCCATGCCAAAGGATTTTATTGTGATCTCCCTTCACTTTACTACCAGCTGGCATGTGCCATGCTTAGGCTCAGTTCCGGACCCAGGGAGGGGAAACGAATGGTCAAATCTCTCATCATCACACTGCTTGCAACCTGCGCCAGCATGGCCGTACAGGCCGCCGACTGGGCAGTGGTTCAGCCGCAATCCAACCCGTCTCTCTATGTCAAAAGTTACTCGGGTGTGTTGCTCAATGGCCATAGCCATCACAGCGACAGTTTTGATCTCTGGCTGGTCAATAGCGGCTATCAATATCCGGTGGTGGATGATGTGACCCTCTTTATGGAAGCGGGCCCGGCGGTGGCGGATCAAAATCGCACATCCGGTTTCAATATGAGTTCGGGGGTACGCTACCAGCTCTCTCCGGCATTCAATATCGGCAGCCAGATAAAGCATCTTGATCTCAACAAGGCCAGCACCCTGCTGGAGCTCAACTCCAGCCTGCTGCTGACCCCCAGACTCTCCCTCACCGCCAACTACGGCGTCAGCGCCATCACTACCGATCAGGCGCTGAGCCTGGGCGTCGGCTTCAACTTCTGAATCAGATCAGCGGCGTGGCACTCACCACCACGCCGTTGCGATCCGCATAGACGTAATCCCCTTCGTGGATGGTCAAACCAGCAAAACTGACCACAGCCCCCAGCTCTCCCAATCCCCGTTTCTCGGTCTTGACCGGACAGGCCGCCAGCGCCTTGACCCCGAGCGCCAATGTCGCCAGGGTGCCCACATCCCGCGCTGCGCCGTGGATCAGGATACCCTCCCACCCCTGCTCCACCGCCTTGACCGCCAGTTGATCGCCAAGCAGCGCACGGCGCAGCGAGCCGCCACCGTCGATTACCATCACCTTGCCGTGACCGGGGCGGGTCACCAGATCCCGCACCAGACTGTTGTCTTCATAACAGGAGAGCGTTACGGCGCGACCATAAAAGAGGGCATTGCCGCCAAAATCCTGAAACACCGGGTCGGCCACTTGCAGCAAGTCGCCATGTTGATCGCAGAGGTCGGGCAGGAGATCCAGCATGATTTGATTCCTTTCAGATACATGAAGATGTTCATTCTTTCATCAGGCAAGGTTTCTGGCAATCCAGAAGGATTCAATATTGCCCAGACAAACTGCTGATTTATCCGTCAATACTGGCACCAGCCAGAGCTGGCCATCCTCCACCCAGTAGAGAGCATTCTGGCCAAAACGGGCAGCCAGCTGACGGGCTTGTGGCAGAGATAGCGCCACCGCCAGCGATGACTCCTGCCAGCGTTCGTCCAGATCAGATCCCCAAAATGGCCCCACCACGGGCACCTGCAAATCCACGGTCAGATGGCGCCACATAGCCCGTTCCCGCCGCATATTGCGTCGTTCTGTGACCCACTGGCTGGCCGGATTCCAGGCTGTGATGATGGCAATGGCAGACCAGTCTGGTGGCTCAAATGGCGCGATAAAGCAGATTTTCTTGTAGTTTTCCCACAAATTCATGTCAATCACATGTTACATTCCATTACATTTTGTAGGGGCGAAAACCCGGTTCAGGCCAAGTATGCTGCTGCTGTACCAGGGTTTGACCTATATCAAATCAGAGTTAAAAAGTTGCTATCTGACGGCAAAGAGTGTTGTTATGCTCCTGTTAACTGATAAAATGCGGCCACTTTCGTAATGGACGACCTTTCCAGGCTCTGCTCGACCAGACTTGTCGGGAACCTATAAGTGGCACAGGGATACTTGCCGGTACTGATGCCTAATTCGCGATATTCCGACCTGACTCTCATACCCAGGATGACGTAATAAATTTTCAGGATCAGTCAGGAAATCGGTTTGAAACGCCAAAGAGTGTTAGATTTAAGATAATTAACTGATAAGAATCTGGGAATACTCATGCAAACACCACACATTCTGATCGTCGAAGACGAGCTGGTCACACGCAATACCCTGAAAAGCATTTTTGAAGCCGAAGGCTACATCGTGCTCGAAGCCAACAACGGCGACGAAATGCATCAAGCCCTCACTTCCCACACCATCAATCTGGTGATCATGGACATCAACCTGCCGGGCAAGAACGGCCTGCTGCTGGCCCGTGAGCTGCGTGAGAACGACAACATCGCCCTGATGTTCCTGACCGGTCGTGACAACGAAGTGGACAAGATCCTGGGTCTGGAGATCGGCGCCGATGATTACATCACCAAGCCGTTCAACCCCCGTGAGCTGACCATCCGTGCCCGCAACCTGCTGAGCCGCACCATGAACGTGGCTGCCGGTGGCGAAGAGAAGAAGCTGGTTGAGCGCTACCTGTTCAACGGCTGGGCGCTGGATATCAACAGCCGCGCACTGGTCAGCCCGACTGGTGACATGTTCAAGCTGCCGCGCTCCGAATTCCGCGCCATGCTGCACTTCTGCGAAAACCCGGGCCAGATCCAGACCCGTGCCGAGCTGCTGAAGAAGATGACCGGCCGCGAGCTCAAGCCCCACGACCGTACCGTCGATGTGACCATCCGTCGCATTCGCAAGCACTTCGAAAGCGTTAACGATACTCCGGAGATCATCGCCACCATCCACGGCGAAGGCTACCGTTTCTGTGGTGAGCTGGAGCAGGAATAAGCTCCCGCTACGCTGTTGATCTGAAAAGGCGCCTCGGGCGCCTTTTCTATCTCTGCGGTTTGCCTTAAAGCTGAGAAACGGTGAGCGTGACGTCGAACGGCGCACAAGGCAGATGAAAAACAAAAAGCCCACTCGCAGGAGTGGGCTTTTCGCTTTGAAGCTGGAGCGGGCAGCGGGAATCGAACCCGCATCATCAGCTTGGAAGGCTGAGGTAATAGCCATTATACGATGCCCGCCTGGCATCTGAAATTTGGAGCGGGTGATGGGAATCGAACCCACGTATGCAGCTTGGGAAGCTACCGTTCTACCATTGAACTACACCCGCGTCAGGGCTCCTACTATATGCATTTTGCCGCCGAGCGCAATGGCGCCTTTGCCACTTTTTTCAATAAATCAATCTGTTCGGACAAGGATTGAACAGACGGTTGCTTTTTCAATCAAACATTTTCAACACAGATAATTTACAAGGTTGCCAAGGCCAAACGGCAAGGATAGTCTTGCGCCACTCGACGCGAGGATGGTGGTAATGGATAAAAAAACGCAAAAACGTCTCTATGGCTGGTTGCGCAAGCAATCGAGTCACGGTCGCCGCTGGATCACGATATCCATCGCTTTTGGCCTTGGTCAGGGCATTCTGATGGTGGCGCAAGCCTGGCTGCTGGCGACCCTGTTGCACGGCTTTATCATCGAAGGCTCAACGCCTGAGCAATCCATCACGCTCTTTATTACCCTGCTGCTGGTGACGCTTGGCAAAGCGGCGCTGGCCTACGGCCGGGAAGTGGCCAGTTTCAAGGCGGGCAGCGCGGTGCGCCAGACCATCCGCCAGCTGGTGCTCACTCGCTTAAGTCGCCTCGGCCCTGCCTATATCCAGCGCCGTCCGGCCGGTAGCTGGGCCAGCCTGTTGCTGGAACAGATTGAAAACATGCAGGATTTCTTCTCCCGCTATCTGCCGCAGATGGCCATCGCCGTCTTTATTCCGGTGGTCATTCTGGTGGCCGTGTTCCCGGTCAACTGGGCGGCGGGCCTGATCCTGCTGGGCACGGCGCCCCTCATCCCCATCTTTATGATCCTGGTGGGTGTGGGCGCCGCCGATGCCAACCGCCGCAATTTTCAGGCGCTGGCCCGTCTCTCCGGTCACTTCCTCGATCGCCTGAAGGGGCTGCGTACCCTGCAACTCTTTATGCGTACCCAGGCGGAAGGTGACGCCATTCGCGATGCCTCGGAAGATTTTCGCGAGCGCACCATGGAAGTGCTGCGCCTGGCGTTTTTGAGCACCGCCGTGCTGGAGTTCTTCGCCGCCATCTCGGTAGCGCTGGTTGCCGTCTACTTTGGCTTCTCTTATATCGACCATCTGAACTTTGGTAGCTATGGGGTCAAGGTCACCCTCTTTACCGGCCTGTTCGTGCTGTTTCTCGCCCCCGAGTTCTACGCCCCGCTGCGGGAACTGGGTGCCCACTACCACGCCAAGGCGCAGGCCATCGGCGCTGCCGAGCAGTTGCTTGAATTCCTCGAAGCCGAGGTGAGCGAACCGGCCGCAGGCACGGCGCCGTTCCATGCCGACAGCCCGGTCAAGGTAGAAGCCAAAGGTCTTGAAGTGCTCAGCGCCGAGGGCAAGGTGCTGGTCGGCCCCATCGACTTCACCCTGGAAGCCGGTTCGCGCACCGCCCTCATCGGCGTCAGCGGCGCAGGCAAGAGCTCGCTGGTCAACGCCCTACTCGGCTTTGCCCCCTATCGGGGCGAGCTCAAGGTCAACGGGCAGGAGCTTGCCACACTCGACATGAGCCAGTGGCGCCTGCAGTTAGGCTGGCTCTCGCAAAACCCGCAGCTGTTCCACGCCTCATTGCGCGACAACCTGCTGCTGGCCAAACCAACGGCCAGCGATGCCGAGCTGGAAGATGCCCTGAAACGGGCGCAGGCGTGGGAATTTGCCATGGAGAAGGGGCTCGACTATCCGATCGGCGATCAGGCCGGCGGCCTCTCGGTCGGTCAGGCTCAGCGTCTCGCCCTGGCACGAACCCTGCTCAAATCGACCCAGCTGATGGTGCTCGATGAGCCGACCGCCAGTCTGGATCGCCACTCCGAACGCGCCATCATGATCACCCTTGAGCAGGTGATGGCTGGCCAGACCCTGCTGATGATCACCCACCGCCTCGACCAGCTTACCAAGATGGACAAGATAATGGTGCTGGCCCGCGGCCAGCTGGTGGAGCAAGGCAGCTTCCAGCAACTTAGTTCTGGGCAGGGGCTTTTTGCCCGCCTGCTCTCCCAACGTTCCGGAGGTTCTCTCGATGAGTGATCTGTTGCCGTTTCTGCGCCTCTATCGCCAACACTGGCTCAGCCTCACCATTGGTTTGCTGCTGGCGCTGGTGACCCTGGCCGCCGGCATGGGGCTGCTCTCCCTCTCCGGCTGGTTCCTCTCCGCCGCCGCCGTGGCGGGGATGACCGTTGCGACGACCCATGCCTTTAACTACATGACCCCTGCGGGTGGGGTGCGCTTCTTCTCCATCGTTCGCACCGCCGGTCGCTGGGGTGAGCGGGTGGTGAGCCACGACGCCACCTTCCGGGTACTGACCCGACTGCGGGTCTGGTTCTGGCAGAAACTCTCGCCGCTCTCCACCGGTACCCTGGCCGGTTTCCGTCAGGCGGATCTGCTCAACCGACTGGTGGCAGACATCGATGCGATGGACCACGTCTATCTGCGGCTGATCACCCCCATAGGCGCGGCCCTGCTCAGCACCGCCGGACTGGTCTTCTTCCTGTCGTTTTTCGACAGCCGTCTCGCCCTCACCCTGGGTGCCATTCTGCTGTTTGGCATGATTGCCCTGCCGCTGGTGTTCTACTTCCTCGGCCGTCGCCCCGGTCAGGCGCTGATTGCCGAAAAATCAACCCTGCGTACCCGGATGGTGGACTATCTGGATGGTCAGGCCGAGCTGCAGATGTTTGCCGCCGCCCCCAAGGCGCTGGTTGAGCTGCAACAAGCCGAACAGGCGCTGCTCGTCGCGCAGGGCCGGATGGCCAAGGTGAGCGGGCTGGCCAACTTCTCGGTGCAACTGCTAAGCGGCTGGACCCTGACCCTGATGCTCTGGCTGGCCGGTCATGGGGTAGCGGGTGCGGCGCCCGACCCCATTACCGCATTGATGGTCTTTGCCACCCTGGCAAGCTTCGAGGCACTGATGCCACTGGCGGGGGCTTTCCAGCACCTCTCCACCAGCCTTACCTCGGCACGCCGCCTGAACGAGATCCTGCAAGAGGCAAAAGCCCCCGTGTGGGGCGACGAGCAGACCCATGCCACCGCTGGCGCGCTGCAGATCAATGACCTCTATTTTGGCTACCCGGGCAACCCCCAGCCGGTGCTGCGTGGCTGCACCCTGCAACTGCACGCCGGTGAGAAGCTGGCGCTGCTGGGCCAGACCGGCTGCGGCAAATCGACCCTGATGGGGCTGCTGGCCCGGGAGTGGAGCCCGCAGGCTGGCAAGATCCTGCTCGATGGCAAGCCGCTCACCGACTACAGCGAAGGGGCGCTGCGCGCCTCCATCTCGGTGGTGAGCCAGCGGGTGCATCTGTTTGCCGATACCCTGCGGGGCAACCTCAAACTGGCCGCCCCGACCGCCACTGACGAGCAGCTGATTGCGGTGCTGACCCAGGTCGGGCTGGCCAATCTGCTGGAAGATGAGGCGGGCCTCGACGCCTGGCTCGGTGACGGCGGCCGCCCCCTCTCCGGTGGCGAGCGCCGCCGTATCGGTATCGCCCGCGCCCTGCTGCACGATGCGCCGCTCTGGCTGCTGGACGAACCGACCGAAGGGCTAGACAGCCAGACCGAGCGGGAGATCATGGAGCTGCTGTTCCGGCTCGGGGCAGATCGCACCTTGCTGCTTATCTCCCACCGCCTGCTGGGGATGGAACAGATGGACCGGATTGCCCTGATGGAAGAGGGACAGATCCGCCTCTGCGCCCCTCACAACGAGCTGCTGGCGGATGATTACTACCGCAGCCTCTATCAGCGACTGGCTCCTGTTTGATATCAGGCTGATATCAGCCTGATGGGGGTCACACCCTGACAAACGGGCGCAAAACGGGGCTGGTCGCCGCAGGCGGCTGGCCCCTATAATGTCCCCCTCATTATTCAACAAGATGCCGACATGGAGCGCCTGCGCATTTCTACTGTCCTCATCACCGACACAAGATACGAGACGATGAAACGCCTGATCCTGATGATGCCCCTGATTGCCTCCGGCTGTGCCAACTACGCCTTCAACAGCAATCTGGATAAAGAGAACTTCGACGAATACTTCAAACCCGGTAGCGTGCGCATCTATGAACAGGATGAGCTGGCTGACCTCAACTACCTCTACCTCGGCACCATCGAGGGGGAATCCTGCCAGGCCGATGCCAACCAGCCGGTGCCCAACGCAGGTGAAGCGCGCACCCTGGCCCGCCGCCGCGCCGCCGACATGGGTGGCAACGGCGTCACCATCGACAAATGCGCCGAGTTCAGCGACACCCCGGGCTGCCTGAAACAGGTGATCTGCTACGGGCAGGCGCTGAAAGTGGCCGAAGAGAAGTAACCCGCTGTCATGGCCCTCGCTATCGTTCGCCTTGGCAGCCCGCGCCTGCCCGATGAGGGGCTGCGGATCGGCACGGTGCGCCGCCCGCCCCGCGGCGTACCCAAGAGCGAATTTGCCAGCCAGCATTGGTACGATGTCTGGTTCCCCAACCTGGCCCCCAGCAGCGAGACCATGAAGCTGGGGCAGGTAGCCGAGACGCCCGCCCAGTGGGCGGCGTTTGGCAAACAGTACAAGGCCGAGATGGCGCAACCTGCCGCCAGGCACGATCTGGCGCTGCTGGCCGCCCTCTCTCATACCACCAACCTGTCGGTGGGCTGTTACTGCGAGCAGGAGTCCCGCTGCCATCGCACCATTTTGAAAGAGCTGCTGGTAGCCGCGGGGGCCGCCATTCGCTAACTCGGTGAGCGACAGCGATGTGATGGGGAATCGCGTCAGCCTGTATTCGGCAACCATCAGACATTGGATAGACAGAGAGGGCATCCCGCGGGATGCCCTCTCTCGTTGTATTCACACCTGCCGCGCCACGCTCGGCAGCAGCGGCTCGATGCACCCTCTCCTATTGCAGACTGGGCTCCAGCAACTGCTGCCGTAGCGAAGTCTCCTCGGCCTGAGTCATGGCATTCTCCGCCACCCCGGCGGCAGGCTCGATGGCCAGCCAGTGGGCAAGGTCGGCGGCGGTCTCCTCCAGCGGCCGAAAGTTCAATCCCTTCACGATGGCCGCCTCGGCGCTTATAGAGCCGTAACCGGCAAACTCCGCCTGCGCGCAGGGCAGCAGGGTGGGATAGCTCTGCCAGGGCTCGATTCCGGCCGCCATCAGGGTGGGCCAAGGCTGCCATTCGGGCTGGATGGGGCGGGCGGGCTGCAACCGGGCGCTCAACCGCTCCAGCCAGTCGCAGAGGGTAATGCCGGGTTTGAGCAGGTTGAAGATGCCCGATAGCTGCTGCTCGGCCGCACGCAACACAAACTCGGCGCAATCGCGCACATCGAGATACTGCAAGCGATCCTCGCCACTGCCCGGCAGCAACCAGGGCCCGCCCTGCTGCACCCGCTTAATCCACCAGGCCATGCGCCCGGTAGGATCATGGGGGCCGCACAACACGCCCGGGCGCAGGATGCAGAGCCGCTCACCCCAGCGGGCGCGATACGCCTGCTCGCACAACACCTTGAGGGGGCCATAGTCAGTGGGCATTTCCCCTTCGGGGATAGCATGCAGCGGCGCCGACTCATTCATCTCGGGCATTGAGAAATCGCGATAGACGCTGATGGTGGAGATAAAGATGAGCCGCGCGCAGCGCCCGAGCAAAGCTGCCGAGAGGCTCGCCGCCTGCTCGGGGCGATAGCAGCAGGTATCGATGACGAGATCCCACTGCAAACTGGCCCCTTGCAGGGCGATCAGGCTCTTGTCCCTGTCGCCGGTGAGCTGCACCAGATCGCGCCAGTCCGGATGCTGGTGCAGGCCGCGATTGAACAGCGTCACTTCATGGCCCCAATCCAGCGCCAGCGCGGTGAGGTGGCGCCCCAAAAAGCCGGTGCCACCGATAATCAGCAGTTTCATCCCTCTCCCTCCCCCTTCGGCGCATGTGCGCACATTTCATCCTGACACGCCAGTTGCCTCCACCCTACGCAACTTGGCGCGCGGGCACAGCCCCCGACTGGCCGGGATGGGACAGGGATCACGGCAGCGCCGCAGAAATTGGCGTAGCGAGGCCAAGCCTGCGTTTTGGGGCCGCCTGTGCTAAATTGCCGGGGTTTTCAGTCAGGATCCGCCATGAAGTTCGAAATCGACACCCTCGGGATCATCCGCTCTCCCTACAAGGAGAAGTTCGCCATCCCCCGCCAGCCCGGTCTGGTCAAATCGGCCCGCGCCCGCCTCGAGCTGCGCTCCCCTTACGATCAGCCGGATGTGCTGCGCGGCATCGAGCAATTCTCCCATCTGTGGCTCAGCTTCGTCTTTCACCAGACCATGGCGCAGGGCTGGCACCCGACGGTGCGCCCGCCGCGCCTTGGCGGCAACGAGCGGGTCGGCGTCTTTGCCACTCGCTCCACCTTCCGCCCCAATCCGCTAGGTCTCTCGGTGGTCGAGCTGCACGGGATCGGCCGTGAGCGGGGCAAGCTGTGGCTGGAGCTGGGGGCAGTGGATCTGCTCGATGGCACCCCCATCGTCGATATCAAACCCTACATCCCCTATGCCGACAGCCTGCCGGATGCCCGTGGGGGCTTTGCCCCCGACGCCCCCACCCCACCACTGGCGGTGAGCTTCACTGCCGAGGCCGAACAGCAGTTGCAACCCTGGCTCAAGGCCCATCCCGAGCTGCGCCAGCTGGTGAGCGAAGTGCTGGCGCAAGATCCGCGCCCCGCCTACAAGAAGGGCAAACCCGATGAGAAGGAGTACGGGGTGCGGCTGTTCGACTGCAACGTCCGTTTTCGCATCAGCGAGCCGGATTGCGTGGTGATGGCCATCGAGCCCGCCTGAACCTGGGCGGGCCGACATCACTGATGCTATTTCACGCCTTCTTCACGTCACAAGGGGCTTAATGAGCCTGTAAATTGTGTGGCATTGATCAGACTATCCACCCGGTTGCCAGTGATACCATGCAGACAGCAGAGGGCATCTCCTCTCTGACTGATGCCAGCAGCAGGCTATCGATGTATGGCAAGCATGGTAGCCCGGCTGTTGCCGCCAAAGGATCTGGCCTCGCTCCGACACGTTTGAGTGCGGGGATGCCACACGGATGTGACAGTACTTCGAAGGAACAAACCTATGCTGATGAACAGTGAACAACGTTATGGCACCCTGAATATCGGGCTGCACTGGCTGACCCTGTGGGCCATGATCGCCGTCTACGCCCTGATCGAATTTCGCGATATCTTCCCCAAAGGGGACCCTGGCCGGGAGCTGATGAAGGAGTGGCACTTTATGCTGGGGCTGCTTATCTTCGCCCTGGTGTTTGTCAGACTGGCCCTGCGCTGGATGAGCCCGACGCCCCGTATCGTGCCCGAGCTCTCCCCGATCATGCACAAGCTGGCAAAACTGGCCCACCTCGCCCTCTACGGTTTTCTGATTCTCACCCCGCTGTTTGGCTGGCTGCTGCTGAGCGCCGCGGGCAAACCCATCCCCTTCTTCGGGCTTGAGCTGCCTGCCCTGCTCTCCCCAAGTCCAGACCTCAAGGGGCTGATCAAGGAGGTGCACGAGACCCTGGGTAATATCGGTTACGCCCTGATCGGCCTGCACACGGTGGCGGCCCTCTATCACCACCATATTCTCAAAGACAACACCCTCACCAATATGCTGCCGCCGCGCCGCAGCTAACGGGTGACGGGGAAATGCAGAGGGGGCCATCGTGGCCCCCTCTCTGTTTTCCTGAACAACCGTCATCTGCACCGCTGGCAAACGACATCACGCCTGCTTGGCCAGCTCCTCGGTCGGCTTGCCTTTCGGCTCGTGCGGCAGCTTTTTCACATTGCTCTTGCTCTCCGGCTGCTTGCTCCCGGACGCACTGTTTTCAGACAAGGCTTGCAACACGGGATCGGCCTTGCTGGCCACGGTGGGTTGGGACTGGCCAACAAAGTTGCCGCCCTTGCATATGGAGAGACTGCCCCCCTTGAAGATCCCCTGCATCTTGCCGCTCTCCAGGATCTCCACCTCGGCGGAGGTGCACGTCCCCTCCAGCAGGCCATTGATGATCACGTGGGGCGCACTCACCTCTCCCTCAACGCTACCACCCTGCATGATGCGCAGCACACCACCGATGAGCTGGATGGTGCCATTGATCTGACCGCGCACCTCCAGATCCCCCTCCACCTGCAACTCGCCCTTGAAGCGGGCACCGGCTGCAATCACAGTGGCCCCGGCCGACCCAGTAGCCGCACCACCTTTGTTTCTTCCAAACATCCGTACTCTCTCCACCAACCACACAAGCAGAACCAGCGGCATCGGCGCCACTGGCCACAGAAAACAGGGCGACCCCAGCACGTAGAGCAGCAAGGCTGCCCCCCAGCAGAGCCAGACAATATAGAGGAGGTCGCTGCGCTCACGCTGTTGCAGTCGCGCCAGCAGCCTCCCGGCCATCTCTCTCATCACATCAAACCTTTCGCAACATGGCTGCCGACCAGCATGCCATCGACAACCCGGACCATGGTTAAACGACCAGTTGGCGCGAACACTGAAGTCCCGTTGATTCAGTCCCGATACAGCCGGGATGCATTAGGATTCGAATTGACTCGAAGCGACATACACTTTCTAATTGACAGCCTGGATCCCTATGACCGCTCACATCATGAAAATTCTGTTGGTCGAAGACGACAAGCTGCTCAATCACCACCTCTCCTCTCTGCTGACCGAAGCCGACAATCAGGTCTACAGCACCGACCAGGCCGGGATTGCACTGCACTACGCCGCCGACTATCCCATTGATGTGGCCATCATCGACCTCGGTCTGCCCGATATGGACGGCCTGCAACTGATCCGGCAACTGCGTGAACGGCAGATCCCCTTCCCCATCATTGTGCTGACCGCCCGTGGCAACTGGCAGGACAAGGTCGAAGGACTGGAAGCAGGTGCTGATGACTATCTGGTCAAACCGTTCCAGAAAGATGAGCTGCTGGCCCGACTCAATGCGCTGGTGCGCCGCAGCGCCGGTTTTATCTCGCCCAGGGTGAAGGCCGGTGATTACGAGCTGGATCTCTCCCGCAAGGAGCTGACTATCGCCGGTGAAGTAGCGGTGCTCACCAGCTTTGAATACCTAATTCTGGAGTACCTGATGCGCAATGCCCGTCAGGTGGTCTCCAAGCAGCAACTGCTCGACCAGCTCTACGGCGACGGTGAAGGGGACCCCAACACCATCGAGGTGATGGTGAGCCGCCTGCGCAAGAAGCTGGATCCGGAAGGGACGATTCAACCCATCTCCACCATCCGGCGTCAGGGTTACATCTTCAACCTCTCCTGTAACTGATGCAGTTTCATCTGCCGCGCCCCATCAAGATGATCCGCAGCTCACTGCACATCAAACTGCTGCTCAGCTCGCTGCTGGTCATCGCGCTGATCATGGGGTTTGCCGTCTACGCCCTCTATCTTGGCCACGTCGAGGAGCAGACCCAGAAGGCCAGCGCCCGGATGCAGGAGAACCTGGCCAAGCTGTTTTCCTCCACCGAGCCGGATGACAAGGGGTCGAACGTCGAGCTGGGGCGGATATCCCGTGGTGCTGGGGATCGCAACCTCGATACCCTGATCTGCCGCGCCGATGGCGATCTGGTCTGGTCGAGCCTCCATATGCCGGAGGTGATCAAGGCCAAACAGACCATCTGCGGCGACCTGATGAAGTATCTGGGGGGGATGGATCTCGACTACTTCTTCAAGAAGCACACCATCAAGAACGGAGAGAGCTACTTCGTCTACAGCCTGCGGTTTATCCGCAATCCCGGCAGCGGCACCACCGCCTACTACGTGGTGATGATCGACTCGGCCAAACGCTATCACGAAGAGTCCCGCACCTATCTCTACCAGACCGCCAAACAGGCGCTGCTCGCCTACATGCTGCTGGCCGGGCTGCTGCTGCTCACCACCTTCTGGAGCCTCAGCTCCCTGCGCACCATCGCCCGTCAGATCGACGATATCCGGGCTGGCAAGCGCGATGACCTCTCGAGCGATTTTGAACGGGAGCTGGCCCCGCTGACCGACTCCATCAACCAGCTGCTGGAGAACGAACGCCAGCAGACCCAGCGCTACCAGCACGCCCTCAACGATCTCGCCCACAGCCTGAAAACCCGGCTGGCGCTGATCCAGATCACCACCCGTGAAGTGAAGCTGGGGCGGGAGATCCACGACAACATCAACGAGCAGATCCTCACCATGGATCAGATGATCCAGTATCAGCTCAGACGGGCCGTGACCGGCCGCCAGCGCCTTGCCAGCAAGGGCACCGAGCCGGTGCCGCTGATTGAAAAACTGCTGGCCAGCCTGACCAAGGTCTATCGCCACAAGAAGCTGCAAACCCACTTCAAGTTCGACGATGACGCCCTCTTCCACGGCGAACAGGGCGACCTGATGGAGCTGATGGGTAACCTGCTCGACAACGCCTGCAAGTTTGCCATCAGCGAAGTGAAGGTGACGGTGCGCCGTCATCTCGAGCGGCTGCGCATCGAAGTGGAAGATGATGGCCCGGGTATCGATCCGGCCAAATCGGAACAGATCTTCCAGCGCGGCGTGCGGGCAGACAGTTCACCCGGTCAGGGCATAGGACTGGCGGTGGTGACCGAAATTGTCCACAGCTACGGCGGCCAGATCCGGGTCGATGAATCCCCCCTCGGCGGCGCCCGCTTTACCCTGGACCTTCCCTGACACCAGATAGGCCCGACCACGGGCCCTCTGCCACCCGCTGCACTGCCCTACCCAGGGTTAAATACTCCTGCCTGACACCACCCAATTCAGCAATATGCTATCGAGATGCTTGAGATGTGAGGCATCTCGGTTAAGCTATGGCCGACTCGTTTGTTAACCATTTGATGGACCTGTAATCGCACTATGGAAAACATGTTTGAAAGATTGATGTACGCATCCCGCTGGATCATGGCCCCCATTTATCTTGGGCTCAGCCTCATACTGCTGGCACTGGGAGTGAAATTCTTTCAGGAGATCCTCCATATCCTGCCCAACATACTGGAGATGAAAGAGGTGGACCTGGTGCTGGTCACACTGTCGCTGATCGATATCACCCTGGTGGGGGGACTTATCGTGATGGTGATGTTTTCCGGCTATGAGAACTTCGTCTCGCGCCTCGATGTCGGGGATGAGGGCGACAAACTGGTGTGGCTCGGCAAGCTGGATGCCGGCTCCCTGAAAAACAAGGTCGCCGCCTCCATTGTCGCCATCTCCTCTATTCACCTGCTCAAGGTGTTTATGAATGCCGAAAATCTCCCCAACGACAAGATCAAGTGGTACCTGCTGATCCACATCACCTTTGTCCTCTCGGCCTTCGCCATGGGCTACCTCGACAAGCTGACCCGCAAATAGTAGCCAGCCTGCGATAGACGATATGCCCGATAACACGACATGGATCGGGCATATCGTGCGACCACTCTTCACAGTCGAGGCCAATATGATCCGCCCATTATCTGCCACCGATCTGGATGCCGCCGTCGAGCTCTGGTATCAGGCATCGGTGCAAGCCCACGACTATATTTCCGCCGCCTTTTGGCATGAGCAACGGGCAGCGATACGGGATATCTATCTGCCCGCCAGCAAGAGCTGGGTCTATGAGGAGGATGGACAGCTACTGGGCTTTATCTCCTGATATCAGGGGTCTGTTGCCGCGCTGTTTATTTCCCCTGATCACCAATCACACGGGTTGGGTCGCCAACTGCTCGAACACCTCAAAGCCCAATATGATCGACTCGAGTTGACGGTCTACGCCGAAAATGAGCATGCGCGGCGCTTCTATTCCCGCAACGGTTTTAAAGAGGGTGAGCAGCAGTTCTGCGAGCGTAGCGGTCGCCCCGAGCTGGTGATGCATTGGCAACGAGGATAAGCGGGTCGCCCATAGCGATGGCGAGCACGCTTTGCCTGTTTTGTGGCCGCCTTGAATGCCATGGCGGCATTCTCTACAATGACCCACTTTTTATTCATTTCGGGTTATATCGATGAGCGATACCAGCACCAAACCGGCTCTGCCAGATCACCTCTCCTGCAATCCCCGCAGCCCTCACTATGTGGCCGCCTGCTTCGAGCACCCGATCGGTATTCGCCTGAACGGCAAAGAGCGCACCGATGTCGAGGAGTACTGCATCAGCGAAGGTTGGGTGAAGATCCCCTCCCCCAAAGCGCTGGATCGCCGTGGTCAGCCCATCCTGATCAAACTCAAGGGCACCGTTGAAGCCTTCTACAGCTAATCAGCGCGCTACTGCTTGATAAACAACAAGGCCACCCTCACGGTGGCCTTGTTGTTTCTGGTATTGGTGCTGGCGTCAGCGTTATCTACGCGGCACCCACCAGCCCACATTTCTCGCTGGGCAGCTCTTATACACCCAAGCGGTCGCGCAGGGTGTACCAGGCGGCGCCCGCAGCAGTGAAGGGGATGCGGAACAGGCGGCCACCCGGGAAGGGGTAGTGCGGCAGTTTGGCAAAGGCATCGAAGCGCTCCGCCTGACCGCTCAGCACCTCGGAGAGCAGCTTGCCCGCCAGATGGGTGCAGGTGACGCCGTGGCCGCTGTAGCCCTGCATGTAGTAGATGTTGGGGCCGATGCGGCCAAACTGCGGCAGCCGCGACAGGGTGAGCAGGAAGTTGCCGGTCCAGGTGTACTCCACCTTGACGTCGGCCAGCTGCGGGAAGGTTTTCAGCATCTTGGGGATGATCAGCCGCTCGATATCCGCCGGATCCCGCGCCCCATAGACCACGCCACCGCCATAGAGAAGCCGGTGATCGCCGGAGGTACGGTAGTAGTCGAGCAGGTAGTTGCAATCCTCCAGACAGTAGTTCTGCGGCAAGAGTGAACGGGCCCGCTCCTCCCCCAGCACTTCGGTGGCGATCACCTGGGTGCCGCAGGGCATGCTCTTGCTGGCCAGTTCCGGCACCAGATTGCCGAGGTAGGCATTGCCCGCCACCACCACAAAGCGCGCCTTCACCGCCCCCTTGGCGGTCTTGACCAGTGCTGGTTGACCCGGGGTGATACTGGTGACGGCGGACTGCTCGAAGATCTGCCCACCCTGGATGCGGATGGCTTCCGCCTCCCCCAACGCCAGGTTGAGGGGGTGGATATGACCGCCGCTCTTGTCGAGCAGGGCGCCGACATAGCGATCGCTCGCGACCACCTCGCGCACCCCCTTGGCATCGAGCAGCTCCAGCTGGTCGTTACCCCACTTCAGCCAGCGGGCGTATTGGGATTTGAGCTCGTGCAGCTGCTTCTCGGTCTCGGCGGCAAAGACCCCCCCCTCCTGCAGATCGCACTGTATGTTGTAGCGCTTGATCCGCTCGCGGATGATCTGCCCCCCCTCAAACAACATGGAACCGAGCAGCCTGGCCTGATCCGGCGGGCAGTTCGCTTCTATGGTGTCGATGTCGCGGCTGTAGGAGTTGACGATCTGGCCGCCGTTGCGGCCGCTGGCGCCAAAGCCGACCCGCGCTGCCTCCAGCACCACCACCTTGTAACCCTTCTCCACCAGATGCAGGGCGCTGGATAGGCCGGTATAGCCCGCCCCGATGACGCAGACATCGCACTCCAGCTGCTCGGTCAATGTCGGGTAGGGCGCGTGTTTATTAGCGCTGGCTGCGTAGTAACTGTTTACATGTTCGGTCATGATCCCTGTTTCCTTACCGGTTCGGTTGCCAAACTACTGTCAGGATTAAAAGCTCGCCGGGGTGTGGGCGCTGACGATGCGACAGGTCTCCCCCGACGGATTGCTGAAGCTGTGGGGCTCGCCGGTGTCGATCACATAGCTGTCGCCCGCCTCCAGCGGATAACTCTGGCCCGCCACCGTCAGGATCACCGACCCCTCCAGCACGGTGCCGACCTCCTCCCCCTGATGGGTCACCTGACCGCCGGTGTCGGTGCCGGGGGGATAGGTCTCCAGCATAAAGCCGAGCTGGCGGCGGTTGTTGCCGTTGTGCACCAGCTTGAGAGAGACCCCCTGACTGCCCAGCTCGATCAACTGATCCGCCTTGATCACCACCTCCGGAGTGCGGCTCTCCTCCTCGGCGAAGAAGCGCGACAGCGGCAGGCCATAGATGGTGAGCAGCTTTTGCAGGGAGGCCACCGAGGGGCTCACCTTGTCCTGCTCGATCATGCAGATGGCACCGTGGGTCAGGCCGCTCAGCTCGGCCGCTCGCCGCTGGGAGAGCCCCAGCTGATGGCGTACCGCCGCCAGCCGTTCCCCCATGGTGCGCGCCCCGGTGTCAGCCGCACTCAACGGTCGAGCCACGCCTTCCCGGCTCTGTGGCCCGCTCATGACAAGCCCCCTGCTGCGCCATATCTGCATCCTTGCATCATCAGCCTCTCCTGCTTGCGCGTGATCGCATCGGATCAGGCGCAGCCTGTTTACCCTGCTGGTTAAAATAGCCGACCAGCTTTCCCTTGCCGTTCACTATGTTACACAGCACAGCCGTTCATTATTTTGCACACCTGATTTACCATCTCCCCGTCGTTTGCCCACTTACAGCCTGCAAGCGAATGGGTAAAAGCGCGCTACACAGCCCATTTTCTAGCATGGCGCCCCCCAGCAATTCAAATATATTTAACACTTGAAAAACATTTCAGCTCAAATTATGGTCTTCCTGTGCTTATTATTTTATACGGCAGCGGCGCAGGAAGGGTCGGCTCACTCCGGCAACCAGCTGCTCTGACCCACACTCGAGGCTTCTCATGTCAGGAACAACATCCCACTCCAGCTTGATCACATCCCGCGCCTATATAGATGGACAGTGGTGCGAGGCCGCCAGCGGCCGCACCTTCGAGGTCACCAACCCCGCCAGCGGTGCCGTCATTACCCAGGTGCCCGACATGGATGCCGAGGATACCCGCCGCGCCATCGCGGCCGCCCACGCGGCGCAACCCGCCTGGGCAGCGCTGACCGCCAAGGAGCGCAGCAACAAGCTCTACGCCTGGTTTGCCGCCATCACAGCCCACAGCGACGAACTGGCCCGCATCATGACCTGCGAGCAGGGCAAGCCACTGGCGGAAGCAAAGGGAGAGGTGGCCTATGGCGCCAGCTTTATCCAGTGGTTCGCCGAGGAGGGCAAGCGCGCCTATGGCCGCACCATCCCGGGCTTTAGCGGCGATCGCCGGTTGGCAACCATCAAGCAGCCGGTGGGCGTGGTCGCCGCCATCACTCCGTGGAACTTCCCCATTGCCATGATCACCCGCAAGGCGGGCCCTGCGCTGGCCGCCGGTTGCACTATCGTCATCAAGCCCGCCGCAGAAACGCCGCTCTGCGCGCTGGCGCTGGCGGTGTTGGCCGAGCAGGCGGGCATCCCCGCCGGGGTCATCAATATCGTCACCAGCCATCAGGCGAGCGCGGTGGGCAACGAGCTGTGCAGCAATCCGGTGGTGCGCAAGCTCTCCTTCACCGGCTCCACCCGCATCGGCAAACTGCTGATGCGCCAGTGTGCCGACACCATGAAGAAGCTGTCGCTGGAGCTGGGCGGCAACGCTCCCTTTATCGTCTTTGACGACGCCGACCTCGATGCCGCAGTGGCCGGGGCACTCGCCTCCAAATACCGCAACGCCGGGCAGACCTGCGTCTGCGCCAACCGCATTCTGGTGCAGGCCAGCGTCTATGACGCCTTCGCCGAGAAGCTGACTGCCGCCGTCAAGGCCTTCAAGGTGGGGGATGGCATGAGTGAGGGCACCCAGATCGGCCCGCTCATCAACCCGGCCGCCGCCAGCAAGGTCGCCGAACTGGTGCAGCAATCGGTCGCCGCCGGTGCCGAAGTGCTGCTGGGGGGCGAAGCTCACCCCGCCGGTCCCCTCTTCTACCGCCCCACCATTTTGGGCAAGGTGGATAAAACCAACCCCATCCTGCAGGAGGAGATCTTCGGCCCGGTCGCCCCGCTGGTACGCTTCGAGACAGAAGCCGAGGCCATCGCCATTGCCAACGACACCCCTTATGGCCTGGCCGCCTACTTCTATGGCCGCGATATCGCCCGGGTGTGGCGCGTCGCCGAGCAGCTGGAGTACGGCATGGTCGGCATCAACGAGGGGATCATCTCGACCGAATTGGCCCCCTTTGGCGGCATCAAGGAGTCGGGTCTGGGTCGGGAAGGGGCTGCCGAGGGGCTGGAGGAGTATCTGGAGACCAAATACCTCTGCTTTGGCGCCATTCGCTAGGGCAGCAACAGAGAGACAAGGCGCCGCCGATCTGGCCCGATGGGCTGATCGGCGGTGATGGGCGCCAAAACGCCTGCCACATTTTCAGGGAATATCGGGGGCTGCGGCCCCTCAGGGAGGAAAGATGAGTCAGTCAGAATCAAACAAGGCGTGGCAAGCGCGCCGCGAAGTGGCCGTGGTCAACGGCGTTGGCACCCTGCTGCCGGTCTTTATAGACCGGGCACAAAATGCCGAGCTGTGGGATGTGGAGGGCAACCGCTACATCGACTTTGCCTCCGGCATCGCCGTGCTCAATACCGGCCACAACCACCCCAAAGTGGTGGCGGCGGTGCGCGAGCAGCTGGAAAAGTTCAGCCACACCTGCTTTCAGGTCACCCCCTACCCCGGCTATATCGAGCTTGCCGAGAAGCTCAATGCCCTGGTGCCCGGCCCGACGCCGAAGCGCACCCTGTTTCTCTCCACCGGCGCCGAGGCGGTCGAGAACGCCATCAAGATTGCCCGCGCCCACACCGGCCGCAGCGGCACCATCGCCTTCAAGGGGGGCTTTCATGGCCGCACCATGATGGGGATGGCGCTCACCGGCAAGGTGGTCCCCTACAAGACCGGCTTTGGCCCCTTCCCGGGGGAGGTCTACCACATCCCCTTCCCCGCCGATTATCTCGGGGTGAGTGAAGAGGATGCCCTGCACGCCCTCGAGCTCTGCTTCAGTGCCGATATCGAGCCGAATCGCGTCGCCGCCATCATCATCGAACCGGTGCAAGGGGAAGGTGGCTTCTATCCCGCCTCCCCGAGCTTTATGCAAAAGCTGCGCAGCGTCTGCGATCAGCACGGCATTCTGCTGATTTGTGATGAGATCCAGAGCGGTTTTTGCCGCACCGGCAAGACCTTCGCCACCGAGTATGCCGGCATCGAGCCGGACATCATGACGTTGGCCAAGAGTCTGGCGGGGGGCTTCCCTCTCTCGGCGGTGGTGGGCAAGGCGGAGATCATGAACTCGGCCAAGCCGGGGGGCCTGGGTGGTACCTATGCCGGTTCCCCCATCGCCTGCGCCGCCGCGCTGGCGGTCTTGCAGGTGATCGACGAGGAGAAACTCAACCAGAAAGCGCTGGATCAGGGGGAGCAGATCAAGGCGGGGCTGGAACGCATAGCCGAGCGTTTTGACTGCATAGGTCAAATTCGCGGCCCCGGTGCCATGGTGGCCATGGAGCTGGTGAAACGCCATGATGCCAGCCAGCCCGATCCCGACCTCACCAAACGTCTGGTGGCCGAGGCGGGCAAACGCGGTCTGGTCCTGCTCTCATGCGGGGTGCGTGCAAATGTCATCCGTTTTCTCGCCCCCCTGACAGCCCCTGCGGCAGTGATTGACGAGGGGCTGCAACTCCTTGAAAAATCACTGGAGGCCGTGCTGGCCTGACCAGCAGGAAAGTGACCACTCACCTGTGCAAATAAATGCAATTTTGCCCCCTTTTTTTCTTGTCAAGGGGGCCCTGCAAATGCACAATGCGCCGCCACTGAAAGAACCGATGTAAAACAATGGCATCGGTTCTTTTTTAGACAGTGAACAAACCCATAAACGAGGCCGGATCACCCCCGGAAAAGATAGCGAGATTGGCAGCAGTCTCCCGACACCAAGTCTAGTGAGGAACAACATGGGGCATCTCAATGCTTTCCAACCGGCCATGGCCGGTGTGCGCCGCCCTGGCGCCCTTGATTCCCGGGCCTCTCTCCCGGTTTCGTTGATGGACCGTGCCACTCTGGCACTGCATGAGGAACATGCATAATGGCGGCCCAGCAGGTTGGTCTGAAAAAGACCCTCAAACTGTGGCAGGTCGTGGTTATGGGACTGGCGTACCTCACCCCCATGGCTGTGTTCGACACCTTCGGCATCGTTACCGAGATCACCGAAGGCCATGTGCCGACCGCCTACCTGTTTGCCCTCATCGGCATGCTGTTCACTGCCCTGAGCTACGGCCATCTGGTGCGCAAGTTCCCGTCAGCCGGCTCCGCCTATACCTATGCCCAGAAGGTGTTTCACCCCTATGTCGGCTTTATGGTGGGCTGGACCTCCCTGCTCGACTATATGTTCATGCCGATGATCAACATGCTGCTGGCCAAGATCTATCTGGAAGCCCTCTTCCCGAACGTAGAGCCCTGGACCTATATCTTCGGTCTGGCGGCGGTGATGACCGCCCTCAACCTGCGCGGCATCAAGCTGGTGGCCAACTTCAACAGCCTGATCGTGGTGATGCAGTTCAGCATCATCGCCATCTTCATCGGCCTGATCGCCTGGGGCGTTCACAATGGTGAAGGGCTGGGGACCGTGGCCAGCAGCCGTCCCTTCTTCTCCGAGCAGATCCAGGTGTCACCGCTGCTGATGGGGGCCTCCATCCTCTGTCTGTCGTTCCTCGGTTTTGACGCCATCAGTACCCTGTCGGAAGAGACCCCGGACGCGGATCGGGTGATCCCCCGCGCCATCGTGCTGACGGCGCTGATCGGCGGTGTGCTGTTCGTCACTACCTCCTACTTCCTGCAGCTCTACTTTCCGGACATCTCCCGCTTCCAGCATCCGGATGCGGTATTGCCGGAGATCGCCCTCTATGTCGGCGGCAAGCTGTTCCAGGCGGTGGTGCTGGTCTGCACTACTGTGGCGGTGCTGGCCTCGGGGCTCGCCTCCCACGCCGGTGTATCGCGCCTGCTCTACGTGATGGGTCGTGATCGCGCCCTGCCCGCCCGCTTCTTCGGTTACATCCATCCGAAGTGGCAAACCCCGGCGTTCAACGTGCTGCTGGTAGGCCTGCTGGCCCTCTCTGCGGTGTCGCTGGATCTGGAGATGGCGCTGGCGCTGATCAACTTCGGCGCTCTGGTGGCCTTCACCTTCGTCAATCTGGCGGTGATTGCCCACTTCTATGTGAAGCTGGGCCGCAACAAGTGTCTCAAGGATCACCTGATGTATCTGCTGCTGCCGCTCTGTGGCGCCGCCTGCATCGGGGTACTGTGGCTCAACCTCGAGCCCTCCTCCTTCGAGCTGGGGCTGATCTGGGCGGCGCTGGGGGCCATCTACCTGTTCCTGCGCCTCACCGTGTTCCGCATCCCGCTGCATACCGCCGACAAGGTGGAGATCGCCCAGTAACCGCTGGCGCCCCTCCCCCCGATAGAGAACAAGGAGCCTGCGGGCTCCTTGTTGTTTTTGCGGTGCTCTGGTGGCCAGCAGCACGGGTTGCCAGAAATGCGGTTTCTGCAGGAAGTGTGACTGATTTCAAATAACTACCCAACCAGGCTGCTCGCCGTGCCATGGCCCGAGCCGCGTCGCAACCTATTCCCAGTCATTAATATGAATGGATATGCAATAGATCTTTTTCCACTTCAACCCCTCCCATCCCCCGCCAGCCGATAAGCTCGCAGGACTCGAGCCCGGGGGGACGCAGCCAAATATGATCAGGATCAATGTTGAGGCGCTATGCACCCTGCAGCCCCGATTTGCCGATTTTTCATACGCCATGACAGGGTTCTCTTTCCCCCCGAAAAAGGGGGAGCGGCTCGGGGACGGCTGCAGGGGGCGAGTGACCACTTACCTGCCCCGTACGTATGCAAAAAAATGCGTTAATCCGCCCTTTTTTGCTTGTCAAGGGGGCTGGCCGAATGCACAATACGCCGCCAATAAAGGACCGATGTTCACTGCAACATCGGTTTTTGTATTTTTGAAGTGCAGTACAAACCCACCACAAGAGGCCGGAACGTTTCCGGAAGTGATATTCGAGATTGCCAAACAATCTCCCGACGTTGAGAGGATAACAATGGGGCGTTTTAATGCTTTCCTGCCGGTACAGCCCGGTATGCGCCTCCCCGGCGCCCTTGATGTACAGGCTTGCGAATCCATCGTATCCCTGCGCTCGTTGCAAGCACGTGCTGCGGCACTGATTGAGGAGAAAGCGTAATGGCATCGCAAAACGCCAAGCTGCTCAAGACCCTTACCCTGACACAAGTGATTGTGATGGGTCTGGCCTATCTGACCCCCATGGCTGTCTTCGACACCTTCGCCATCGTCGGTGACATCACCGATGGCCGGGTCGCCACCGCCTATCTGCTGGCTCTGGGTGGCATCCTGCTCACCGCTTTCAGCTACGGACATCTGGTACGCAAGTTCCCCTCTGCGGGCTCTGCCTATACCTATGCCCAGAAGGTGTTCAACCCCTACGTCGGTTTCATGGTCGGCTGGTCATCCCTGCTCGACTACATGTTCATGCCGATGATCAATATTCTGCTGGCCAAGATCTACCTGACCGCCATGTTCCCGGGCGTCGAGCCCTGGGTGTTCATCTTCGGTCTGGTGACCGTGATGACCTTCCTGAACCTGCGCGGCATCAATCTGGTGGCCAACTTCAACGGTCTGATCGTGGTGATCCAGCTGGCCATCATCACCCTCTTTATCGGCCTGATGGCGTGGGGCATCTACCACGGTGAAGGGGCAGGTACCCTGATGAGCAGCCGTCCGTTCCACTTCGAGTCAGCACAGCTGGTACCGCTCTTTACCGGTGCGACCATCCTCTGCTTCTCGTTCCTGGGCTTTGACGGTCTGAGCTCCCTCTCCGAAGAGACCCCGAACGCCGGCAAGGTGATCCCCAAGGCGATCGTGCTGACAGCCCTTATCGGCGGCATCATCTTCGTGGTGGTCTCCTACTGCCTGCAGCTCTACTTCCCGAGCCTCGCCCGCTTCCAGCATCCGGATGCGGTACTGCCGGAGATCGCCCTCTACGTTGGCGGCACCTTCTTCCAGTCCGTGGTGCTGGTCTGCACCACGGTCGCGGTACTGGCCTCCGGCATGGCGGCTCACGCCGGTGTGTCGCGCATCCTCTATGTGATGGGTCGTGACCGCATGATCCCGGAGCGGGTGTTTGGCTACATCCACCCGAAATACCGCACCCCAGCCATCAACGTGCTGATGGTGGGTGGTCTGGCCCTCTCCGCCGTCTCGTTTGATCTGGATACCGCGCTGGCGCTGGTCAACTTCGGCGCACTGGTGGCGTTCAGCTTCGTCAACCTGTCGGTGATCGGTCAGTTCTGGGTGCGCGAGAAGCGCAACAAGACCCTCAAGGATCACGTCATCTACCTGTTGATGCCGCTGCTCGGCGCCGCCACCATCGGTGCTCTGTGGATCAACCTGGAGCAGAGCTCGCTGGAGCTGGGCCTGATCTGGGCTGGTCTCGGCGCAACCTATCTGTTCCTGCGTCTGGCGGTGTTCCGCATCCCGTTCCGTCAGTACGAAGAGGCGGCTGACGCCTGATCCTTTGCGGATAACGGATAGACAGAAGGGGAGCCATGGCTCCCCTTCTTGCTATTTGACGGGCTGAATATGGGGCTCGACTATTGCCACTCTCCCGCACTTGCTTGGTCGGCAAGGAACAGACAGGGTGGATGGCGCCACCAGCCATATTTCTCGCCATCCCCATCATCTATTGACGAGCAAACCACCAAAGCAAGTCATAAAACCATCATAAAAGTGTCACCTTGTCATATTTCTGTCATTAACCACTGATTAAATGCGCGGGTCATCAACAACCCAAGACGGAACGACCGTCTCAAGAGGCTTTATGCAACACCATCACTCCTTGTCACAGCCGCCCGCGACCCGCGCCCTGTTCAACTGGATGAGTGTCATCGTACTGGTCTACCTGATCCTGGTTGCCGTGGGCGCCATTTCCCACGGCTTCAAAGATTTCTCCGGCGGCGCCGAGGGCGCAGCCCAGATCTTCGCCTTTGCCAACAACCCCTTTGTCGCCCTGCTGCTGGGTATTCTCGCTACCGCGCTGGTGCAATCCTCCAGCACCGTCACCTCGGTGATCGTTGGTCTGGTGGCTGGCGGCCTGCCCATCAGCATGGCCATCCCCATGGTGATGGGTGCCAACCTCGGCACCACCATCACCAACACCATCGTCTCCATGGGCCATGTGCGGGATCGCGCCGAGTTCCGCCGCGCCTTCGCCGCCGCCACCGTGCACGACTTCTTCAACCTGCTGGCGGTGTTCATCTTCCTGCCGCTGGAGCTGATGTTCGGTCTGCTGCAACATAGCGCCGAGTGGCTGGCCAACCTGCTGGTAGGCTCCGCCAACATGTCAATGAAGGGCATGGACTTCATGAAGCCGCTGACCGCACCGGCCCAGCAGCTGATTGACAACGCCGTTGCCTTCCTGCCGGGCAAGGGTGCCGCCATCGCCACTATCGTCATCGGCATCCTGCTGATCCTCGCCTGCGTCACTTATCTGGGCAAAGTGCTGCAACAGGTACTGGTTGGCCGCGCCAAAGATGTGCTGCACAAGGCGCTGGGCCGTGGCCCGCTGACTGGCATTACCTCCGGTGCGCTGGTGACCATCATGGTGCAGTCCTCCTCCACCACCACCAGCCTGATGATACCGCTGGCCGGCGGCGGCGTGTTCAGCACCCGTCAGCTCTACCCCTT
Organism: Aeromonas sp. Y311-2; assembly: GCF_027706025.1. Taxonomy (NCBI): domain Bacteria; kingdom Pseudomonadati; phylum Pseudomonadota; class Gammaproteobacteria; order Aeromonadales; family Aeromonadaceae; genus Aeromonas; species Aeromonas sp. Y311-2. The sequence continues at coordinate 250,921 of NZ_JAPDCL010000004.1, read as the reverse complement.
CACCTTGGGAGCCAATATCGGTACCACCATCACCGCCCTGCTGGCTGCCACCGCCATCAGCGGAGTCGGTGCCCAGCTGGCCCTGACCATCGCGCTGGTTCACGTGCTGTTCAACCTCTTTGCCGTGGTCATCATCTATGGCATCCCCTTCCTGCGCGACCTGCCGGTGCGCGCCGCCGAGGGGCTGGCCCGAGTAGGCAGCGAGAACAAGCTGCTGGCTCTGGGTTATGTAACGGGCCTCTTCTTCGCCCTGCCCGCCCTGATGATGGTGGCCGCCAAGTAAGCGCCGCTGCCATGACAAGGGGCGAGTCACCGACTCGCCCCTTTTTGCATCCAGCTCGCCGGGCTTTGCCTGCCCGCTCACATCCTCCCGCCCTGTGGCTCGCCATCAGGGGCGGTGCGCGATAAGATGGCGTCCTCATTGCACTTTTTACATTTCATGGAACAGGAAAAACCGATGAAATTCATACTGATCGCGCTGCTCATCGCCGGTGTGGCCTACTACTTCTACTCCAGCAGCAACAACAAGAAGCTGGCGGCTGACAACGTGCGGATTGGCGCCGAGTTCCTCGCCAGCAACAAGGAGAAGCCGCTGGTGACCACCACCGCCTCCGGCCTGCAGTACGAAGTGCTGACCCCGGGCACCGGCACCGTTCATCCCACCGCCACCAGCAAGGTGAAGGTGCACTACGAGGGCAAACTGCTGGACGGCACCGTCTTTGATAGCTCGGTCGCCCGTGGCGAGCCCATCGAGTTTGGCCTCAATCAGGTGATCGCTGGCTGGACCGAAGGGGTACAGCTGATGGTGGAAGGTGAGAAGACCCGTTTCTACATCCCCGCCAACCTCGCCTACGGCGACCGCGCCGCTGGCAAAATCCCGCCGGGATCAGTCCTGATCTTCGACGTGGAGCTGTTGGGTATCCAGTAACCGCGCAGGATGCTCCAGTGGCAATATCCCACTGAGATCCGTCCTGATCTTTGACGTGGAGCTGTTGGGCATCCAGTAAGCGCACCATCAGCAACAAGGCCAGCATCATGCTGGCCTTGTTGCTATGGGAACCTCACTCCCCCTTGGCGATCCCTTCCCGGCGCGGATCCGCTGCGCCAAACCAGCCACCAGCGTTGCGCTCAACCCCCTGCAGGCCGGAGGTCTGCTCGTTCAGTACCACCTCATGTCCCCTCGCCTTCAATCCCTCGACCACCGACATGGGGGTGCGTCCCGCTTCCAGCTCGGTGGGGCCGTTGCGGCTGCCAAAATTGGGCAGGTTGATGGCCTGTTGCAGGTTCAGGCCCCAATCCTGAGTGCCGAGCAGGGTCTTGCCCACGTAGTTGATAATGGCGGAGCCCCCCGGCGAGCCCAGTGTCATGGTCAGCTCGCCGCTTGGCTTGTCAAACACCAGCAGGGGTGACATGGAGGAGCGGGGCCGCTTGCCCGGCTCCACCCGGTTTGCCACCGGCAGACCGGCGGCATCCACCGAGGTGAAGGAAAAATCGGTGAGCTGGTTGTTGAGCAGGTAGCCGTTGACCATCTGACGCGATCCGAAACCATCCTCGATGGAGCTGGTCATGGAGATAGCCATCCCCGCCTTGTCGACGATCGAGACATGGCTGGTAGAGGGGAGTTCGGGGGTCGCATCCTTGCCGCGTGCCAGCGCCAGTGGCGGCGTGCCGGGCTTGGCAATCCCCATGGAGTGCTGACCGACAAGCTTGCCCCTCTCGGCCAGATAGCCCTTGTCCAGCAACCCCTTCACCGGCACGCTGACAAAATCGCTGTCGGCGACGTACTGGTTGCGATCGGCGAAGGCCAGACGCGCCGCTTCACTGTAGAGGTGGATGGCCTCGCTGGAAGCAGCCAGTCCCCCCTCCTTCGTGGTGATCGGCTTGAGGGCCGCCATATCGCGGCTCTCCAGCATGCCGAAGATCTGGCCGAGCGCCAGGGTGCCGGACGAGGGAGTGGGAAAGCCGCAGATCTTGCTCTGGCGATAGTCAAAGCAGAGGCCATCACGCACTTTGGCCTGATAGCTGGCCAGATCGGTGGCCGCCAGTACCCCGGGATTGGTGGGATGCTGGCGAACCTTGGCCACCATGGCATCCGCCAGCGGCCCCTGATAGAAGGCATCCGCCCCCTCCGTGGCCAGAGTGCGCAGCACCTTGGCCAGCGCCGGGTTGGTCAGCCGGGTACCCGCCGTTTTGGGGCTGCCATCCGCCTGATAGAAGTAGGCACGCGCCTCCGGATCCCGTGCCAGATAGGGATCCTTGGCCAGCAATGTGGCTAGCCGTGGACTTATCACAAATCCTTGTTCTGCCAGCGTGATGGCGGGCTCGAACAGCGCAGCCCAGGGTAGCTTGCCATAACGCTGATGGGCCAGTGCCAGAGCGCGCAGGGTGCCGGGAACGCCGACCGAGCGGCCCCCGACCACACCGTCATAAAACGCCAGCGGCTTGCCATCTTGCATAAACAGCTGGTCGGTGGCAGCGGCCGGCGCCGTCTCGCGGCCATCCACCGCACTCACCTTGCGGCCATCCCACACCAGCAGCAGCGTCCCGCCGCCAATCCCGGAGGATTGCGGCTCCACCAGCGTCAACACCAGCTGCACCGCAATGGCGGCATCGATGGCACTGCCACCGGCCTTGATGATCTGGTAGCCCGCATCCACCGCCAGCGGGTTGGCGGCCGCCACCATGAAGTCATGGCCCTGCCAGCCCTGTTTGTCGGCCCAGCCACTGGCGGCTTCGGGTGCGATCAGGGTCTGGGCTGGCGGGGTGTAGTGAAAGCCGTTGTCACTGGCACAACCGGCCAGCAGGGCAAGGGCGACAGCCAGCCCCAGAGGTTTGCGCAACATGACACTCTCCTTGTCTGTTTTATGACCATGAAGAGGGACTATGTCACGATTGGCGCTAGTAGCTCAAGTTATTGAACAAGATCAATATCTTACTCATCTATCAATAATGGCTATCCGTAACAGATATAAAAAAACCGCCCGAAGGCGGCTTTGACGATGGGATGGCAGAGGCCAAACAGGCGCATGTCCGGTTAAATGGACTGCTCTTCGCCACCCAGGGCGGCAAACAGCGCCGGGATAAACTGGGACAGCTCGGCGGTGACCAGCGCGAAGTCCGCATCCAGACGGGCGGCCGGATCTTCGCTGGTGACGTCGTCGTTCTGCTCGCGCAGCTCTTCGCTGAATTTCAGGCGCTTGATGGAGAGATCATCCCCCAGCACGAAGCTGACAGTCTCGCCCCAGTTGAGGGCCAGCTTGGTCACCAGCTTGTCGTTAGCCAGATGGTTCTTGATTTCATCCGTCATCAGATCCTGCTGCTTGCAGCGGATGATGCCGCCGTGCTCCATGGCACTACGCAGCTCGGCTTCATCTTCCAGCGTGAAGGAGGCAGGCAGGTTGCCCTCGTTCAACCACTCGGTCATGGTGATCTCGGGCGGGTTCTTGAGAGCCACCGGAACCACCGGCAGGGAGCCGATGGATTTGCGCAACAGTGCCAGCAGATCATCCGCCTTCTTGGCAGAACCTGCGTCCACCACCATCAAATTGTCGGCCGGATTGATCCAGGCGAAGGTCTGGCTGGTACGACTGAAGGCACGGGGCAGCAAGGTGTGGAGGATCTCCTCTTTCAACGCCTCCTTCTCTTTCTTCTTGAGGGCGCGTCCCTGTTCGAACTCGATCGCCTCTACCTTCTCGGCCAGCATCTCCTTGACCACGGTACCGGGCAGCATCTTCTCCTCTTTGCGGGCGCAGATGAGGATGTGGCCGGAGGCAGAGTGGGTCAGGGTTGAGCCGAATTTGCCAAGGGGCTTGACCCACCCGAAACGGGAGATGTCCTGACTGCCGCAAGGGGTGAAGGCACAGGCTTCCAGCTGGGTTTCCAGCTGATCCACGGTCAGGTCAAAGGGGCGGGTAAAGCGATAAATCTGCAGGTTTTTAAACCACATGGCGTCCTCGGTCTCTAGATTGTCCGGCGGGCATTGTACTAGAGAGGCGCTTTGTGATCAGCCAATCATTCTCGCTAAATAAAGGGCGATCGACCTCACAGGGTCTCATTTATGTCACCAGTTTGTTCATCAAGTTCTCCTAGACTGCGAAAGTAAATTGTTAATAAGGATGAAGGTATGTTGCGGCCCAGTCGCCCGGAAGACATGGAAGAGATCGTCGAAATCTGGTTGCTGGCCTCCCTGCAGGCCCACGATTTCGTCGATGCCTCCTGCTGGTGGCAGGCCCAGGAGGATCTGCGTACCCGCTATCTCGATCGCGCCGCCATCTGGGTGTTCGAGGAGCGTGGCGATCTGCTCGGTTTCATGGCGCTGGTGGACAACTATCTCGCCGCCCTGTTCGTACGCCCCGACCGTCAGGGCCGCGGCGTCGGCCACGCCCTGCTGCAGGAGGCCAAGCGTCAGGGGGCGTCGCTCCACGCCCGGGTCTTTGTCGAGAACGATCAGGCGGTGCGTTTCTATCGCCGCCACGGCTTCGTCATTGAGGCCGAGGAGTCCGATCCCCTCACCGGCCACCCCCAATACCGGATGTGCTGCGAACCTGCCTGAATCGATGCCAGCCCCCTGTTTTACTTGAAAAAAGCACGGGGCATCCTCATCTTGTCTTCATCGGGTGCCACAGGCACCGTCCCTGCAACCGGGCTGCTTTCCAATGAAAATCCTCCATACCGCCGACTGGCACCTTGGCCATCAACTCCATGGTCATGACCGCCGTTTTGAACACGATGCCTTCCTCGACTGGCTGAGCGACACCCTCAAGGCGCGCGAGATTGACGCCCTGCTGGTGGCGGGCGATCTGTTTGATACAGCCAATCCCCCCGCCAGCGCCTGGCAGCAACTCTACCGCTTTCTGGCCAGACTGCGCGCCGAGATGCCCCACCTCAACATGGTGCTGATCGGCGGCAACCACGACTCCCCTTCCAAGCTCGATGCTCCCCACGAGCTGCTGCGCGCCTTTGACCTGCATCTGGTGGGCAGCATCAGCCGCGACAGTGAGGGCAAGCTCGAGACCGACCGCCTGCTGGTACCGCTGCAAGACAAGGAGGGCAACATTGCCGCCTGGTGCGCCGCCGTGCCGTTCCTGCGCAGCAGCGATCTGCGGGTGGAACAGCTGGCAGAAGGACAAGACAGGCTGATCGAAGGGGTTCGACAGGTCTACGCCGAGGTGCTGGCCGAAGGGCGCGCTCGCTGCGGGGAGGCGCTGCCACTAATTGCCATGGGCCACGCCTATCTGGCGGCGGGCCAGCTCTCGGAGCTGTCGGAGCGGCGGGTGCTTGGCGGCAACCAGCACGCCCTGCCTGCCGATCTCTTTGCCGCAGCCAACTACACGGCGCTCGGTCACCTCCATCTGGCCCAGAGCCCGGCCGAGGGGGTGCACTACAGCGGCTCGCCGCTGCCGCTTTCGCTTGCCGAAGCCAACTACAACCATCAGGTGCTGGAGGTGACCTTTGCAGAAGGCAAACTGACCGGATTGGAGCGGATCCCGGTGCCCCGCGCGGTGGAGATGATCCGCCTGCCCCAGAGTACCCTCGACGACGCGCTGAACGCCATCGCATCGCTCGAACTGCCTGATTGTCCACAAGAGGCACAACCCTTCCTCGAAGTGCGGCTGCTGCTGCCCAAGCCCGAGGCCCGCATCCGCGAGCGCATTCTGGCGGCCATCGCAGACAAACCGGTGCGTCTGGCCCGCATCAGCACCCAGTATCAGGGCTCGGGGGAAGGGCTGGCCGATGGTCGCGAGCGGCGCAGGCTCGATGAGCTCTCCCCCACCGAGGTGTTTCGCCTCTGCTATCAGCGCCAGTTTGAAGGGGAGCCCGAGGCTGGGCTAGTTGCCTCGTTTGAAGAGATCCTGGAGCAGGTGAAGGAGTCAAACCAATGAAAATCTTGTCTCTGTCAGGTGAGAATCTGGCCAGTCTGACCGGCCCCTTCACCATCGACTTTACCAGGGGGGCGCTCGGCGCCGCCGGTCTGTTTGCCATCACCGGCAATACCGGCGCGGGCAAGAGCACATTGCTCGACGCCATTTGTCTGGCCCTCTACGACGAGATGCCGCGCTTTATCGCCAATCGCAAGAACGTGGCCGAAGTGGGCCGCATGGATGATGAGGAAAAGCTCAAGGCCAACGACGTGCGCGGCATCCTCAGCCGCGGCCACGCCAGCGGTTTTGCCGAGGTGCAGTTTCGTGGCTGCGATGGCCGCATCTGGCTGGCCCGCTGGGCGGTGCGCCGGGCACGCAACCGCTCGGAGGGGCGCTTTCAGGCGCAGGAGAGAACCCTGACCGATGTGGAGTCAGGGCAGGTCTTCTCCGGCAGCAAGCGGGAGCTGCAGGATCGCATCGACGAGCTGGTGGGTCTCTCCTGGGAGCAGTTCCGCCGCGCGGTGATCCTGCCGCAGGGGGAGTTTGCCGCCTTTCTCAAATCGGATGCCAACGAGCGCTCCGCCCTGCTCGAACGGATGACCGGCACCGAACTCTACTCCGCCATCTCCATCCAGACCTATGAACGGGCGCGCGAAGAGCAGCAGAAGCTGGTCACCATCGCCCAGCGCCTCGGCGACGTGGCGCTGATGGACGAAGCGACCCGCGAGCATTGGGTAAGTCAGCAGGTGAGCCTCTCGACCACCCTCAAGCACGAGCAGCAACAGCAGCAGCTGATGCAGGACTTGCGCGACCTCAACAGCCGCATTGCAGCCCAGTTGCAGGGCTGTGCCGAGGGACAAGCGGCGCTCGATGCCGCCCTGCAGGCCCACGGCGCCGCGGCCCCCGAGCGCGAGGAGTTTGCCCGTGCCGAACAGGCCCAAGTAGCCCGCGCCGATCACGACGAGCTGGCCCGCCTCACCCTTGAGGTGCAGCAGCAGGAGAAGGTGATCGCAGAGCTTGGGCCGGAGCTGGCCAAGCTCGAGGAGCAGACCCAGCAGAGCGCGCTGACCGAACAGCAGTTGCTGGCGGAGAAGATCGCCGCCGAGCGGGAATGGGGTGCCCTGCAACCCGAACTCAAGCGGGCGCAGGAGCTCGATACCCGCATCCGGGAGAAAGTGCAGCAGTTGCAGAAGATCCAGCAGGAGGGGGCGCAGGAGCGAGAAGTGCAACTCACGCTGGAGCAGGGCTGGCGCGAGCAGAGACGACAGGTGGAACTGCTCAAGCAGCAGCACCAACAGTGGGGGCTCTGGCTCGAAGAACACAAGGAGCTGGCACCGGTTGCCCGCCAGTGGCAGCCCCTGCTCACTGCCATGCAGGATTGGGCAGAGGATGCCGACAAGCTGCAGCAACTGCTCACCCTGCGCGATCACAAGCTGCGCGCCCTGCAACAGTTGCAGCGCCAGCTGGAGCAAGGCCAGCAGGAGCGCGACTACTGGCAACATGAACAAGCTCGGCTGCAACAGCAACAGAACGAGCTGCAGGAGCAGCACTGGGAGAGCCGCCTCGCCAAGGCGCAGGAGCAGTGGCAGCAGCAAACCGAACAGCTGGGTCAGCTGCGCCAGTTGCTGGAGCTGGCCGACTATGGCCGCAACCACGGCGAACAGCATGGCCGCCTGCAGCAGGAGATTGCCCAGCTGGAGCAGGCGCTCGGCAAGCTCGCCACCCTAAGCGAAGAGCTGGCCCCCGCCCGCGAGCGGCTCGCCCTGCAGCGGGATGAGGCGCGCCACGCGCTGGAGCAGTCCCGCGCCATCGCCAGCTTCGAGCAGTATCGCCATATCCTGAGCGATGGCGAACCTTGCCCGCTGTGCGGTTCCGGGGAGCACCCCTACAGCCAGAGCCAGCCACAGGTGGCGGGGATCCTGGGTCAGCTGGCGGAGCGGGCCCGCAGTCTGGAGCTGGAGTGGGAGCGGCTCAACCATCAGTACATTCAGTGCGAGAGCGAGCGTCAGGAGCTGGCCCGCCAGCTGGCGGTGCGTCAGCAACATCTGCCGGAGCTGGAAGCCCGCGCCGAGCAGCTGACCCAGCGCTGGCAACAGCTGGGGGGCGATACCCTGCTGGGTCATCCGCTGCCGCTGCGCCAGAGCCCCATTGAGTGGAACGAGCTGATGAGCACACTGCTTGGCCGTGGCCAGGCGCTGGAGCAGGGGTTGGCCCAGAGCCAGCAGCAGCTGCGTCAGGCCCAGCTTGGTCAACAACAGCTGCAAGGGGTGCGTCAGCAACTGAGCCAACTGGCTGCCCAGCACCAGCAGTTTGACCAGCAGTGGCAGGAGGCCGATCGCCAGCGCATCGCGCTGGAAGGGGAAGTGAAGGGGATGGGCGAGCAGGAGGCGACCCTGCGCCAGCGCCTTGAGCAAGGCGCCCACCGCCTCGACGAGCAGATGGGCGGCCAACCGTGGCGCCAGTGGCTCGGCAGCCAGCAGTGGCACGAGTGGCAGCGAGCCTGCGAAGCCTGGCTGCACGGCCAGAGCGAGTGGGAGCGGCTGGCCAGCGAGATCGCCAGCCTCACCCCCGCCCTGAGCGCGCAGGAGGCACGCCTGCAGACCCAGCGCGAGCTGCTGCACAAACTCGAGCGGGACTACAAGGAGCACGAACAGCAACGGCAGGGGCTGCTCACCAGCCGCAGCGGTTGTCTCGGTGGCGAGGAGATCCCGCTGGTCGAGAGCCGCTGGCAACAGCGGCTGCAACAACTCGCCAGCGAACTGGAGCTGATGCAAAGCGGCGCCCGCGCTCTGCGGGAGCGGCAGACCGAACTCAAGACCCGCCTCACTCATGTGGAGCAGGAAAAGCAGACCAGCAGCCGCCGCAAGCGGGAGGTGCTGGGGCGCTGGGCTGCCCACGCCAGTACCCTCGGCATCGCCGAGTACGACCTGCGCCGTCTGCTCGCCATCAGCCCCGATGAGCTCAAGGCTCGCCGCACGGCCCTGCAAGGATTGGAAGATGCCCTTGGTGAGGCGCGCACCCGCCTTGCCGAGCGGCAACGGGCGCTGGCGCTGGAGGAGAACAAGCGGGATCGCTATCGGGAACATCACCCCGAGCTGGCTGCCCTGCCGGATGCAGAGTTGAGCGATCAACTGGCGGCACTCGATGCCCGCTGTCGCGCCCTTGAAGAGCAGCTGTTCGAGTGCAAGAGCAAGCTGGCACAGGCCGAAGCCGCCGCCCTCAAGGCGGGCAGCCTGCAACAGGAGCTGGCCGCCCAGCAGGCAGTGGCCGACCACTGGCAGCAGCTGTGCGATCTGATCGGGCAGGCCAACGGCGCCAAGTTCCGCACCTTCGCCCAGAGCCTCACCCTCGAGCGTCTGCTGCTGGAGGCCAACGCCCAGCTCGCCGAGCTGTCGCCGCGCTACCGGCTGGAGCGGGTACCCGGCACCGATCTGGCGCTGCAAGTGGTGGATCTCGACATGGGGGACGAGGTGCGTTCGGTGGACTCCCTCTCCGGTGGCGAGAGTTTTCTGGTGTCGCTGGCGCTGGCGCTGGCCCTCTCCAGCCTCTCGTCACGGCAGACCCAGGTCGAGTCGCTTTTTATTGACGAAGGGTTTGGCACCCTGGATCCGGACAGTCTGGATCTGGCGCTCGCCAGCCTCGACTCCCTCCAAGCCGCCGGTCGCCAGATCGGGGTCATCTCCCACGTCCAGACCCTGGTAGAGCGTATTGGCGTGCAGATCAGGGTCGAAGCCCTCGGCGGCGGCGAGAGCCGGGTAGTGATTCCCTGAGAGCCTTCGGCTCAATCACCAGTACCATCGGCTAAATCACTACACCGTACATAACAAGACCCCGCCAATTGGCGGGGTCTTGTTGAGAGGCTATCAGCCGAAGCGGTAGGCGCCCATATAGAGGCTGCCGCCATCCCAGCTTTCGTGCAGCCGGGTGGGCGCCACACCATCGGCCGACCCCAACGCAACAAAGAGCGGGCGCAGATGATCATCGTGGGGATGAGACTCCACCGCTCCGGGGGCCTGCTGGCGATAGTCGAGCAGCGCCAGCCGATCCTCGTCGGCCATCTTCTGCTCCAGCCAGTCGACAAACTGGCTGGCCCACTCCGGCACTGGCGAGCCTTCCGGTGCCAGCGCCCGCAGGTTGTGGGTGATGGCGCCGGAGGCGAGGATGCCAATCCCCTGACTGCGCAGCGCCCCCAATACCTCTCCCAGTTGCCACAACTGGGCCGGGGTGAAGCTCGCGGGAATGGAGATCTGCACCAGCGGGATCTCGCTGTTTGGGTCGATCAGGGAGAGCGGCGACCAGACCCCGTGATCCAGCTCGCGCCGCACCTGGGTGGCGGTCAGTCCGGCCAGTGCCAGCTGGTCGCTCACCCCTTGTTGCAGCCACTCGGGGCTGCTGGCAGGCCAGCGCATCCGGTAGAGGGGCTCGGGAAAACCGTAAAAGTCGTACATCAAGGCCGGTTTGGGCTCGACGTTGATCTGTAGCTCGCGGCTGAACCAGTGGGCGGAGATGACCACCAGCCCCTTGAGCTCACCCAGACGCAGGGTTCGCAAAAAGCGGGTGGCGGGTTGCTCACGCAGCACCAGATCCGGTGCGCCGTGCGAGATAAACCAGACGGGGGCGAGGGACATAAAGCAGACTCCAACAAAGTATCAGGGGCGATACCGGAGGGGATATCGCTGTTGGAATCGATTATCCCCCAGCCATTAAAGGTGAACAATCCAGCAAGATAGATAAGAACTATCAACCAATGGTTGATAATTTCACGCCTTCACGACAGGTAATCGGCAATAGATATCAAGGCTGAGGAGCATCCGGCAGCGGTCGGGCTACACGAAGCGCCATCCGGGTCTCTGCACTGTGATCCTGCCACTCTCGCCACGCCAATCCCTCGGCGGCCGCCTCCCCTTTCACTGGGAGGGAGAAAATCGCCAGCAGTCGCGCATTATCAGGCCAGTAGCGGGCTGGCAGCGTCTGAACCAGCAGCAGGGCGGCGCCCAGCAAGAGCAGAGCCCATCCGGTTTCATGGCTGTTTTTCATCCCGACCTCCTTCACCCGTGCGCCAATGAACTAACATTTTTGCGCAAGCCGGTGACAAGACGGTGACAGCGGACGGGTGGTCATTTTACAACATCTGAACCTCAACCCGGCCAAACAACCACAGATGGCAACATTTGTATCCCTTCAGCCCGAACCTGTGGCCGTATGCTCTAAAATGTGACTCACAGGAAAACGTTATCCCTGAAAAGAAAACGTTATCTGGTCAAAACGTTGTTTCTGGATCATAAAAAGATTCCAAAAACTGGTGTATATTGCTCGGCGGAAATTCCTTAACCATGAAGATTGACATGAAAAAGACCAAAATTGTCTGCACCATCGGTCCGAAGACCGAATCCAAAGAAATGCTGGCTAAAATGCTGGACGCCGGCATGAACGTCATGCGCCTGAACTTCTCCCACGGTGACTACGCCGAGCACGGCAGCCGCATCAGCAACCTGCGCGCTGTAATGGCCGAGACCGGCAAGCACGCAGCTATCCTGCTGGACACCAAGGGTCCGGAAATCCGCACCATGAAGCTGGAAGGCGGCAACGACGTCGCACTGGTCGCTGGCCAGACTTTCACCTTCACCACCGACCAGACCGTGGTTGGCAACAAAGACAAAGTGGCCGTGACCTATGCAGGTTTCGCCAACGATCTGCGCGTCGGCAACCGCATCCTGGTTGATGACGGCCTGATCGGTCTGGACGTTATCGAAATCACCGAGCGCGAAGTTATCTGTAAAGTGCTGAACAACGGTGACCTGGGCGAGAACAAGGGCGTTAACCTGCCGGGCGTCTCCATCAAGCTGCCGGCCCTGGCCGAGAAAGACAAGCGCGACCTGATCTTTGGTTGCGAGCAAGGCGTTGATTTCGTTGCTGCTTCTTTCATCCGCAAGAAAGAAGACGTTCTGGAAATCCGTGAGCACCTGAAAGCCCACGGTGGCGAGAACATCCAGATCATCTCCAAGATCGAAAACCAGGAAGGTCTGGACAACTTCGACGAGATCCTGGCTGTTTCCGACGGCATCATGGTTGCTCGTGGCGACATGGGTGTAGAGATCCCGGTTGAAGAAGTTATCTTCGCCCAGAAGATGATCATCGCCAAGTGCAACAAAGCCCGCAAAGTGGTTATCACTGCCACCCAGATGCTGGACTCCATGATCAAGAACCCGCGTCCGACCCGCGCCGAAGCTGGTGACGTGGCCAACGCCATCCTGGACGGTACCGACGCAGTCATGCTGTCCGGTGAATCCGCCAAGGGTAAGTACCCGCTGGAAGCCGTGACCATCATGGCAACCATTTGCGAGCGTACCGATGCCGTGATGCCGTCCAACCTGTCTGCTGCCAACGACAGCAACAAGCTGCGCATCACCGAGGCCGTATGTAAAGGCGCCGTAGAGACCTCCGAGAAGCTGGACGCCCCGCTGATCGTGGTCGCTACCGAAGGCGGCAAGTCTGCCAAGGCCATTCGCAAGTACTTCCCGAAAGCCTGGATCCTGGCTATCACCACCAACAAGAAAACTGCTGCCCAGCTGGTTCTGACCAAGGGTGTGGTTGCTCACGTGGTTGACAGCATCGCCTCTACCGACGATTTCTATCGCATCGGTAAAGAAGCCGCGCTGGAAATCGGCATGGGTCTGAAAGGTGACGTGGTTGTGATGGTCTCCGGTGCTCTGGTACCGAGCGGCACCACCAACACCGCTTCTGTTCACGTTCTTTAATCAGAGCTGAACGAGTTGAAAACGGCGCCTGCGGGCGCCGTTTTTTTTGTCCCTCCCCCCTGCTTACCTGACAAGCCCGGTGTTAGAATCCACGCGAATTTAATCTATGCGGGAAATCTCCCGAATATCGCGTAATAACCCGGAAGTTATATGCCCTCAATACGTTTTAAAAGAGTCTCGGCCACCCTGTTGCCGCTGCTCTGTCTCCTCGCCAGCCTCTGCGTGCCGCAAGCCATGGCGCAAGATGTCCCCTCTCGCAACGCAGTTCAGCGAGCGCTGGATGGTCTGGGTAAATCAGAGACCCTGACCGTCAGTCAGCAAGCGGATCAGAAGTTGCTGACCGAAACCCTCGCCCTGCTCGACAGCATCGACAAGGAAGAGGCGAAGGCCAAGACCCAGGCCCAGCGGATCCGCAACCTGCCCACCGAACTCAGAGAGATCAGCGCCAAGCTCGATGCCCTGACCAAGGGCAAGAGTGCCGAGCAGATCAAGAGCGAATACGCCAGCATGAGTCTGGCAGAGCTCGACAGCCGTCAGCCGGAAGTGCTGGCCAACATGCAGGCGGCCCAGGAGGCCCTCGGCGCCATCGGCAGCCAGCTCACCAGCTTGCAGACCCTGCCGGAGCGGGCCCAGGCCAGCATGAGCCGCGCCTACCAGCGCAGTCAGGAGATCCGTACCCGCCTCAACGCCGGTGAAAGCGTCTCCAGCGCCGAGAAGATGAAGCTCGGTGCCGAGCTGGCCCTGCTCGACCTGCAACTGGCCCACCTGCAAAAGGAGCTAGATAACCGTACCAGCATGCAGGATCTGGCGATCAAGCAGCGCGACTACCAGAGTGCCCGTCTCGCCAGCGAAGAGCAGAAACTGCAGCTGTTGCAGGATCAGAGCAGCGCCAAGCGCCTCGGCGACACCGAAAAAACCGCCGAGCAGACCGGTGAATTGGTGGCGACCGAAGACAGCCCGCTGGTGCAAAAAGAGCAGGAGCTCAACCACCAGCTCAGCCAGCAGCTGATCGGTGCCACTACCAGCCTCAACTCGCTGGTACAGAAAAACCTGCAAGCCAAGAGCTGGCTGGAGCGCGGCATCCAGACCGAGCGCAACCTCAATGAACAGGTGCAGATGCTCAAGGGTAATCTGCTGCTGTCGCGCATCCTCTATCAGCTCTACCAGCAGCTGGAAGCGGCACCCACCATCGCCGTCAAAAACCTGGAAGAGCAGATTGCCGATCTGCATCTGGCCCAGTTTGAACTGAGCCAGCAGCGTGACCAGCTGTTCCAGAAGAACCTCTATCTGGACAATCTGATCGCTAGCAGCAAGGATCCGGTGGGCGAGGAGGACAAGGAGAGCCTTGCCAAGCTGCTCGACACCCGCATCAATCTGCTCGATCAGCTCAACCGCCAACTCGACAGCCAGCTCACCAACGCCATCAGCCTGCAGCTGACCCAGCAGCAGCTGGCGCGGGTCTATGCCTCTATCGAATTTACCCTGCAGCAACACATCTTCTGGGTAAGCAGCAACAAGCCCATCGACAGCAAGTGGTTTATCAGCTGGCCCGCCCAGGCCTACAAACAGGCCTCCGACTGGGTATTGAAACCGGACTGGAAACGCTGGCGCGAAGAGCTCTTAGGGATCTCCCTGCTCGCCTTCCCGCTGCTGCTGATCGGCGGCCTGCTGGTCTGGAAACGCCCTGCGCTGGTTGAGCGCGAGAAGAAGATCACCAAGGACCTTGGCCGTTTCCGTCAGGACAGCCAGTGGCACACCCCGCGCGCCCTGCTCTATACCGTGCTGCAACGCCTGCCGGGCAGCATGTTCATTCTGGCTGGCGGTCTGCTGCTCACCTACTGCGGTCTGCTCAGTCCCAAGCTGATGTTCCAGATCACCCTGAACCTCGCCCTCGGTTATCTGGTGTTCAGCGTCTATCTGGCGGTGATGCGCCCGGGCGGTATCGCCGAAACCCACTTCCGGATCCCGAAAGCGGAGCTGCAGGCCAAGCGCAACAGCATGCGCTACATCTGGTTGCCACTGCTGCCGCTCATCATGCTCGCGACCAAGGCGGTGGTTGAACCCTCCACCCTGGGCAACGATGTGATCGGCCAGGCCATGACCCTGACCCTGCTGGGGCTGGCCGCCTATCTGGTGTTCCCCATCTCCCGCGCCCGCATCAAGGGCGAGGCGAGCATGCAGAAGTCGCTGATCGCCATTGCCCTGGCGCTGGCACCGGTGGCGCTGATCGTGCTGGCCGTGCTCGGTTACTACTACACCGCGCTGAAGCTGACCGGTCGCCTGATCGAATCCTTCTACCTCATCATCATCTGGAGCCTGGTCTACCGCACCGCTCTGCGTGGTCTGGAGCTGGCTGCCCGTCGTCTGGCCTACCGCCGTGCGGTGGCCAAGCGTGAGCACAAATCTTCGGAAGATGCGGAAGGTGGCGAGTCCATCGAAGAGCAGCCCATGGATCTGGAGGATGTCAGCCAGCAGTCCCTGCGTCTGACCCGTACCGTGCTGATGCTGATCTTCGGCGTCGCCTTCTACTGGCTCTGGTCCGATCTGGTCGCGGTCTTCTCCTACCTCGACAGCATGGTGCTGTGGCACCGCAGTGAAGGCACCGGCGCCAACGCCGTGCTCTTCCCCATCAGCCTGAGTGATGTGCTGATCGGCTTCCTGCTGCTCGGCGGTGCCTGGTCACTGGCGCGCAACCTGCCGGGCTTGCTGGAGGTGCTGGTGCTCTCCAAGCTCAACCTGGCTCAGGGGACCGCCTACGCCATCACCACCATGCTCAACTACGTGCTGATCGGCTTTGGCTCCCTCACCGCTCTCTCCATGATGGGTGTTCAGTGGGACAAGCTGCAGTGGGTAGCGGGTGGTCTGTCAGTCGGTATCGGTTTCGGCATGAAGGAGATCCTCTCCAACTTCGTCTCCGGCATCATCATCCTGTTCGAGCGTCCGGTGCGGATCGGTGACACCGTCACCATCGGCTCCTTCTCCGGTACAGTCTCGCGGATCCGCATTCGCGCCACCACCCTGACCGACTTCGACCGCAAAGAGGTGATCATCCCCAACCAGCAGCTGATGACAGAACGGCTCATCAACTGGTCGCTGAGTGACACCGTCACTCGGGTGATCGTGCGGGTGGGCGTGGCGTATGGCTCGGATCTCGAGCTGACCCGCACCCTGCTGAAACAGGCGGCCGACGAAAACAGTCGGGTGCTGAAAGACCCGGCTCCCATCGTCTACTTCCTCACCTTTGGCGCCAGCACCCTGGATCACGAGCTGCGCTTCTTCGTGAGCGAACTGGGGGATCGCAACCCGGCGGTGGACGAGTTGAACCGCAAGATCGACCAGCTGTTCCGCGAGAACGGCATCGAGATCGCCTTCAACCAGATGGATGTCTACATCAAGAACATGCAGGGCGAAGAGCAGAAGGTGGAGTCCAACTCCGCCGCCCTGCCGCCGCCAGCAGAAGATGGCAAGCAGCCAGCCTGATAGCGAACTGCATTAATCTGATAGCAACAGCCGCTCACCCAGGTGAGCGGCTTTTTTATGCCAGTTTATGGCGATAGAGACAGTTATCCATTGCCAACATGGCTGGCCGCCGCACAACAGGCAGCCATCACCCTTGATAAAATATAAAGAGAAATAAAATTTTAAAAACAAACACTTGCTACACACCACTACTTACCGCACAGATGAAACCTGCGCCCTTCTCCCCTCACCGCTTACCCATACCGCGCTCGCCCCGGCTCCCGGACTTTTATAACTTTTTTTAATTTTATTTGAGTGTCCTCTTCATCCTGACCATTGCAAAGTGGCGCCATTCCAGCGCCGGGCACTGTGACCACCGTCCGGCTGACACCGACTTGCTCATTTGATAATTGAAAGGATCCGAGAGATGAAACACTCCTTGATGGTAATGGGGTTGGCCGCCTGTCTGACATTGAGCGGCTGCCAGAATATGGATACCAAGAAAGTCCTGATAGGTGCAGCTGCGCTGGGTGCCATCGGCGCCGCTGGCTATTACGCCGGGAAAAAGTACAGCGATAACAAACACGAGCATGATGGCCAGCATGACGATAGCGATGACCAGCATATGGCCACCAGCAAGATGCCCCGTTACTGCTCGGGGGAAGCAGCCAGCAAATTCCATGTCTCCCCCCGCGATATCACCACCGAGTCGGCAGAAGAGAGTGGCCACAGATACAAGGTCTATGGCCAGTACGAGACCGACGATGATCTGGTCGACTTTACCTGCACCTTCAATCACGACGGTCGCTTCCTCTCGGTCGTTCGCAGCTGATTGGCCAGCGGTTACAGCCAATCACCACAGGCTCCCCATACAGGACACTCACGATGAAACAGCAACGCAGCATGATCGCCAGCCTCATTGCGCTGGCCCCATGCGCCGGTGCCGCCAGCGGCCACTCCGGGGTGGATCTGGCCAGCATGGATAACAGCGTGCGCGCGGCGGACGATCTGTTTCGCCACGTCAACGGCAACTGGCTGGCCCAGACCCAAATTCCGGATGACATGCCGGGGCAGACCATCGGCAATCTTTTGGCGGACAAGTCGCTGGAGGATCGCAAGGTGTTGCTGGAGGAGCTGCTCAAGCGCCCGCAACAAACCGGAACCCCTCGCCAGCAGATAGCCGACCTCTACGCCAGCTATCTGGATCAGGCCGGGCGGGATGCCAAAGGGCTGACCCCCATTCAGCCACTGCGCGATGAGATCATGGCCATCCATGATGGCGCCTCGCTAGCCACCTACTTTGCCCGGGTTAACAAGCTGGGCGGCGGCGCTCCCTTTGGTATCGGGTTCATGGCCGACAAGAAACAGCCTGACAGCTACGGGATCTACCTGCAGCAATCCGGCCTCGGTCTGCCGGATCGGGGCTACTACCTGAAAGCAGATGCCACCAGCAAGACACTGCGGGCCAGCTACGAGCAGTTCATTACCGCCCTGCTCAACCATGCCGGCGTCGAGGGGGCGAGCGAGCAGGCCCATCGCATTCTGGCGCTGGAGACCCGGCTCGCCAGCCTGCAGTGGGGCAGAGTCAAGCTGCGGGATGACAACCTCACCTACAACAAACTGCCCATCGCTCGCCTCAGTCAGTTGCTGCCCACCCTGGATTGGCAACGCTACCTGGCAGAGGCCGGTATCGCCGGGGAAACGGAGATCATCGTCAGTGAGCCGGACTATCTGGAGAAGCTGACCGCCGTGATGCAGGAGACCAGCATCGCGCAGTGGCAATCCTACTGCCTGTTCCATCTGCTACGCACTTATGCGCCCTATCTCGACAGCCAGAGCAATGCTCTGCACTTCGCTTTCTACGGTACAACCCTGAGCGGCATCCCCCGGCAGCGGGAGCCCTGGAAGCAGGCCATGGAGGTGCTGGACGACTATCTGGGTCAGGCGGTGGGCAAACTCTACGTGGAGCGCTACTTCCCGGCCGAAGCCAAGGCACAGATGGCGACCATGGTACGCAATCTGATCGCTGCCTATCGCCAGGAGATCGGTGGGCTCGACTGGATGTCTGCCCCGACCAAACAGCAGGCGCTGGCGAAACTAGAGAAGGTAAGGGTCAAGATCGGCTATCCCGACCAGTGGCAGGATTACAGCGCAATCGAGATCCGTCCCGATGATCTGGTCGGCAATGCCCAGCGCGCGGCCACGGTGCGTTACAACGAGCACCTTGCCCGCCTCCATCAACCGGTGGATCGGGAGGAGTGGTTCGACAATCCGCAGACGGTGAACGCCTACTACAACCCGAACAACAACGAGATCGTCTTCCCGGCCGCCATACTGCAACCACCCTACTTCGATCTGAAGGCGGATGATGCGGTCAACTATGGCGCCATCGGCGCGGTCATCGGTCACGAGCTGAGCCATGGTTTCGATGATCAGGGGGCCAAATTCGATGGCAACGGTGCCTTGCACAACTGGTGGGCTCCGGCCGACCTCAAGGAGTTCACCGCCAGAGCGCAAAAACTGGCAAAACAGTACGACCGTTTCGAGCCCATCATGGGGGAGCATGTCAACGGCCAGCTGACCCTTGGCGAGAACATCGGCGATCTCGGCGGCTTGACCATCGCCCACAAGGCGTACCGGCTCGCCCTGGGCAACCGCCTGCCAGCGGTGCTCGATGGCTTCACTGCCGAGCAGCGTTTCTTTATCGGCTGGGCGCAGGTGTGGAAAGGAAAGTACCGGCCCGAGCTCGCTGCCGTTCTGCTCAAGACAGATCCCCACTCGCCGCTGGAGTACCGGGTCAATGGCGTCGTCGCGAATATGCAGGCCTTCTATCACGCCTTTGCCATCAAGCCGGGAGACAAGCTCTATCTGCCACCTTCCGAGCGTGTGAAGATTTGGTGACCACCAGCAGGGGCCCTGGCCCGAAAAGCTCCAGCAGATGGACCACCTCCACCTGAGCTGAAGATGACCGACACAGGGAGTGTCTGTTTTACCCTGCCTGGTTTTTCCCGACCCACATGTGCCTGACCATGTGGGTTTTTTTGACCCTTTGCCCCGCCGTTTCTCCTCTGCCTGCCCAGCTTTCACCCGATACGGCCACGGCAAACAACCCCGCCATTTTCTCGCCTTTGCCATTGGCTGAAAAACCGGCGGCGTAACCGCCATAAATCGGTTTACCACCACACTGGTCTGACCTATGGTAAAGCATGTAAAAGATGCATCGTGGAGCCGCTTTTCCTATGAATGACCGAGAACTGCAACAGATCCTGTTTCGCTCCTTCGATGTGATCCCGCTGCCTATTCTGGTGTCAGAATCCATTGCCCGTCACGATGGCTGCTCACCCGACATGATCCCGCAGCGGCGCCACCGCTTCCTGAATAAAGCCTTTATTGAGCAGCTGGGCTACAACCTTGACGACCTGCCGGACATGGCCTCCTGGTTTCAGGTCGCATACCCGGATGAAGGGTATCGCCGCACCATCATCGACTCCTGGCACTCCCAGGTGGAACAGAGCTTGTCGCAAGGACTGGAGGTTGCCGAAATGCCTGCGCTGATCCGCTGCAAGAGCGGTCAGTCGCGCTGGTTTATCGTCACTGCCCAGCTGGGAGCCGATGCCATCCCGGATGGCCATATCGTCACCTTTCGCGATATCCACGACCTGCAGTGTATGGTGGAAGAGGTGAGCCGCCTCTCCTGCACCGATCCACTCACCGAACTGACCAACCGGCGCGGCGCCCAGCAACAGCTGCAGGCCCTTTGGTTGCAAGGTGAGCCCCTCTCGGTGGTACTGGGAGATATCGACCATTTCAAACAGGTCAATGACCGCTACGGCCACCCTGCGGGTGATGCCGCGCTCTGCGCCGTCGCCCACGCCATGGCGAGCCAGCTGTTGCCGGGGGAGAGTCTGGCCCGTTGGGGTGGAGAGGAGTTTCTGCTGATCCTGCCTGGTTGTGATATTGACCAGGCGGCACGGCGCGCCGAACAGCTGCGCCAGCATGTCAGTACCACCCGATTGCCATGGCAGGGGAAACAGCTCTCCCTCACCATCAGTCTGGGGTGTGCCAGCATGAAGGGGCAGGAGAGCATCGACTATCTGCTGATGATGGCCGACCGGGCCCTTTATCAGGCCAAGGATCAGGGCCGTAACCGGGTTGTCATCTCGACGGAATAGAGTGATCACCAGAAAGGGAAGCCGAGTCGCGGCCATAAAAAAACCGAAGCACAAGGCTTCGGTTTTTTACTGCGCAACTGGCGTGAGCCAGCCGGGCATTACTTCTTGATACGGATAACCGGGGTCTCGCCCACAGTCACGGCACCAGTCATTTTGATCAGCTCTTTGATCTCGTCCATGTTGGAGATGACAACCGGAGTCAGGGTAGACTTGGCTTTCGCTTCCAGAACGGCCAGATCGAACTCGATGATGGTGTCGCCGCGCTTGACCTGCTGGCCTTCCTGAGCGATACGCTTGAAGCCTTCGCCTTTCAGTTCAACGGTGTCGATACCGAAGTGAACGAACAGCTCGATACCGGAGTCGGATTCCAGAGAGAACGCGTGGTTGGTCTCGAAAATCTTGCCGATGGTACCATCGCACGGAGCAACCATCTTGTTGCCAGCCGGCTTGATGGCGATCCCGTCACCAACGATCTTCTC
This sequence comes from Aeromonas sp. Y311-2, assembly GCF_027706025.1. Taxonomy (NCBI): domain Bacteria; kingdom Pseudomonadati; phylum Pseudomonadota; class Gammaproteobacteria; order Aeromonadales; family Aeromonadaceae; genus Aeromonas; species Aeromonas sp. Y311-2. Next base: position 230,192 of record NZ_JAPDCL010000004.1, on the reverse strand, counting down.
GGCGAAGACAACGTCAGGCACATCTTCGATCGGCACGATTTCGCCAGACAGCGGAGCAAAAATTTCGATGCCGCCGGTGTCAGAGCTATCGTCGGAAACCAGTTTCTTCAGTTTATCAAACAGACCCATATAAAGCTCCTAGAGATGATTTGTCGCTGTTTGCAGCCGATCTTAGCAGACTGCTTTCTGCTTAATAAAGTTATCTACGCATGCTTCGATTTCAGCGGCGGTGGCAAAGCTCAGTGCTTGATCAGCCATTGCCTTCACATCTTCGAAGTTGGTGTTGCGGATAAGCTTCTTGATACGCGGTACAGAGATGGCGCTCATGGAGAACTCATCCAGACCCATACCCAGCAGCAGCAGGGTAGCGCGCTCGTCACCAGCCAGTTCACCACACATACCGGTCCACTTGCCTTCGGCGTGGGACGCATCGATAACCATCTTGATCAGGGTCAGGACGGAGGGTGACAGCGGGTTGTACATGGCGGAGATCATCTCGTTACCACGATCGACAGCCAGAGTGTACTGGGTCAGGTCGTTGGTACCGATACTGAAGAAATCCACTTCCTTGGCCAGATGATGAGCCATCACGGCAGCGGCCGGGGTCTCGATCATGATACCCACTTCAATGGATTCATCAAAGGCTTTGCCTTCGGCACGCAGTTCGGCTTTCAGCGTCTCTACGGTCGCTTTCAGGCTACGGAACTCTTCGACAGAGATGATCATCGGGAACATGATGCGCAGTTTGCCGAAGGCAGACGCACGCAGAATGGCCCGCAGCTGTGCATGCATGATGTCTTCGCGGTCGAAGAAGATACGCACGGCACGCCAGCCCAGGAAGGGGTTCATCTCTTTCGGGAAATTCATGTAGGGCAGCTCTTTGTCGCCGCCAATGTCCATGGTACGCACGATGATCGGCTGATCCGGCATCGCTTCGGCCACTTCTTTGTAGGCTTTGAACTGCTCTTCTTCGGTCGGCAGCGCGTCACGATCCATGAACAGGAACTCGGTACGGTACAGACCCACGCCTTCGGCGCCATTGCGGATGGCACCCTCGGTATCCTTGACGGTACCGATGTTGGCGCACACTTCGACCTGGTGACCATCCAGTGTGATGGCAGGCAGATCTTTCAGCTTGGCCAGCTCATCTTTCTCGGCCTGGAACTGAGCCTGGAATTTCTTGGCTTCGGTCAGCTGTTCCGCAGTCGGATTGATGATGATCTGGTTGTTGATCGCATCCAGCACCAGCATGTCACCGTTCTTGACGCGCTCGGTGATGTCGTTGGTGCCTACCACGGCCGGCAGCTCCAGGGAGCGGGCCATGATGGAGGTGTGAGAGGTACGGCCACCGATGTCGGTGACGAAACCCAGCACATATTTCAGGTTGATCTGAGCGGTTTCAGACGGGGTCAGGTCTTTGGCGACCAGGATCACCTCTTCGTCGATGGTGCTCAGGTTGACAACGGCGATGCCCAGTACGTTCTTGACCAGACGGGTGCCGATGTCACGGAAGTCGGTAGCGCGTTCGCGCAGATAAGGGTCATCCAGCTCGGCCATCATCTTGGCGTACTGTTCGATCACCTCATAGATGGCTTTGTCAGCGGAAGCCTTGTTCTCTTTGATGAAGGATTTGATATCCCCTTCCAGCTCCTCATCTTCGAGCAGCATGATGTGGCCTTCGAAGATGGCCTCTTTTTCCTCACCGAAGGTGCGACCGGCCATCTCTTTGATGGCTTCCAGCTGGGTAGCTGACTTGGTACGAGCTTCGAGGAAACGGTTGATCTCGGCATCAATCTGGTCAGCAGAGATTTTGCCCTGATTGATAACGATTTCATCTTCTTTAAGAAGAAGCGCCTTACCGAATGCGATACCGGGGGACGCAAGAATGCCAGATATCATAATCCTTCCTATTAAAACGACTGTGGGGGAGGAATCTAAAGCTGGATTACTCCAGCTCGTCCATCAGGGCAACCAGCTTCTCAACAGCTTGCTGAGCATCCGGGCCGTCAGCCTGGATAGTTACGTTGGTACCCTTGGTCAGGCCCAGGGTCTGCAGCTTGAACAGGCTCTTGGCGCTGGCGGACTTGCCACCGGAGACCACAGTGATCTCGCTTTGGAATTCTTTGGCTTCTTTCACGAACTGAGCTGCCGGACGGGTGTGCAGGCCGTTTTCAGCAGTAATAACAACAGACTTCTCGTACATGGTTTCACCCCATATTATTGATATTTTTTGGTGGATTGGTCGTTTTTGAGGCAACCTGACCCACCGTGTCAGTATGGATATGTTGTAAAGTAACGAAAGCAGACCCGCAATGGTTTAATCCAGGTCAAGTTTCTGTGCAGTAATCGGCGCGCTGGTTGGCAATTTTCAGTTATTGGGCTACAAGCCGCATCAGGACTGGCCTGAAATTATTTTATAACGAAAAATAACACTTTGTTACTTTGTGATACCCAGCCAGCAAACACCGCGTGACGCCGCACAGGATATGAGATTTAGAGCGGAATGTCTGCTTTTTTTCTCACTCCGGAACTTGTTATTTTACCCCAAAAAATAAGGATCAAGTGACACTAACAGGGGTTGAGTCTAGCCCATAAAGAAGCGGCGCTCCTGGGAGCGCCGCTGTTTTGAAAGATTCCGATCAGTTACTGCTGCAGCTCCTGCTCGCTGAACACCCCGGCAAACAGGGCGCTAGAGAGGTAACGCTCCGCCGCACTCGGCAGGATGACCACAATGGTTTTGCCCGCAAATTCCGGCAGCTCGGCAAGACGGCTGGCAGCCACCACCGCAGCACCGGAGCTGATACCGGCCAGGATCCCCTCCTCCTCCATCAGGCGGCGAGCCATCTCGATGGCTTCGTCACTGGTCACCTTCTCCACCCGATCGATGAGGGAGAGGTCCAGGTTGCCCGGGATAAAGCCGGCGCCGATCCCCTGGATCTTGTGTGGGCCCGGTTTGATCTCTTCCCCGGCCAGCTTCTGGCTGATGACCGGCGACTCGGCCGGTTCGACCGCAACAGAGACCACCGCCTTGCCTTTCGTCTGCTTCAGATAGCGGGAGACCCCGGTAATGGTGCCGCCGGTACCGACCCCGGCTACGAACACATCCACTTCGCCGTCAGTGGCATCCCAAATCTCGGGGCCGGTGGTCTTTTCGTGGATCTCCGGGTTGGCCGGGTTTTCAAACTGTTGCAGCAACACATACTTGCCCGGCTCGGATTCGAGGATCTCGTTGGCCTTGGCAATGGCCCCCTTCATGCCGAGCGGCCCTTCGGTCAGCACCAGATTGGCACCGAGCGCCTTGAGCAGCTTGCGGCGCTCCAGGCTCATGGTGGCCGGCATGGTCAGGGTGATGGGATAGCCGCGAGCTGCCGCGACAAAGGCCAGAGCAATACCCGTGTTGCCGCTGGTGGGCTCGATAATCTCCTTACCCTTGGTCAGGATACCGCGCTTCTCGGCATCCCAGATCAGGTTGGCACCGATACGGCACTTGACGCTGAAGCTGGGGTTGCGGCTCTCGATCTTGGCCAGCACGCGGCCTTTGGTAACACGGTTGAGACGAACCAGCGGGGTGTGACCGATAGTCTGGCTGTTGTCCTCAAAAATTTTGCTCATGGTGCTATCCCTGTGTTTGTTACGACGATGAAACAAGATTACCCTGTGGTTTATGAATGAGAAGTGACTATTCGTTATAACCATATGGTATTACAACATATAGAGCTTATTCTCTCTGGCCCCTGACTCCGGGAGCCAATCGTCAAAGGAACCGACGTTATGGGATTTTCAGGAAGCAGCCAGTATCTCGCCTCCGATGCATTGAAGATGGCAGTCAATGCCGCCATCACCCTCGAAAAACCGCTGCTGATCAAAGGGGAGCCGGGCACCGGCAAGACGGTACTGGCAGAAGCGGTCGCCGACCATCTCGGCACCGATCTCATTGCCTGGCATATCAAGTCCACCACCAAGGCCCAGCAGGGACTCTACGAATATGATGCGGTGGCCCGGCTGCGGGACTCCCAGCTCGGCGACCCCAGAGTGGCCGATATCAGCCACTACATTCGTAAAGGCAAGTTGTGGCAGGCCTTCAGCGCCGAGCAGCGACCTGTGCTGCTGATCGACGAGATCGACAAAGCCGACATCGAATTCCCCAACGATCTGCTGCTGGAGCTGGATCGGATGGAGTTCGACGTCTACGAAACCGGCGAGCGAGTCAAGGCGCGCCAGCGGCCGGTGGTCATCATCACCTCCAACAACGAAAAAGAGCTGCCGGACGCCTTCCTGCGCCGCTGTTTCTTCCACTACATCCGCTTCCCCGACAAGGCCGAGATGCAGGCCATCGTCAAACTCCACTACCCCGACCTCAAGGAGAGCCTGCTTGGCGAGGCAATGGAGCTCTTCTTCGAGCTGCGCGAGGTAGAGGGACTGCGCAAGAAACCCTCCACCTCGGAGCTGCTGGACTGGATCCGCCTGCTCTTGGCCGACGATATCGCCCCCGAGGCGATGCGTGCCCGCGAGCCCGGCAAGCTGGTGCCCGCGCTATATGGCGCCCTGCTCAAGACCGAGCAAGACCTGCATCTATTCGAGAAGCTCGCCTTTCTGGCACGGCGCGGCAGCTGACCCATGCTGATCGACTTTTTTACCCACCTGCGCCGCCACAAACTCCCGTGCAGCCTGCGCGAGTTGCTGGACTTGCACGCCGCACTGGCGGCCCGACTGGTCGCTGTCGATATGGACGAGTTCTACCAGCTCTCCCGCTGCCTGTTGGTAAAAGACGAGGCCCACTACGATCGCTTCGATCGCGCCTTCGCCGAATACTATGAGGGGCTGGACGCCATCCCCCTGCTGCCGGAAAACCTGCCCGAGGAGTGGCTGCGCAAGGAGTTCGAGCGACTGTTGAGCCCAGAGGAGAAGGCGCTGCTCAAATCCCTCGGCGGACTCGACAAGCTGCTGGAGACCCTTAACCAGCGATTAAGCGAGCAGAAAGAGCGCCACGCCGGCGGCAACAAATGGGTGGGGACCGGTGGCAGCAGCCCGTTTGGCCACGGCGGTTTTCACCCCGAGGGGGTGCGCATGGGTGGAGAGGGGCAGCACGGTAAGGCGGTCAAGGTGTGGGAGGCCCGACACTATCGCAACTTCAGCGATGACTCGCCGCTCGGCCAGCGCGCCATCCAGCTGGCACTGCGCAAACTCAGGCGCTGGGTGCGCAAGGGCAACCCGGACGAGCTGGATCTCGACGACACCATAAAAAGCTCTGCCCGCCAAGGGTGGCTCGATGTGAAGCTGCGACCCGAGCGCCACAACGGGGTGAAGCTATTGGTCTTTTTCGATGTGGGAGGCTCCATGGATGCCCACGTGGCCGAGGTGCAGCGCCTCTTCTCGGCGCTGCGCCACGAGTTCAAGCATCTGGAGTACTTCTATTTTCACAACTGCCTCTACGACTTCGTATGGAAGGATAACGCCCGCCGCTTTGAGGAGCGGTTCGATACCCTGCGGCTGCTGCGCACCTATGGCAGCGACTACCGGGTGATCCTGGTGGGGGATGCCACCATGGGCCCCTACGAGATCACTTGGCCGGGCGGCAGTGTCGAGCAGTGGAACGAGGAGTCGGGTCAGGTGTGGCTTACCCGATTGCAGCAGCACTTTCCCAAACTGGTGTGGATCAACCCCACCCCGCGGCGGGAGTGGCTCTGGCATCCCTCCATCAAGCTGATGAATGACGTGGTTGGCGGACGGATGCATCCGCTGACCCTGGCGGGTCTCGCTGCGGCGATCGACCAGCTGTAACCCTCTCTACCCTATAAACCGACAAGCCGGGAACGCACCCGGCGAGGAGCAAAGATGACCTCTATCGTGATCAGTGGCTCAGGCCTCTATACCCCACCCTTTGCCGTCAGCAATGAAGAGCTGGTGGCCGCCTTCAACCAGTATGTGGATCTCTACAACGAGGAGAACGCCTCCGCCATCGACGCCGGCCAGCTTCCCGCCAAGCAGCACTCCAGCTGCGAGTTCATCGAGAAGGCCTCCGGCATCAAGAGTCGTTATCTGGTGAGCCGAGAGGGAGTGCTCAACCCCGACATCATGCAGCCGCTGCTGGCGGAGCGGCCCGATGAGATGCCCTCCATCATGGTGGAGATGGCGGTGGCCGCCGCCGAGCAGGCACTGATCGCCGCCGGCCGCGAGCCCGGCGAGATCGATTTGGTGATCGTGGCCGCCTCCAACATGCCGCGCCCCTACCCAGCGCTGGCCATCGAGCTGCAGCACTATCTGGGGGCGAGCGGCATGGCCTTTGATATGAACGTGGCCTGCTCGTCCGCCACCTTCGGCATCAAGACAGCCGCCGACATGCTGGCGGCTGGCACCGCCAACGTGGCGTTGGTGGTCAATCCGGAGATCTGCTCGGGGCACCTCAATTTCCGCGATAGAGACAGTCACTTTATCTTCGGCGATGCCTGCACCGCGGTGCTGCTAGAGCGGGAGGCCGATTGCAAGGTGGCCAATCCGTGGCAACTGGTGGCCAGCAAGCTGGTGACCCAGTACTCCAACAACATCCGCAACAACTTCGGCTTTCTGAACCGGCTGAGCCCGCGCACCCGCTACGGCGACGACAAGCTGTTTCGCCAGCAGGGGCGCAAGGTGTTCAAGGAGGTGTTGCCGCTGGTGTGCGACCAGATAGCCAACCAGCTCGATGAGCAGGGCTGGCCTGCCGAGAGCCTGAACCGGCTCTGGCTCCATCAGGCCAACCTCACCATGAACCAGTTCATCGGTCGCAAGCTGCTGGGCCACGATGCCAGCCAGCAGGAGGCGCCGGTCATTCTTGATAGCTATGGTAATACCAGCTCGGCGGGTTCCATCATCGCGTTTCATCTGTACAATCGCGACCTTCCTGCGGGGGCTCGCGGCGTACTGTGCTCCTTTGGCGCTGGCTACTCCATCGGTAGCTTGCTGCTGCGGCGCCTGTAATGGCGGGCCTCCCGCCGACATAACAATAACCAGCAACATGGGTGGGAATATGCAGAGGATCACGGGGCGCTGCGCCCTGCACTACGGGGTAACCCTGTCACTATTTTGTCTCTATGGCTGGCAGGTTTGCCCGTTTCTCGAGAGTCTCACCCTGCCCCAGTTGCTGGGGCCAACCCTGGTGACGTTCGCCATCATGTTCGCCGTACGCAATTGGCTGCTCTCAAGGCGGCCCCTGCCGCGCAACGGGCTGGACGGGTTTGGACTGGAGGTGGGTTTCTACCTGCTGGGAGCACTGCTGCTCTCGGGCTACAACGCCCTGACCCACGACTTCCCGCTGGAGAGTCACCTCAAGGTGCTGCTGGGGATGACCACCCTCGGCTTTCTGGTGGCGGCCGATCTGACCCTGGAGCGGGATTGGAATCGGGCCAGAACACGGCAAGCCGAGCAGAGCCTGGCTCTGAGCCACCCGCTGGCCATGCCGATGCCACGCAAGTTCACCCTCTTTACCCTGGCTACCCTCACCCTGCTGGGGGGGGTCTTCTTCTTGCTGTTCAACAAGGATCTGGAGTGGCTGGTGACGGTGGAGCGCAGCCTGCCGAGGGTCGATGCCCAGCACTACATCCTGTGGGAGATCGCCTTCGTGATGACGGTGACCTTCTGTTATCTCGCCCTCATAATTCACGGTTATGGTCGCAATCTCGGCCTATCCCTGCGCCAGCAGACCAGCACAATGGCCAGAGTACAGTGTGGTGACTTCGACGCCCGGGTGCCGGTCACCCGGGATGACGAGTTTGGCCTTATCGCCGCCAGCACCAATCAGATGATCGGTGAGCTGAAATCCCGCAGCGACGAGCTCAACCTGACCCGTGACGTGGCCATCCTTGGCCTCGCCTCGCTGGCGGAGACCCGGGACAACGAGACCGGCGCCCATATCATCCGCACCCAGCATTATGTGAAGGCGCTGGCGCAATACCTCAGTCGCAGCGATTGGGATCGCTATCCGCTCGATGACGCCACCATCGACCTGCTGTTCAAATCGGCCCCGCTGCACGATGTGGGCAAGGTGGGCATTCCCGATGCCATCCTGCTCAAACCGGGCAAGCTGACCGACGAGGAGTTCGCCATCATGAAGCGCCACCCGCAGATCGGCGCCGATGCGCTGGCGAGCGCCGAGGCGCAGCTGGGCTCCAACTCCTTCTTGCGGCTAGCCCGGGAGATCTCCCTCACCCACCACGAAAAGTGGGATGGCAGCGGCTATCCGGCTGGGCTGGCGGGTGAGGACATTCCCCTCTCCGGGCGTTTGATGGCGGTAGCGGATGTCTACGATGCCCTCATCTCGAAACGGGTCTACAAACCTGCTTTCAGCCATGAGGAAGCGAAGGAGATCATCGTGAAGGGGAGCGGCAGCCATTTTGATCCCGGCATTGTCGCGGCGTTTCTCGCCTGTGAGGCGCAGTTCAGGGAGATTGCCGCGCAGTTTCAGGATCACCACTGAGCAAGTACATTCCGACCAGCTTGCCCTGATGGCTGACAGGGCAACCGGCGTCATAAATTGTACACAAACAGGTCTGACCATTGCCGGTTCAGCGCCATGCTGACGGCCTTTGCCAGGCCGCGCCCATATTGATATTTCCCTTTATTTACAGCTATTTTTTGTCATTTTGTGATCCGGACTTGTGCCGATGACGCAACCGGGATCACAAGATGGCAGGAAAAGGCCGCAATTTGCCCTCCGGCGCCAATGATGGCTTCCAATGAAAGCGAGGTTTGCTATCATCCGGAGACATTTTTCATCTGTCGCCGGCTACAAAAGAATACCCTCATGTACACACAGTTCTTCGGCCTCTCGGAACACCCGTTTTCCATCTCGCCCAATCCCAAGTACCTCTATATGAGCGAGCGCCACGGCGAAGCCCTTGCTCATCTCAACTATGGATTGCAGGATGGCGGCGGCTTTGTGCTGCTGACCGGCGAAGTGGGCACCGGCAAAACCACCGTCTCCCGCTGCCTGCTGCAACAGCTGCCCGCCGAGACCGAGATCGCCTATATCCTCAACCCCTCCCTGACCGAACGGGATCTGCTGGCCGCCATCTGCGACGAGTTTCAACTCCCCTATCCCGAGGATGCCGGGATCAAGCGGCTGTTCGACCTTATTCGCGATCACCTGCTGGCCAACCTGGCGGCAGGCAAGCGCAGCGTGGTACTGGTGGATGAGGCGCAGCACCTGCTGCCCGGCGTACTGGAGCAGCTGCGCCTGCTCACCAACCTCGAAACCGACGAACGAAAACTGCTGCAGGTGGTGCTGATCGGTCAGCCCGAGCTGCAACAGATGCTGCGCCAACCCCTGCTGCGTCAGCTGGCCCAGCGCATTACCGCCCGCTATCACCTGCTGCCGCTCTCCCACAGCGATGTGGATGCCTACGTCCGCTTCCGGCTGCAAGTTGCAGGCTGCGTACAACCCATCTTCACCCCGCGCGCCATCAAGACGCTCCATCGCCTGAGTGGCGGCATCCCCCGTTTCATCAACCTCATCTGCGACCGCGCCCTGATCGCCGCTTTCGCCCGTGGCAGCTACAAGATTGTCCACAGCGATATCAGCCAGGCCGCCTTCGAGGTCAATGGCGTGCGGGACGAAGGAAGCTGGGCCTCCGGTCTGATGGTGACGCTGGCGGGCGCCCTGCTGGTGGCCGCAGGCTGGTGGGGTTGGCAATTTTTCGGCGTGTTCCCTACCCGTCCGGTAGTCAAGGTCGAGGTGCCGGTCACCATCGACGAGACCGCCGAGCAGCAGGAGCAGCTGACCGAGGCAATCAATCAGGCCATCGACCCCGACAGCGCCATGCAGAATCTCTATCGGGTCTGGGGTTATGAACCGGAACCGTTCGACGCAACCTGCGATAACGCCCCCCGTGCCGGTCTGCGCTGTCAGGAGGGCGAGGCGAGCCTTGACGAGCTGCGCGCCCTGCAGTATCCCGCCATGATCACGCTCACTGACCAGACTGGCGGCCTCTACTACGCGACCCTGGTCAATCTGGGGCCGAACAAGGCCAGCCTGATGATAGGTGACCAGAGCTGGCAGGTGGATCGCCAGTGGCTCAGCGACAACTGGGGCGGCAGCTACACCCTGCTCTGGCGCATGCCGAAAGGGGGCGTCAGCCTGATTGCCAGCAATGCCGGTCAGACCCAGATCCAGTGGCTCGACAACGCCCTCAGCCGTGCGTTGCAACAACCCGAGCGCAAGGTGCGCCGTTTCGATGGCGAGCTCAAGAACAAGCTGCAGCAGTTCCAGCGAGATCAGGGGCTCACCCCTGATGGCATCGCGGGCAGCAACACCCTGCTGCGTCTCAACGCCCTCTCCGGTGAACCCATGCCCAGACTGGAGGAGGCCTCCTGATGTCTACCCTGCTCAAGGCGCTGCGCCGTGCGCAGCAACCGCAACTCTCCGCCCATATTCCGGCCATGGGCTTGCCCATGCCCCGGGAAGAGGAGCGCAGCCCACGCCGCATCGGCTGGCTGCTGGCTCCCCTGGCCTTGCTGCTGGGGGCGGGCGCCAACTATGGCTGGCATCTGATCCACCTGCGCCCCATCGAGGAGAAGGTGGAGGTGAAAGAGGTGATCACTCCACCCTTCGTGCGGGTCGAACCCAAGGCGATGGTGACTCGTCCGCTGCCCCCGCCCCTGCCGGAGCCGGTGGCCCAACCCAGAGCAGTGGCCAAAAACGAGGGGGTAAGTCAGGGGAATACCCCCACGCTGAGTCTGGCCGAGCAGCTGATGAAAGCCCTCAATGAAACCCCATTGCAGGAGGCGCCACACGCCGCCAGCCAGAACGTGCAACCAGCCCAGTTGATGGCGCTGGGCTCGGCGCCCCAGTCGGTGCGCCAGCAGGTACCGCAATTGAGCTACGGCTCTCATGTGTTCTCCTCCAACCCCGCCAAGCGGGCCGTGGTGCTCAATGGCCGGGAATACCGGGAAGGGAGCGAAATCGCCCCAGGGGTCGTGCTCGCTACCATCGACCAGCAATACATAGTGCTGCAGGTCGCCGGACAGAGCGTGACCCTCAAGGCGCTGCAGGATTGGCGAGGATGAGTACGCACCGTACCCTGATGTTCGCTGGCAAGCAGCGATACACCTCACCTGAGTGCCACTTTTGTGAGCATTCAAAGGTTTACGGTGTGATGAAATATCCATTTTTACGGTTTGGCGCGCCCCGACCCGTTGTGTCACAGCACTCCGCCGTACACAATACGCAGCCGCCCCAGAGCCTGGAATATGTTGATTAATATGACGCTACGATTCAGGGATGACATCTTGACCATGCTGCTGGCCCAGTGCCGACGGCTTCCCATGACCAGAGTCACCCAGGTGGCCTTTCTGGCGCTGCTGATCATGCTGGCCCAGCACAGCGCCGCCCTCACCTGGCGTCTGCTCACCCTGGCAAGCCCGCAAACCAGCCAACCGTGGCAACCCTCCGCCGTGGCGGTCAACGGCCAGAGCAACCCGCGCCTTGAACTGGGCGAGGTAAGCCGACTGGCGCTGTTTGGCAAGGCGATCCCCAAGGCGCAAGCCAAAGCCGCCGTGGCCGCCAATGCGCCGCGTACCCAGCTCAATGCCCAGCTCAACGGAGTGTTGGCCAGCTCGGATCCCGCCAAATCCATCGCCATCATCGCCATGTCCGGCATCCAGAACTCCTACGGGGTCGGTGACATGATTGACGGCACCCAGGCGCGGATCCGGCAGGTCTATCCGGATCGGGTGATCATCGAGCGGGATGGCCGCGACGAGACCCTGATGCTGGATGGCGAGGAGTATGGCAAGCCGCTGCCGCAGACCAACGCCGCCCCCCTTGGCTCCCTGCGCAGCGAGCTGATGGCTGATCCGGGCAAGATCACCGATTACCTCAATATTTCACCGGTTCAGGTGGATGGCCGCATGACCGGCTATCGCCTCAATCCGGGCAGCAATCCTGAGTTTTTCAACCAGAGCGGGCTGCAGGCCAATGACCTGGCCATCAGCATCAACGGGCTGGATTTACGGGACAACATGCAAGCCATGCAGGCGATGCAGCAGATGGCTGGCGCAACGGAAATGACAGTGACCGTCGAGCGACAGGGCGAACAGTTCGACATCTATGTGCGCTTGTCAGAATAATGATTTGGAGTCGTACCAATAATGACCACTAAAGGGAAAAGCTGGCGTCTGGCCACTATCGCAGCGGCACTGATGATGGCGGGCTCAGCCTGGGCCACCGAATACTCTGCCAGTTTCAAGAACGCCGACATTGAAGAGTTCATCAATACGGTGGGCAAGAACCTCAATAAAACCATCATCATAGAGCCCTCGGTGCGCGGCAAGATCAATGTTCGCAGCTACGACCTGCTCAATGAGGAGCAGTACTACCAGTTCTTCCTGAGCGTGCTCGACGTCTACGGCTTTGCCGTGGTGCCGATGGACAACGGGGTGCTCAAGGTGCTGCGCTCGCGGGATGCCAAGACCTCCGCCATTCCGGTGGTGGATGGCAGCAACCCGGGCATGGGCGACGAGATGGTGACTAGAGTCGTGCCGGTGCGCAACGTCTCGGTCCGTGAACTGGCGCCGCTGCTGCGCCAGCTCAACGACAACGCCGGTGGTGGCAACGTGGTGCACTACGAGCCCTCCAACGTGCTGCTGATCACCGGCCGCGCCGCCGTGGTCAATCGTCTGGTAGAGGTGGTGAACCGGGTCGACCGCGCAGGCGATCAGGATGTGGACATCATCAAGCTCAAGTTTGCCTCGGCGGGGGAAATGGTGCGGCTGGTAACCAACCTCAACAAGGATGGCAACCCGCAGGGCGGCACCGCCTCCCTGCTGCTCTCCCCCAAGGTGGTGGCCGACGAGCGCACCAACTCGGTGGTAGTGAGTGGTGAGCCGAAAGCGCGCGCCCGCATCATCCAGATGATGCGCCAGCTCGACCGCGACCTGCAGAGCCAGGGCAACACCCGGGTCTTCTACCTCAAATATGGCAAGGCCAAAGACATGGTCGAGGTGCTCAAGGGGGTCAGCTCCAGCATCGAGGCCGACAAGAAGGGCGGCGGCGCAACCACAGGTGGCGCCAGCATCGGCGGTGGCAAGCTGGCCATCTCCGCTGACGAGACCACCAATGCGCTGGTCATCACCGCCCAGCCGGACGTGATGTCCGAACTGGAGCAGGTGGTGGCCAAGCTCGATATCCGCCGCGCCCAGGTGCTGGTGGAGGCGATCATCGTCGAGATGCAGGATGGCGACGGCCTCACCCTTGGCGTCCAGTGGGGCAATGCCAACGGTGGTGGCACCCAGTTCACCAACTCCGGTCTGCCCCTCGGCAGCGCCATTGCGGCGGGCAAGGATTACCAGAATGGCAAGACCGACACCGCTGCCGGTCTGCTGAAAGAGTTCAACGGCATGGCCGCCGGTTTCTATCACGGCGACTGGGCCATGCTGGCCACGGCGCTGGCCTCCAATACCAAGAACGATATTCTCTCCACCCCGAGTATCGTCACCATGGATAACAAGGAGGCCTCCTTCAACGTCGGTCAGGAGGTCCCGGTCCAGAGCGGTTCGCAAAGCTCCACCACCAGCGATCAGGTGTTCAACACCATCGAGCGCAAGACGGTGGGCACCAAGCTGGTGGTGACCCCGCAGATCAACGAAGGGGATTCGGTGCTGCTCAATATCGAGCAGGAGGTCTCCAGCGTCGCCCAGACCCAGGCGACCGGTACTGCCAACCTTGGCCCCACTTTCGATACCCGTACCGTCAAGAATGCGGTGCTGGTGAAAAGTGGCGAAACTGTGGTGCTGGGCGGTTTGATGGACGAACAGACCAAGGAGCAGGTCTCCAAGGTGCCCTTGCTTGGCGATATCCCGGTGCTGGGCTATCTGTTCCGCTCCACCTCCAACACCACCTCCAAGCGCAACCTGATGGTCTTTATCCGGCCAACCATCTTGCGTGATGCGGACGTCTATACCGGTGTCTCCAGCAACAAATACAGCCTGTTCCGCGCCGAGCAGCTCAATGCCGCCTCGCAGGAGGGGTATCTCACCTCCCCCGCCCGTCAGGTATTGCCTGCCTATGGCCAGGATGTGATGGTGTCGCCCGAGCTGCAAAAAGAGATCCAGAAGCAGATCAACGAGATGCGGAGCAGACAGCAAAGCACTGCCGAGACCACCACCCCGTTTGTGCAGAGTAAGCCCTGATGAGTGCCTACCATCTGGATGGAAGCGTCGGGCCTGCGCCACTGCCCGAGCTCCCCTTTGTCTTTGCCCGCAATTTCGGGGTGATCCTGATTGAGCGGGACGGCGCCCCCGTGCTGCAGTGCCGCCCTGGCGTCACCCCGCAGGCCCTGCTGGAAGTGCGGCGGGTCGCGGGTTGCAGCTTCGCGGTGGAGCAACTCGACAACGAGGCCTTCGAAGAGCTGCTGATGGCTCACTACCAGCGCGACTCCTCCGAGGCGCGCCAGCTGATGGAAGATCTCGGCAACGAGATGGACTTCTTCGCGCTGGCCGAAGAGCTGCCGCAAAGCGAAGATCTGCTGGATGCCGATGACGATGCCCCCATCATTCGCCTCATCAACGCCATGCTGAGCGAGGCGATAAAAGAAGAGGCCTCCGATATCCATATCGAGACCTTCGAGCGAGCACTGGTGATCCGCTTTCGCATCGACGGGGTGCTGCGGGAGATCCTGCGCCCCCATCGCAAGCTGGCCTCACTGCTGGTCTCGCGGATCAAGGTGATGTCGCGAATGGATATCGCCGAGAAGCGGGTACCGCAGGATGGCCGTATCTCGTTGCGGATCGGCGGCCGCGCCGTCGACGTGCGGGTCTCCACCATGCCGTCCAGCTACGGCGAGCGGGTAGTACTGCGTCTGCTCGACAAGAACAACGTGCGCCTCGAGCTCAAGCAGCTGGGGATGACCGCGGCCAACCGCACCATCATCAGCGAGCTCATTCGCAAGCCCCACGGCATTATTCTGGTCACCGGCCCGACCGGTTCCGGTAAATCCACCACCCTCTATGCGGCGCTGTCTGAAATCAACTCGCGGGATCGCAACATCCTGACGGTGGAAGACCCCATCGAATATGACCTCGAGGGGGTGGGCCAGACCCAGGTCAACACCAAGGTGGACATGACCTTCGCCCGCGGCCTGCGCGCCATCTTGCGTCAGGATCCGGATGTGGTGATGGTGGGGGAAATTCGTGACCTCGAGACCGCCCAGATTGCGGTGCAGGCGTCGCTGACCGGTCACCTGGTGATGTCGACCCTGCACACCAACACAGCCATCGGCGCTATCACCCGGATGCGGGACATGGGGATCGAACCCTTCCTGCTCTCATCGTCCCTGCTGGCGGTGCTGGCCCAGCGGCTGGTGCGCACCCTCTGCCCCGATTGCCGTGCCCCGCGCCCCATCACCGAGCAGGAGCGCCTCGCCATGGGCATCGAGCTGGCCCCCGATCAGCAGGTGTGGCGTCCGGTTGGATGCGAGCTGTGCAACCACTCCGGCTACCGTGGCCGGACCGGCATCCACGAGCTGGTGGTGATCGACGAAGCGGTGCGTGAAGCCATTCACAGCGCCAGCGGCGAGCTCGCCATCGAGCGGCTGATCCGCGGCCACACCCCCAGCATCCGCCGCGACGGTATCGACAAGGTCCTCAAGGGGCAGACCAGCCTCGAAGAGGTACTGCGCGTGACCCGGGAAGATTGAGATGGCGGCATTCGAATACAAGGCCCTCGATAACAAGGGGCGCAGCAAGAGCGGCGTGATGGAGGGGGATTCCGCCCGTCAGGTGCGCCAGCTGCTGCGCGAACAGGGGCTCACTCCCCTCGAGGTGAACGAGACCACCGAGAAGGCGAAACGGGAAGCGACCCGCTTCGCCCTGTTTCGTCGTGGTGCCAGCACTGCCGAGCTGGCCCTGATCACTCGCCAGCTGGCCACTCTGGTGGGCGCCGGTCTCACCATCGAAGAGGCGCTCAAAGCGGTAGCCGAGCAGTGCGAAAAGGCCCACTTGCGCTCTCTGGTGGCGACCGTGCGCAGCAAGGTGGTGGAAGGCTATTCGCTGGCCGACTCGCTGGGGGCTTTTCCCCATGTGTTCGACCAGCTGTTTCGCTCCATGGTGGCGGCCGGTGAAAAATCGGGCCATCTGGAGAAGGTGCTCAACCGCCTCGCCGACTACACCGAACAGCGCCAGCATATGCGCACCAAGCTGCTGCAGGCGATGATCTACCCCATCGTGCTCACCTGCGTTGCCATCGGGGTTATTTCGATCCTGCTTACCGCCGTGGTACCCAAGGTGGTGGCCCAGTTTGAACACATGGGTCAACAGCTACCAGGCACCACCCGCTTTCTCATCGGTACCAGCGAACTGATGCAGGCCTACGGCCTCTGGTTCCTGCTGCTGATCTTCCTTGGCAGCTTTGTCTGGCGCTGGTGGCTCACCGATGAAAAGCGCCGCCGACGCTGGCATCAGGTGCTGCTCGGCCTGCCGGTGATTGGCCGGGTCAGCCGCGGTCTCAACACCGCCCGCTTCGCCCGTACTTTAAGCATCCTCAACGCCAGTGCGGTACCGCTGCTGGAGGGGATGAAGATCTCCGGCGAAGTGCTCTCCAACGACTTTGCCAGAATGCGCATTCTCGAGGCTGCCGAACGGGTGCGCGAGGGGACCAGTCTGCGCAAGTCGCTGACCGAGACCAAGATTTTCCCGCCCATGATGCTGCACATGATCGCCTCCGGCGAGCAGAGCGGCGAGCTCGACAGCATGCTGGAGCGGGCGGCGGACAACCAGGATCGGGAGTTTGAATCCCAGGTCAACATCGCCCTCGGGGTGTTCGAACCCATGCTGGTGGTCTCCATGGCCGGGGTGGTGCTGTTTATCGTGATGTCGATCCTGCAGCCGATCCTCGAGCTCAACAATATGGTGAATATGTAAGTTTCCGGTGTTCGGTGGCGCCGCTGGCAGCCCGTCGAACCCACCCAGTGATCACTCTCTGATGGGCCATCCCATCTCATTCGTTACGGAGCAACTCATGAACAAACGTCGTCAATCCGGTTTTACCCTGCTGGAAGTCATGGTGGTCATTGTGATCCTCGGCATTCTGGCCAGTCTGGTGGTGCCCAACCTGATGGGCAACAAGGAAAAGGCTGACCAGCAGAAAGCGGTCTCCGATATCGTGGCGCTGGAAAACGCCCTCGACATGTACAAGCTGGACAACAACCGCTACCCGACCACAGAACAGGGTCTGGACGCGCTGGTGACCAAGCCTTCTATCGATCCGGCGCCGCGCAGCTACCGCGATGGCGGCTACATCAAGCGCCTGCCGCAAGATCCCTGGGGCAACCCGTACCAACTGCTGAGCCCGGGCCAGTTTGGCAAGATCGACATCTTCTCCATGGGTCTGGATGGTGAAGCCGGTACCGATGACGACATCGGCAACTGGAACCTGAAGGATTTCCAATAAGTGATATGTCGCCAGCGCATTCACTCCGCCTTGCTGGAGCAGCCTGAATGAAGGCTGCGCCATCTGCTCGTCGCCAATCCGGCTTTACCCTGCTGGAGGTGCTGCTCATTGCCATGTTGATGGATCGGCTTGAGGCTACCGCTATTCAGTTGAGGCTGGCGCCATGAAACAGAGTCGCCAATCCGGCTTTACTCTGCTGGAAGTGTTGCTGGTCGCCATGCTGATGGGGCTGGTGGCCACCGCCGTCACTCTCAGCATGGGAGGCGCCAGAGGAGATCGGAAGCTGGACAAGCAGGCGCGTCGCCTGATGGCGACGCTGCAGCTGGCGCAGGAGTATGCGGTGATGGATGGTCGGCTGGTGGGTATTCGCATCGAGGATAACGGCTGGCAGTTTATGCAGCGTCAGGCCAAAGATCGCAAGTGGCTGGCCCTGACTGGCGACAAGCAGCTGGGGCCGGTACAACTGGCCGAGAACATGACGCTGGCGCTGGAGCTGGAAGGCTTTGGCTGGCAGCCGGATCCCGATGAGAAAACCGAACAGAAGCGCGACGAGAAGGAGCGTACTCCTCAGTTGCTCATCTTCCCGGGCGGCGAGCTGAGCCCGTTCGTGCTCACCTTCACCCAGCAGGATGACGATGCCCGCTACACCCGCATCGTCAAGGGGGACGAGTTCGGCCGCCTCACCCTGCTCACCGGCGATGAAGATGAAGAGGTGAGCGAATGAACGCCCGCGGCATGACGTTGTTTGAGAAAGGTGTGATGGTGGCGCTACTTCTGTGCCAACCACACCCTCAACAGGTGGCACGATGAACGCGCGTGGCATGACCTTACTCGAAGTGATGGTGGCGCTGGCCGTCTTTGCCATCGCGGGTCTCGCGGTAATGAAAACCGCCAGCGAACACCTCTCGGTCCTCAACTATCTGGAGCAGAAGACACTCGCCACCTGGGTGGTGGAGAACCAGCTGGTGCAACAGAAGCTCGAGAACAAGTGGCCTGGTGACAGCTGGGTGGAAGGGGATGAGCAGATGGCGGGCAGCACCTGGTACTGGCGCTATCGCGGCGTCGCCACCGCCGACAACAACTTCCGGGCGCTCGATATGGAAGTGCGCACCGAGGCCAAGGCCGAGAACCCGGTCGCCATGCTGCGGACCTATATCAGCCGATGACCCAGCACGTTGCCCGCACGCCTCGTACCGTCCGTCACGCCGGTTTTACCCTGCTCGAAATGCTGGTGGCGATCGCCATCTTCGCCACTCTCAGCATGGGCGCCTATCAGGTGCTGCAAGGGGTGCTCACCAGCGACGAGGTAGCCAAGCGCAAGGAGGTCCGCCTCAACGAATTGCAGCTCGCCTTCACCCTGCTGGAGCGAGACATCACCCAGATGGTGCCGCGCAGCGGTCGCATCGAGGGGGAGAACAACAAGGTGCTGCTTGCGGCCTCCCGCTTCGGCCAGCAGAGCGATGACTGGGGCATGGCCTTTATGCGCAGCGGCTGGCTCAACCCGGACGGCATGCTGCCCCGCTCCCATCTGCAACGGGTCGGTTGGCGCCTCAAGGATCAGAAGCTGGAGCGCCTGAGCTATCTCTATCCGGATCCGGTGATCGGCACCGAGCCGCGCATCCAGCCGGTGCTGACGGGGGTCACGGCGTTTCGCCTCTACTTCTTCGACAAGGGCAACTGGAAAGAGGAGTGGACCCAGCGCAGCGTGCTGCCCCACGGGCTGGCAGTGGAGCTGGATCTGGAAGATTACGGCACCATTCGCCGCCAGTTCCTGATTGGTGCCGGTGGCCAGCGCGCCGAAGAGAACAGCCAGAGCAGCAATCCCGACCAAGGTGGCAACAACAACAACAACAACAACAACAACAACAACAACGGGAACAACGGCAATACCAATGGCAGTAATGGTGACAGCCAGAACGGAGGGGGCGCCAATGCGGGCTAATCTCGCCGCTCCCGGTCGCCAGCGCGGCATGGCGCTGCTGGTGGTGCTGCTGATCCTCTCGGTGATGGTGATCATTGCCAGCAATATGAGCGGCCGCCTGCAGCTTGAGCTGCGCCGCACCGCCAACATCACCACCGGCAAACAGGCATGGTGGTATGCCCTCTCGGCGGAAGCGCTGGTGAGCAAGGTGCTGACGCAGGATTTCAAGGACAACCCCGAGGTTGTCAACCTCAGCCAGAACTGGGCCCGCAAGAACACTGTGTTTCCGGTGGACGATGGCCAGCTCAAGGGCGAGGTGACCGACCTGCAATCCTGCTTCAACCTCAACAGCCTGAGCGTGGCCTCCAAGACGGGAAGCGGCGAGGAGCTGGCGCAGCAACCCTATCCGGTGCAGGTGTTTCGCGAACTGCTCAAACAGCTAGCGATGGATGATTACGAGGCGGCCCAGCTCACCGATGCCATCCGTGACTGGACTGACAAGGATACGGTGCTGGTCTCCAGCCTTGGCGCAGAGGACGCCTATTACGAGGGGCTCAAGCCACCCTATCTGACCGCCAACCAGTGGATGCTGGGCAAGGATGAGCTGAGGGCGGTGCGCGGGGTGACTGCCAGGGTCTATGCCAAACTGGCCCCCTATGTCTGCACCCTGCCCAACGACAAGTTGAAGATCAATATCAATACCCTTGCCCCCCAGCGCCCCGAGCTGCTGGTCGCCCTCTATCTGGGCACTATCGGGCTGGATGACGCCAAGCGGGTGCTGAACGAGCGGCCACAGAAGGGGTGGAAAGAGAGCAAGCTGATGACAGACATGCTCGCTCCGGTCGATTCGGTGAAAGGATTGAAAGAAGCGCTGGTGGTCAAGAGCGACTTCTTCGAAGCCCGAGTCGTGGCCGAGGTCGGCGACAACCGGGCCTGGCTCGAAACCCTGTTCCAGCGGGGCAAGGACAATAAACTGGTGATGCTGCGCCGCCTCAGTAGCGGCGCCGAATAAACAGCGCACCTGCAGGCCATCGCCTGCGGGTACGAGAGATGTTGGATGCAGCCTGCGGGCTGCGCACCGGTTGCCAGGGCGCACAACGCCCTTTGCAAACCGGTATCGCAGGAGAGAGATGCGTGAGCGAAAGTCTGGTCATCCGACTGGGGACCAATAAACAACAACCCGTGGCCTGGCTGGTCTGGTCCGGTCAGGAGCAGGAGATCATCGCCTCCGGCACCCTGCCCTCGGCCGATGCCCTGAGCGAGCTACAGGAGCGGGCCGGTGGCCGCCCCGTGGTCACGCTAGTGCCGGGCAGCGATCTGATCTTCAGGCGCGTCACCCTGCCGGGTCGCTACAACCGCCAGTCGGCGGCGGCCCTCCCCTACCTGCTGGAGGAGCAGATCGCCTCCGACGTGGATGAGCTCCATCTGGTGGTGCTGGCCCATGAGGGCCAGCAGGTGGATCTGATGGCGGTGGATCGGCAGAAGATGGCCGAGTGGCTCGGCTGGCTCGATGCCGCTGGCCTCAAGAGCCTGCAACTGCTGCCCGATGTGCTGGCGCTGCCACAGGCCGCTGATGGCTGGTCTGCGCTGCAACTCGGCAATGAGTGGCTGGTGCGCCAGGGCCCCTGTCAGGGGATCGTCGCCGACGAGCCGCTGCTGGCTATCTTGCTGGCAACCGAAGCGGAGCCGGTCACCATCCACAGCCACACACCGGTGCCCGCCATTGCCACCGCCAACTGGCAGGCGGCGGAGCCCGAACTCCCCATGCTGCTGCTGGCCAAGGGGGCCCTCACCTGCCGGGCCAACCTGCTGACCGGCCCTTACCGGCCGCAGACCGAATATGCCCGCTACTGGTTGCAGTGGCGCAAGGTAGCCATCACCGCCGGTCTGTTGCTGCTGGTGGCCCTCGGCCAGCGCGGCGTGCAACTCTATCAGCTCACCGAGCAGGACAAGGCCCTCAAGGCGGAGATCCGCGCCGTCTATACCCGCATCTTCCCGGGTGAGAGCCGCATCGTGAACGTGCGCAGCCAGATGAACCAGCATCTGCAACAGATGGGACAGGCCCCGCAAAACGGCGTGCTGCTGATGCTCACCGAGCTGGCCCCCACCTTTGCCGAAGTCCCCGGCCTGAAACCACAGGTGATGCGCTTTGATGCCAGTCGCCGCGAGCTGCGACTGCAGGTGACCGCCCCCGGCTTTGCCGAGATCGAGCGGTTCCGCGAGCTGGCCGGCAAGCAATTCGAGGTACAGCAAGGCGAGGTGCGCAGCACCGAGGGCAAGGTAGAGGGCGCACTGGTGCTCAAGGGTAAATCATCATGATGGAAAAATTGCAGAGCTGGTGGCACGGCATCACAGCACGGGAACAGCGGCTGGTGGTCGCAGGCGGCGTTCTGCTGCTGGTTGGTCTCTTCTACTGGAGCGTCTGGCAGCCCATCGCCAACCGCATCGCGGAGCGGGAGCGGCAGGTGCAAAACCAGCAGCAGACCCTCGCCTGGCTCAAGGAGAAAGGTGAAGAGGTGCTGGCCATGCAGGGTGGCTCGGGTCGCCAGATCGATACCAGCGGCACCCTGGAAGGGGTGGTCAACCGCACCGCCTTCAACCACAAGATCAAGATTGCCCGGCTGCAACCCCAGGCGCAGGAGCTGCAAGTGTGGATCGACACGGTCCAGTTCGATGACTTGCTGCTCTGGCTCTCCACTCTGGTGGAGCAGCACGGCATTCAGGTTCAAATCATCGAGATCGCCCGCGAGGATCTGGCCCCGGGTCTGGTCAAGGTCAGACGTTTGCAGTTGAGTCGTCCACAATGAAAAAACGCATCCTGATTGCCAGCCTGTTTCTGGCCGCCTATCTGCTCTTCCTGCTGGCCACCCTGCCCGCGGCACTGGTGGCTCGCCATCTGCCGCTGCCTGCCAACGTCGCCAGTCTGCTGAAACTGGAAGGGGTGAGCGGCACCCTCTGGAGTGGCCAGATTGCCCGACTGCAATATGCCAGCGAATCGGTGAACCAGCTACGCTGGGATCTCAACGGCTGGTCGCTGCTGCGCTTCGCCCCCGAAGTGGCCATACGCTTTGGCGATCGCAACGGCCTCAATGGTCAGGGCGTTGTCGGCTGGAATGGCGCAGCCTTCGGCCGGGATCTGACCCTCAACGCCCCCGCCCCCTGGTTGCTGAGCCGGGTACCGATGCGCCTGCCGATCCCGATCTCCGTCACCGGCCAGCTGCAGCTCAAAGTGGAGCAATTTGCCCAGGGCAACCCCTGGTGCGACAACCTCTACGGCAACCTCGACTGGTACAACGCCAGCGCCGATACCCCGGCGGGCAAGCTGGATCTGGCCGATCCTGAGCTGAAGCTCACCTGCCTCGACTCCAAACTGGTGGCAGAACTCAAGCAGGGCTCCGATGCGGTGCAGACCATGGGTCGCCTCGAACTGCAACCCAATGGCCAATACCTGTTCCAGGGCACCCTGAAACCGGGCCCGGCCCTGCCAGAGCAGATGCAGCAGGGGCTCCCCTTCCTCGGCCAGCCTGACAGTCAGGGCCGCTTCCCCCTGCGCTATCAGGGGCGGATCTAAGCCATCATTCAAGGTGAAAATGGCTCAGGGACAACCCGAGCCATTTATATCGTCCATGTGACGTGTCCGTTGAAATACCAGATACGGCAGATACAAAAAAGCCCAAGCGATTGAATCGCTTGGGCTTTCTCTTTGAATATGGCGGAGGAGGTGGGATTTGAACCCACGGATGGTCGCCCATCGCCGGTTTTCAAGACCGGTGCATTCAGCCGCTCTGCCACCCCTCCGAACGGCGTGCATACTACGCTAAGCCCTTGTTCATATGCAATACATATTTCCTGTGGGATAGTGTGCGGGAGCAAAATGGCAGGTGGCTTGAAATTGTTCCTCGTCATCCCTATTTGTTCTACATACAATGCGTAAACATGCAGTAACAAACAGCGATCACGAGGCGGCTGCTCGCCGTCTCACCCGGACATCAAGAGGACACCCAAGATGGATACCCGTTCTATCTACACTGGCACCCAAAGTGCCGTACGCGATACCAACAAGGTGCTGCGTAACACCTATATGCTGCTCTCCCTCACTCTGGGCTTCTCTGCCGTGGTGGCGGGGGTCGCTACCGTGATGAACATGCCGCCGCTGCACTGGGCCGTGTTCCTGATCGGTGTCTACGGTCTGATGTTCCTGACCGAGAAGAATCGCAACAACGGCATGGGGCTGGTCTTCACCTTCGCCCTGACCGGTCTGCTGGGCTATAGCCTGGGCCCCATCATCAACATGTACATGAACAATGGTGGTGGCGAGATCGTGATGACCGCCCTTGGCGGCACCGCGCTCACCTTCTTCGGTCTGTCGGCCTATGCCCTGACCACCAAGCGTGACCTCTCTTTCATCGGCGGCATGCTGTTCGTCGGTTTCTGGGTACTGCTGGTGGCCATGATTGCCAACATCTTCCTGCAGATGAGCGCCCTGAGCCTGGCCCTGTCCGCCATGTTCATGCTCTTCTCCTCCGGTGCCATCCTGCTGACTACCCAGCAGATCGTGCGCGGCGGCGAGACCAACTACATCTCCGCCACCGTCACCCTGTATGTCTCCATCTACAACATCTTCCTGAGCTTGCTGAGCCTGCTTGGCGGCAACCGCAACTAATCAGAAACCCCGCTTCGGCGGGGTTTTTATTGGCTCCTCTTTCTGTCAGGATAAGTTGTAAATCAAGGATATGAAGCGAAGTGGCCCTGATTTGGATCAGGGCCACTTCGCGCTTGGCGAGTTACTATCTCGCTCTCGTTTCGATCAAGGGTTTCACCTGTCTCATGCCGATGGATCTCTCTGGCCTGCTGCGCCGACTGCTGATTGATAGTCACATCGATTTTGCTTCGCTCAAGGGTGGTGCCTAGCATGCCCATGGAATTCTCCGGTTTGTTACGCCGACTGCTGACCGATAGTCACATCTACTTCGCCCTCAAGGTGCTGCTGGCCATTCTCGGTCTGCTCGCCTTCACCCTGGCCACCGGCAATATCCAGCTCACCGTGCTGCTCTCTCTCGGGGTAGTGGCGGGCGCCATCGCCGAAACCGACGACAGCCTGTGGGGACGCCTTAAAAACCTCGCCATGACGCTCATCTGCTTCATGTTTGCGTCCCTCTGTGTGCAGTATCTCTACCCCACCCCCTGGCTGTTTGCCATCGGGCTGGCCAGCTCCACCTTTATCTTCGTGATGGTGGGGGCGCTCGGTGCCCGCTATGCCACCATCAGCTTCGGCTCGCTGCTGATCGCCATCTACACCATGCTGGGCGCCGCCAAGGCGCCGGATCTCTTCTACCAGCCGCTGGCCCTCGGCGCCGGCGCCCTCTGGTACGGGCTGGTCTCGTTTATCTGGCTCTGGCTGCTGCCCTACAAGACCCTGCACGAGCAGCTGGCCCAGAGCTACTTCGCCCTTGGTCGCTACCTGCTGGAAAAGTCCCGCTTCTTCCCGGCGGACGAGCACGGCGCCCAGGCCATTCGCCACAATCTGGCCCAGCTCAACATCAATCTGGTGAGCGCGCTGACCCTCACCAAATCGGCCCTCAACGCCCGCCTGAGCCGCCGCCATCCGGCGAGCCCGGAGCTTGCCAGCCTGCTGCGCCTCTATCTGCTGGCGCTGGAAATTCACGAGCGTGCCACCTCCAGCCACTACCCCTACAGCCGGCTGGAAGCAGAGCTCAAGCAGGGCATCGTACTGGAAGGATTTCAGGAGGTGTTTCTGCAACTCTCCGAGGCGTGCCAGCGGCTCGGTTACGCCATTCTGGTGCACAAGCCCTACGCCCATAACAAGCGCATTCACTGGACGCTGGAGGCCCTTGGCGATCAGCTGGAGTTCACCAATCTCAAGCAGCACTACCCGAAAACCCTGCTGACGCCGATGAAGTTCCTGCGCCGCAATCTGGCCAGCATCAACCAGTTGCTCGGTAGCGCCGAAGTGCTGCAAAACCCCGAACAGCCAGAGCAGGAGCTGCCCGCGCTGGCGCGCCCGCCCCGCCTGCCGCTGCTGGCCCAACTCAAGCAGCACCTCACCTTGCACTCCATGGTGTTTCGCCATGCGCTGCGTTTGTCACTCGGGCTGGTGATCGGCTACGGCATACTGCAAGCCTTTGATCTGGAAAAGGGCTACTGGATTTTGCTGACCGTGCTGTTTGTCTGCCAGCCCAGCTACAGCGCCACCCGCCGCCGACTGGTGCAACGGATGCTCGGCACCTTCGCCGGCATACTGGTGGGTATTCCGGTGCTCTGGCTCTTCCCCGAGCTGCACGTTCAGTTGGTGGTGATGGGACTGGCCGCCTTCCTCTTCTTCACCCAAGTGCGCAACAACTACAGCGCCGCGGTCTGCTTTATCACCCTCTACGTGCTGATGGCGTTCAACCTGCTTGATGGCATCGGCTTTGCCATTCTGGGGCCACGGCTGCTCGATACCCTGCTCGGCTGCCTGATCTCCTACGGGCTGGTGGCCTGGCTCTGGCCGGACTGGCAGTACAAGCGGCTGCCAACGCTGATCGCCAATTCGCTCTCAGCCAACGCCCGCTACCTATCGGCGGTGCTGGCAAGCCTCAAGCAGCAGCGGGACGAGTCCATCGACTATCGGGTGGCGCGCAAGAGCGCCCATCTGGCGGACAGCGAGCTGGCTACCGCCTGGCAAAGCATGCTGGTGGAGCCGCAAAAGCGCCGCCGCTTCCTCGATCTCTGCTTTACCCTCACCTGGCGCAACCACGCCCTGCTCTCCTACATCTCGGCGCTGGGGGCTCATCGCGACAAACTGGAGGCCATCAGCGGGCTGGATGAGGTGCGCCACCATATCTGCCACACCCTGGAGCAGGCCGCTGGCCATCTGGCAGGCAACCCCTCCAGCTCCATCGGCGGTCAGTGCCCCCTTCTTTGCACGGACAGCAGCCCGGACAGCAGCGAGGAGCAGCTGATGCTGACCCAGCAGCTCAACCTGATCAGCGAGCTGGCGGATCAGCTGCTGCATCTGGCCAACGAGAGCCGGTTGCTCACCGGGGATCAAGGCGCTACCATGCCCGCCCAATCCTGATAGCCCCATTAGCGAGGAGCCCCCATGTCTGCGTCCGAAAAACATCAGCTGGAATTCAACGGCCAACTCATCGAGACCGATGCCAAGGGCTACCTGCTCAACAGCAACGACTGGAGCGAGGAGCTGGCGCTGGTGCTGGCTGCGCAGGAGGGGATCACGCTTGAGGAGCCGCACTGGGAAGTGGTGCGCTTTGTGCGCGCCTTCTATCTGGAGTTCAACACCTCCCCCGCCATCCGCGCGCTGGTCAAGGCAATGGAGAAGCAGTACGGCCCCGAGAAAGGCAACAGCCGCTATCTCTACAAGCTGTTCCCGGAAGGGCCAGCCAAGCAGGCGACCAAGATTGGCGGCCTGCCCAAACCGGTGAAGTGCATCTGATCCCATGCATCTCATCCCATAACAACGGGGGGCCGCAACTGCGGCCCCCCGTTGTTTTTGATGCGCTACCTTCGCGCACCTCCCATTCATATATCTCAGGCTGCCAGCCAGCCTTATTCCCGCTTGTCAGCCAGCGCCACCAGCTGCTCCGCCAGCCGATGACCGTGCAGGTAGGAGGCGATCAGCTCGCTATCTGCCTTGCCGATCTCAATCTGCTGATACCAGTGCTCCAGCATGGCGGCAAAGCCGCGCTGGGCCAGCACCGGCTGCCAGTCGCTGGGGCTAAGCATCTGCGCCTGCTTGTCGCGGGCGATGCTGCCGCGGGTGCAGTTCTCAAGGTGCAGGGAGAGGTTGTCGCCGTAGGCATCGATGCGCTCCTCGGTGATCCCGGCGCTGCGGTTCATGCTGCCGCTGATGGCGCGATCGCCGCTCTGCCAGCTGACGCTTACCCCGGCCAACAGGCTGTGGTCCTTCGCATCCGGTCGCAAGACCGCATGAAAGTCGCCGCCCGGCACGCTGCCATAGAAACAGAGGCTGTCGAGCACATGGATAAAGTCGTCGAACATAAAATCCCGCGCCTTGCCCGGCAGGGCGAAGCGGTGTTTCTGCCAGTTGAGCTCGGTAAGCGGCTGGGCCCGCGCCTCGGCCATGGCGGGCAGATAGCGGCGGTTGAAGCCGGTAAAGAGGGGGCAATCTTGCGCGATAGCGAGGTTGGCCAGCGCTTCTGCCTCGGCCAGATTGCCGCACAGGGGCTTGTCGACAAAGGTGGGGAGCCCTGAGCGCAGGCACTGCTCGGCCAACTCGCGGTGAACGGCGGTGGCGGCGTGGATCATCACGGCATCGGGGCGGCTGGCCAGCATGGCCGCCACATCGGTAAAACACTCGGCGATCCGATACTGGCGGGCCAGCTTTTCCAGCACTGCCGGATTGCGGGTGCAGAGCAGCGGGGTGACCCGCTCATCGCTCGCCAGCAGCGGCAGATAGGCTTTTTGGGCGATATCCCCCAGACCAATCATGGCAATGCGCATCTCAACTCCTTTTCACTCGATAACGGGACAAGCGGATAACTGCCCGCACCATCGCAGGATTTGTCCCGCAGATCCAGCCTGCCGTTAGCAAACTGGCTGGCGTGTGCAGTTCTGTGCAAACGGCAACGTTATTTGGGCATGGCAAGATCGCAGACCGACTTGATCACCTCGGCCAGCCACTCGATGGCGAGATTGCCCTGACTTTTGCGGTGTCTGCCAACCACCACCTCGAACTGCTGCGGCGCCCCGGCCAGCTCCAGCATGCGAAAATCGCCGAGGGTGGCGACGGCCGATGGAATGCAGGCCGCCACGTCATTGACCGACATAAAGGCTTGCAGCGAGGTGTAACAGGGGAGCGTCGCCACCGCCGCGCTGGCAACCTGCTGCGGGCTCATCTGCCCTTCGAAATTGCCGACGCTGTTGGCAAACTGCACAAAGGGGATGGCCGCCAGATCCTGCGGTGCGTTGTCCGGCAGATATCGGGAGTCGCGGCGCAGCACGCAGCAGTAGTGATCCCGGCGCAGGGTGGTGCGCAGCAACCCCGGGTCGAGATAGGCATCAAAGCCAATCACCAGATCGACCTCGCCGCTGGCCAGCGCCTCCAGATGCAGCTCGGCCTGAAAGTCCACCACATCGAGCCGGATGGAAGGTGCCTGAGTGCGCAGGGCGCTTGCCAGCCTTGGGATAATGGCGAGCTGGGCATATTCGTTGGCCATCACCCTGAAGGTGCGCTGGCTGCTGGCGGGATCGAAGGGGGCAGCCACAAAGACCCCGTCGATATCGGTCAGGATCTGCTCGAACTTGTCGGCCAGCTGGCAAGCGTAGTCGGTCGGCTGCAACCCGGCGCTCTGGCGGATAAAGAGCTCGGCGGGAAAGAGATCGCGCAGCTTTTTCAGATGGCTGCTCACCCCCTGTTGGGAGATCTCCAGCAGCTCGGCCACCCGCGACACGCTCTTGTATCTGACCAGCAGCACCAGCACCCTCATCTGCCTGATATCGATCTTCTCCACCCTCACCTCACCAATTTCAGTTGTATCACATACAAATAACTCATGATTTACATTGTATCAGTAGCTCTCTAACCTTGCAGCTATTCCAGCAAAGCGAGGTTAACGATGAAAACAGTCATTCTGATTGGTGCTCAGGGGAAAATGGGGCAAGCCGCCCTCAGTGGTCTGGGCAAGCACAAGGTCATTACCGCCAGCCGCTCCGGCGAGGGGTGTGATTTTCAGGTGGATATCACCAGCCGAGAGTCTATCGAACGGCTCTACCAAAACGTGGGTTCCTTCGATGCAGTGGTCAATACCGCCGGCTATTGCGAATACGCCCCCTTTGGCGAGCTGAGCGACGAGCAGTGGCAAACCACCATCCAGAGCAAGCTGATGGGGCAGATCAATCTGGTCAATATCGGCCTCAACTACATCAATCAGGGGGGATCCTTCACTCTGATCTCCGGCATCCTCAATATCAAGCCGATCCCGCTGGCCATTGCCGATGCCACCACCAGCGGCGCCATCGATACCTTTGTCCAGTGCGTGGCCCACGAGCTGCCCCGTGGCATTCGCATCAATGTGGTCAACCCGACCGTACTGGAAGAGGCGTGGGACGTATATGGCGAGATGATGCCGGGCTTCCAGCCGGTGCCGGGCGCCCTGGTCGGCAAGGCGTTTGAGCGCTCCGTCGATGGCTTTATTAGCGGCCAGGTGCTCTATGTCGATGCCTGATCCGGTTCAGGTGTGATCCCAATGCCTTTGTAATTCCTTTTCGATGTTTTTCCTCTTCCCCGAAAGCTCTGCTCTCGGGGCTTTTTCTATAACGGGGGGCAGAACAGCAGCAGAACGGGTTTCGTATTGAGCCCATTTTGGCTACCATGCCGCACTTCACGAAGCGACAAAGGCAAGGACGCGATGAGCAACAAGACACTGCAATCCCTCTTTCACTACAAACGCTGGGCCGATAGCGAGCTGCTGGATGCCATCGCCATGCTCGATGCGCAGCAATATGGCGAGGCCCACCACACCTGCCTCAGGATCTTCAACCATATCCATGTGGTCGATGCCATCTTCAAGGCCAATCTGCTGGGGGAAAACCATGGTTTTACCGCCACCAATACGCCGGAGACACCGACCCTCACCGCCCTGCGCAGCGCAGTCACCAAGCTGGATAACTGGCTGGTGGATTACGTCGCAGCGCTGAGCCCGCAAGAGGGGGCAACCCCGCTCTCGTTTCACTTTGTCGATGGTGACAAGGGGCAGATGAGCCGCGATGAAATGCTGCTCCATCTGGTAACTCATGGCGGCTATCACAGGGGAGCCATCGGGCGGATTCTGGTGCAGTGTGGCATCACGCCGCCGCGCGATACCCTGACCACCTTTTTGCATCGCAGCGAACCCGGGCGGAGGGGTGATGCGCCTCTGGCAGAGGGCGGGACCCGCCCATGATACGCGCCTGCCTGCGGCTCACACCGCTGCTGCTGATTTGGCTACTAAGCGGCTGTGCCGCCGCCATCGATCACTACGCGGGGCGCTTTCGCAACACCCTTGTATCGGAGGAAACCCGCGCGACCATTCGCGCCGAGCTGGGCGAGCCCCAGCATTGCCAGCAGGCCGCCTTTCTGACCGAGGATAAGGTGCAGGGCTGCGATCGCTTTACCGTGCTCGGCAAGATCCACAAGCGCGCTGACGGCAATGGCCAGGCCACGGCGAGCGCCGTGACATTGGGGCTGGGGGAGCTGATCCTGGTGCCGATGACAGTAGCCGGGGTCGCGGCGGACTACACCCAGCGCCACACCATTACCGTCTATTACGATCGGGACGAACACTACCTGTTTCACACCCTGCAGAACGCCAAGGGGCAAGAAGTCAGGCAGTAGGTTGCCATCGCCCATGATCCGTCTTGACTGTATCTCAAACCAATATGGCCCGAAGAGAGCTGACATTTCACAAACCACATGAGAGCCCCTCCCGTCACTAATAAAAAACAACTTGATAACAGATTTTAAAAGGCGAAGCTTTTCTGATGGTTACATCACTTTTGCTCTCGCTTGCACAGCTTCATTTGGCTTATCATAGCCACTCGATACCTATAAGAACGCATAGATATTGCCTCTTCTGATAATCAGGTCATATAAGACACAGCAATTGAAGTGAATTAATGCATTGAGCGCTGATAATCAAAAGCTGCCAGCGCTAATGCGTCCAAAGTCAATAGCTGTCGATATTTTACCGCCCCCGAAGAAGCTTCGATGCCGACTTTATTGGTATGTCTAAATCTCGCTATTAAATAAAAATGGCAAGGAATAGCTATGGATAAATCGTTTCGTCTTGCGCCTATCAGCTGTGTGCTGATCGTGGCTGTTGGTTGCAGTTCTCAGCAGATGCAGAATTTCAAATCTACTGTCAATGACATTGGCAAAGATTACGGTATGCCGGTTCTTTGTGGGGCTGGCATTATAGCCGGGGGCGCTGCAGGCTACGCGCTCAACGGAAAGAAAGGTGCTGTTGCAGGGGGTGCCATCGGGGGGGCGCTAGGCTGTGCTGCAGGTTATATGTGGCAGTCACGGCTACAA
Source organism: Aeromonas sp. Y311-2 (assembly GCF_027706025.1). NCBI lineage: Bacteria > Pseudomonadati > Pseudomonadota > Gammaproteobacteria > Aeromonadales > Aeromonadaceae > Aeromonas > Aeromonas sp. Y311-2. The sequence goes on along the minus strand of NZ_JAPDCL010000004.1, from coordinate 198,803 downwards.
GAGCTTGACCGGATAGCCAAGGAAGAAAATCTCAACATTGCCACCGAGAAACTGACCGTTGCCGAGCCATCTGCAGTTACGGGAGTGCCACAGGATGCAGGACTGGTAGCTCAGATACCCGATTCCGGCATGTTTGCAATTGGCTCTGCTCAATTGACAGAGAGCGGTCTGCGAGTGGTCACAAAACTGGCCCAGCTCTATTCCAAACCCGCCGCCGCTGACGCCTCGAATGCGCGCCGCATTCTCCTCGTTGGCCACAGTGACGCCACCGGCCCTGCAGAACTGAATCTGCGACTGTCCGAGCAACGGGCAAGAGCCGTCGGCAAGATCTTGGTCGCATCGGGTATCCCGGCCTCTTCCATTTATTATCAAGGTGCTGGTTCTTCTCGCCCTATAGCAGACAACAGTGATCCCTTGCTTCGCGGTCAGAATCGCCGGGTCGAAATTGTAGAACTGGCAAACGAGCAGGCCTTGGTCATGCGAGCCCAATCCGAAGAGAGCAATACCCGATATCTGCGTTATGGGACTTCCGAGACCGCCAAACCTCGTGTGGCTGCGACCAGACCTGCGGCTCAGTCCGCAAGCGGTTCAGGCAAGGTGACGACCACGTCGCAAACAGCACCTCGTCACACAACAGCCAAGCAGAGCGCTCCAGACACCAGCATGACCAAGGCCGCCCCCAACGCCAAGGCAGCGGTGGACTTCGGCGGCAAGCCTGCTGAAACCTATCAGTGGAACATGGCTCAGAACATCAAGCCCAAAGCGAGCGGTTTTGCACTCATTAGCAGCGCATACGCAAGCGACATGCCGATGTCGAGCTGTGAGGCAGATAAGCCGCGCAGTGCTGGCCAGGTACTGAGCATGGCGGACGACAAACCTCTCCCACGTCATGCCACCAAGGAGTACATGCCCGGCTATAACAATCGTGTCTGGGCCAATACCGTCAACGGCCACCTGGTGACTGTTTCTCCGGTTTCCATCTTGCGTGACAACGCCAAGGTCGATCGTCAACCGATCCTGCAGGTGGTTCAGGGTTACAAATCTTCGAATCAGAAGAAGCCTCAAACCCTCAAGGCAGTGGCCAACACCTATGAGGGAGAAAGTGAAGTGCTTTACCGCCTCTTCACCAGCGATCCCAAGGCATCTGTGTCCTGCATGGATCTCGTGTTCAGCAAAGGCAACGCCCAGGTAAGCCAGGGAGCCCTGTTCTATCCAGCAGGTTCCGAGGCTTATGTTGCCTCCTACAAGCCCATTCCCGCCACCCATTCCAAATAAGAATACGGAGAAACTTAGTGGAAGACTTTTCTTTGGCAGCGCTCAAAGCGCTGATCCTCGCCAACCAGATGCTGACCGTTGGCCTTGTTTCATTCCTCATCAGTGCCGTTGTGGTATGGCGGCATTGGGAGAATGTCTCCTACTTCCTGATCCGGGTATGGCATAGCCTCCCTCTCATCGGCACCGTTGCTCGCCTAGCGCGCAAACCCGCATCGGTCGATGGAAATGGCTGGATCAACCATGAAGTGACCCTGTCCAATGTGTATTACCGCGAATACAAGAAGCATTTAAAAGGAACAGATGCCTACAACGCCTCCCTCGACTACCTGGCCAAGGCAGGAGAGGCTGGTCGTTCCCCGCGCCCTGCGTGGGTTCTGGCCTTGGTGCTAGTACTGGTACTGGTCGAGGCAATGGGGTTTGCCTACGTGCTCGCAGGTTGGATGAACATGGATGCATCAACCAATGACCGTCACCTGCTGGCGGCCGCGACTGCGCTATTGCTTGCCGTCGCATCCGCATTTCTAGCGGAAGTTGCCGGGCACTCCCTGCATCACAACAGTCTGATAGCCCGTGCGCGCCACTGGTGGCAAGGGGAAGAGCCATCCAAACGCTCTCGTACCCTCAAGGCAAACAAGGCCATCAATCTGGAAGACTCCTTCTCGGATTCTGACAAACCTGACTATGAACAGCTGCTGGCACGCCTGAAGGATGTGAATTCCAATGTTAGCCGCAAGTTTGTCTGGCTGATTGTCTGTGCTTCATTTGTTGCCTGCATGGCTGTTGGCGCCTTCGTGGTACGCTCCGCGACCCTCGATAGCATCGAAACCGAGATGGTCAACAACATGCGTGCAGAAACAACGGCCCAGCATGACAGCAGCATGAGTTCGCCATTTGACCTGCCGGAAGAGTCTCAGGCAATCAACAACGAGGCGGAAGAAGCCACCATCGAAGACAAGATGCAGGCAATCCGTGAGGCCAGCCTGACCACCTACGTCATGCTGTCGCTCATCTACATCGCCATCCAGGGGATCAGCATCTGGCTTGCCAGCAAATACCATTTTGCGGGCACCCATTCCAAAACAGCCTGGCGTCTGACTCACGAGTATGCGACTGCCGAGGAGATGCTGGACGCGATGGACCAGCAACGCACTGCGATTGCCAGCCATGCCGATGACAAACTCCGCCGTTTGCAGACCCTGTTGTCGAGCCGTGACCATACCAACTCTGCTGTGCTAGGTGCGCTGGAAGGGGAGAAATCTGCCCGTCGTAACTTCCTGGCCTTTATTGAAAGGCCGAGCACTGTACCATCCAAGGTTGCCCCTCAGGCAACTCCGGCAGCGCAAGCCGAGGTTGCACCGGCCGTACAACCTGCGGTTGCTCAAGCAGAAACGGAGGTCCTATCAACCACTGATGCCCCCAGCCAAGCCGGACCTAGCGTCAAGGCCGCCGATTTCCATGATGTCACTGGCCTGCCCGAAGAGAGCCTGGCCGCGGCCAGCCGCGCACTGGGTGTTGATGAAGCTCAGTTGCGTGATATCCGTGAGCAGCAGATGGCCCTCAAGACCCTGGGCCTCTTTCCCGCCAAGCAGAGTGCCTAATCGTGAAGATCACCCATATATTGCTACTGGCGTTGACGCTGCCTTGTGCAGCGTTGGCGGCCGAGCGTAACGACATACAGAGCTGCTATGAGCGTAATGGCCTGGCCGACATGAAACCTGCGGGCACCGGCCGCGAGCTGGTAGTCATCATCGACCAGACCATTCCGATGCCTGAAGACCTGCAACGAAGCAGTTGGGGGCAGATCGAACGGTTCGTCCAAGCCGGTGATCGCGTCAAGCTCTATACCTTCTCCGCCTTCTTGCCTGGTGAATACCTTCGCCTGACTTATGCGGGGCAACTGGATATGCCGCTGGAAGGGGAAGTCCGGGACGATGTCAGCATGCGTAAATTGCGCGGTCTGGACACCTGCCTGACGACGCAGACCAAGGTCTTTCGTAACGGCTTTGGCAAACAGTTCGTGAAAGCACTGCGTGATGCCCGCCAAGACATCCCCAAGAGCGAAATCATGAACTCGCTGCGAAAAGTGGGTGAGGATATGAAGGCCGAGCAAGGCGTCAGTGACCGCGTCGTGTTCCTCATTTCGGACATGCTGGAGCACTCCGATTACACCAGTTTCTATGCCACCAACAAGATCAAGCAGCTCAATGTCGGCAACGAGCTCAAGCAGGCCAAGAGCAAGGGGCTGTTTGCCGATCTGCAAGGCGCTCGAGTCTACGTCACGGGCGCCGGTCTGGTGACAGACGCGGTGAAGCATGCCTATCGTTCCGGCAAGACCATGGATGCACTTGGTGACTTCTGGTCACAGTACTTCGAGCACTCCGATGCCACTCTGGTGAACTTCGGAGCCCCCAGCCTGAGCACGGATTTGCAGTAACCGTCACATCCACAGGCAGAGCTCCACGCTTCAACCCCATCACACAAGGGCGACCAACCGGTTGCCCTTGTTATTTTCATTGCTGCCCACCTTCTCCCTGCGGGATCGCGTTTTTATTGCCATCTGATTGCTCCTGCCAAACACGTCATGAACGGGCCCCAAGCCCATCTATCGGGCAGGCCAAGATAACAGAAGCGCTCCCTGATGGGCATGCTCGCCACGCCTGTCATCCTGCTAATGGCATTCACAACAGTCATCAGCCTGTCATCTGGCTGACATCCCGCGGTCATTTTCAAGCCATAGAGTTTTTCACTTATTTCTCATATGGATAGATAAGGAACATCATGACTTTCCCGCGCTCTTCTTATGTGGCTTTGGCCGTCTCGCTGGTCTTGCTTGGCGGCTGCCAGTCAGAGAACGAATCGTCTGCCGACAGCCAGGGCAAAACCGCCTACCAATACAGCACCAAAGCGGTCTACAGCCCGCAGCAGCAGGCGGAGAGCTACGAGCCAGCGCCCCAGGGGTTCAGCCCGGTCTTTACCGAAATGGTGGCGCGCCACGGCTCGCGCTCCCTCTCCAGCCCGAAATATGACGTGCTGACCAAGCTGGTATGGGAAGAGGCGCAGCGTCAGGGGGCGCTCACCCCCCTCGGGCAGGGGCTGGGAGGCAAGGTCGATCTGGTGACGGCCGCCAACCAGAAACTGGGTTACGGCCTGCTCTCGGCGCTGGGCAAGGAGGAGCACGCCAACCTCGCTACCCGGCTGGCGGCGCGGCTGCCGACCCTGCTCAACAGCAGCGAGCCCCACTGCATCAAGGTGATCACCTCGGGCAAGGACAGGGCCAACGAAAGCGCCTTCTACTTTATGGAGAGCCTCAAGCGCAACGTGAGCTATGTCAGCGACTCGGCGCAGTGCTACCTCACGCAGGATGACCCCTCGAAAATCGACAAAAAGCTGATCAACAAGTTCGAGCTCTACTTCCACAAGACCACGCCCGAGGGGGATTACGCCCGCTACCTGCCCGCCTATGAGAGCTACCAGCGCTTTATCGGCGACGAAGATGCAGGAATCGCCCCGGCCCCCGAGCTGGCCAGGGCGCTGGATCAGCTTAAAAACCTGAGCAAAACCAAAGAGATGGCCCGCAGCATGCTGGAGCGTATCTACAGCAAGGGGTTTGTCGACTATCTGGCGGGCGGCGTCGAGTTTGTCGCCGTCAACCCGGAAGATGGCGGCATGACCTATGTGCGCGACGAGGTGGATGCCGCCCTGATGCTCTACAACCTCTTTATCATCGGCCCCGGCATGATCCGCGAAGCGCAGGCTCAGGGCAGCGAACCTTGGGCGCTGGAGCAGTTCCTGACCCCACAGGAGTCTGCCTGGTTCTCCTACCTCTCCGATGCGGAAGATTTCTACGAGAAGGGGCCGAGCTTTGCCAACCAGAGCGCCCCCTACGCCATTGCCCAGCCGCTGCTCGACGGCCTGTTTGGGGAGGTGCAGCGTCAGGTGGTGGAGGGCGAGCAGAGCCGACGGGCCACCCTGCGCTTTGCCCACGCCGAGGCCATTATCCCCCTCGCCGCCCTGATGAAGCTGGAAGGGAGCCGTCAAGGAGCCAGCCCGGATCAGCTGTTCAGCCAGCAGAACAACGAGTGGCGCGGCGGCTGGGTCTCCCCCTATACCGCCAATATTCAGTGGGATATCTACCAGAACGAGCAGCGGCAAGTGCTGGTCAAGATGCTCTACAACGAAAAGGAGATCGCCTTTAAGACGGGCTGCCAACCCTACCAAAGCGGCAGCCACTACTACGATTTCGAGGAGCTCAAGCGCTGCTACGGCTATAACGGCTAACCCTTCGCGCGCCGGATATGGCAATCACAAGGGGCGACCAGCAGGTCGCCCCTATTCACTCCCCTTCCCTGCTTGCCAAAGCGGGATATGGCGATAAAGCCACCTTCCAGTTCCATTTGCTGATCAAGCGCAAAAAATGATTAATTTCTGATAGTTAAGTCAACTTAAGCCTCGCCTCGGCAGTTTCGTTTGGCTTACCATGGCCATTCAGAACCTGTTGAACTGCGATGGGTTGCTGCCAGCGCGGGTCAAGGGAGCATATTGGAAGCAGTCATCCACGGGCCGTATAGATTTTCATGGACTTACTCTTTCACTAGAAATGATGAATGCCCCTGATCTCTCATTTTATAACGTCAATTACTAGTCACAATAATCTAATACAGGCAAAAAAATGGGAAAATATCATAACGATCAGCCTATTCATGGTGGTTATAATGATCCGGACTTGTTAAACAGGTCTGATTTTGCTAACAACCTTGCAAGCATCTTATTATTAAATCACGGAGAAAGCAGCCTGACTGTTTCTCTAGAAGGTGAATGGGGGTATGGGAAAACATCTGTAATAAATCTTGTTAAAGGTGCACTGAATGAGAAAGAAAGCTTCCCAATAATCGTAGAATACAATCCATGGCTAGCTGGAAAACCAGAGTCTTTAATTCAGGATTTTTTATTACAATTTTCAGCCCAGTTAAACATCAGAGATGCATCAGAAGATACATTGAAAGCATCCAAGGAACTGATTGCTTATTCCAGCTTATTCAACATTGCTAAACTAGTCCCTGGCGCTGAACCTTGGGCATCAATAATTGGAAATGTTTTTTCAAATTTCGGGAATACAACGAAAAAAATCGCAGAACTAAAAAAACTGGATTTACTTGGTAAAAAGCACAGTGTCATCAACGCGATTTCAAAGATCAATAGACCCATCGTTGTTATTATCGATGATATTGATCGGCTAACACCAGTAGAAACATTTCAAGTTCTCCGACTAGTCAAAGCTGTTGCAGATTTCCCAAGCACATCTTTTTTATTAGCCTTTGACCCTAAATACCTGACCTCTGTACTAGACAAGAATGACATAATTAATTCTCATGAGTATATAAATAAAATTATTCAACTCAGAGTTCCCTTGCCAGTTATTTCTGAAAAAGGGATGAATGAGTTAACAAATATTGAGCTAGACAATCTCAATCAGATAAATCTGACACGGCAATTCGAGCAAGACCAAGAGAGGCTAAGTTGGATTTACCACATGTATTTCAAACATCTCATTAAAAACCCACGGGAACTAAAAAGATGCTTTAATCATTTACGATTTGTATTAGAACAGATTGAAGGCCAAGTATGCTTTGCAGACCTATTTTCTTTATCCATTATCGCAACTAAAGCAAATGCTATTTATGAACATATAAAGTGTACACCTGAAGCTTACATAGGAAAGAGATTTGAAAATGATGGCTTGATGATGAATAAAGCAAGTGATGTAGCAAAGAAATTTGAAAGTGAGAGGAATAATTTACTTGAGAATTTTAATGCAAGCGATCAAGCACTGATATCTGGACTAATAGGCGATATATTTCCTTTACTCAATAGCGGTGGATACTCACATTATAGTGTTTCAGATGGGGATGCAGCTGGAAGAGTATCATCTCCGCAGCGACTATATGTAGCATTCCATTATAAAACTCCAGTAGGATATATATCTGACAAGGATATATTAGAGTTCATAAATGGAGATGTTGATAGGATGGAATTCATCAATGAATTACTTAAAGACGATGCGGATGAACGTTTTTTTGAAATGATGATGAATTACTCATCAAGATGCAAAGACGATAGCTTTGATATTCTAACTTGTATTTACGATTGTCTTTTAAACTCAGAAAAGTTAAAGGTAGAACTTGAAGGGAACTATGGATTTCTATCAAGGGATATTTATCGTCAGATAAACTGGCTTACAAATAAAATCATATCTGATTATGATGATAAGTACTCACTAATAAAGAGACTTATCGAGCGAGAATGTAGTGCCCCCTTAGGGGGGGATATACTATATAAAATTAGAGGGCAATATAATGGTGAGCACAATGAAACCAAATGGGTCAATGAAGCCGAGCTAAAAGAGTTGGAAGATATCTTCCAATATGTAGCGACTCGAGCCCTTTCGAGTAAAAGGTTCATTAAAAACCACTTGGAATCTCATATTTTCTTTGAACTAAAAAGGTCATCAGAAATAAAAGCCGCTCAATACATTGTTGATACTTTAAATTCTAAAGGTGGCATTATTAGAGTTGCAGAGATTATTGGGAACTCTGGTAGCGATTCTACTAATGGGCCCTATGTACAGATTGAGAAAAATGATTTTTATGACATGATCAATATCGAAAAACTAAAAGAACATGCAAGAAATGTAATTATAGAAACACAACCAATTCATATTCAATCCGTCATAAAGAGTATTCTTGATGGGAAAAAATATTATTTAAGAGATGGTAGTCTGGGAGAGCGTTGGTAAAAACACACGCATCAAAAAACATAAACAAAACTGTTATAACACTCGCGTAGAAATAAAAAGGCGACCATCTGGTCGCCTTTTTATTTTTATCATTTTCCAATCAGGAAAACTTACCGCGCCGGTCGCTTGGCACCATTGCCTTTAGCCGCAGGCTTGCCCCCTTGAGCGGTAGGTTTGGCGCCCGGCTTGGCAGAGCCTGCGCGGGTCGGGGTCTTACCCTTATGGGCAGGTTTTCCGGCAGGTTTGCTCTTACCCGCATTCTGGCCCGCACTCTTGCCTTCGCCCTGTGCGGCCGGTTTGCCGTTAGCTGCCCCTTTCTGCAGCTGGGAGCCCACCGGCTTGCCGCCCGTCGGCTTGTTGCCAGCACCGTTGCCGCGCTGATGGGCAATGTTACTGTGGCGAGTCAGGGCCGGTTTCAGCCCCTTGCCGCTGGCGGCGCGTTCGTTGCGACCTTCCGCTGGCACCAGACAGCAGGGGCCGTTGCCAATCAGGTGGCCCTTGCCCATGGCGAGCAGGGCTTCGCGGATCATCGGCCAGCCTGCGGGGTCGTGGTAGCGCAGCAGCGCCTTGTGCAGGCGGCGACGGCGCTCGCCCTTGGCGACAAAGACATCGCCCCCCTCGCGGCTCACCTTGTTTAACGGGTTTTTCTCCGTGTAATACATGGTGGTGGCGTTGGCGAGCGGCGACGGGTAGAAGTTCTGCACCTGATCGAGCTTGAAGCGATTCTCTTTGACCCAGAGCGCCAGATTAATCATGTCTTCATCTGTGGTGCCCGGGTGGGCAGAGATAAAGTAGGGGATCAGGTACTGCTGCTTGCCCGCCTCTTTGGAGTATTTGTCGAACAGCTCCTTGAACTGGTAGTAGCTGCCCATGCCCGGCTTCATCATCTTGGAGAGGGGCCCCTCCTCGGTGTGTTCTGGCGCGATCTTGAGGTAGCCGCCGACGTGGTACTTGGCCAGCTCCTTGATATAGCGGGGATCTTCGACCGCGATGTCGTAACGCACGCCGGAGGCGATGAGGATCTTCTTGATCCCCTTGAGGTCGCGCGCCTTGCGATAGAGGTTGATGGTCGGGCTGTGGTCGGTGTCCATGTGCGGGCAGATGGTGGGCCAGACACAGGAGGCGCGACGGCAGGTCTGCTCGGCCTTGGGGCTCTTGCAGCGCAGCTTGTACATGTTGGCGGTGGGGCCGCCGAGATCCGAGATGACCCCGGTAAAGCCCGGCACCTTGTCGCGGATATCTTCGATTTCTTTCAAGATCGACTCTTCCGAGCGGCTCTGGATGATGCGCCCTTCGTGCTCGGTGATGGAGCAGAAGGAGCAGCCGCCAAAGCAGCCGCGCATGATGTTGACCGAGGTTTTGATCATCTCGAAGGCGGGGATCTTCTCGTTGCCATAGGCCGGGTGCGGCACCCGCTGGTAGGGCAGGCCGAATACGCCGTCCATCTCCTCGGTTTCGAGCGGGAAGGCGGGCGGGTTGACCCAGACGATGCGATCGCCGTGGGCCTGCGACAGGGCGCGGGCGCAGCCGGGGTTGGTCTCGTGGTGCAGAATGCGCGAGGCGTGGGCGTAGAGCACCTTGTCCTCTTTCACGCGCTCGAACGCCGGCAGCTTCACATAGGTTTTTTCCCACGGCTTGGGCTTGGCCGGCTGCACCAGCACAGGCTGGGCCTCCTGCGCGGCAGGGGCCGCTTCAGTGGCGTCATCCGAGCAGGGTGCCCCTTCCATATAGGGGTTCATGATGGGATCGATGCGGCCAATCTGGTCGAGCTTGCTCGAATCCACCCCTTTCCAGCCCGGCAGCGGCTCCTTGCGGATGACGGCGGTGCCGCGAATATCCTGCATGGTGTCGATGGTCTCCCCCGCTGCGATGCGGTGGGCCACTTCCACCAGCGGCCGCTCGGCGTTGCCGTAGATGAGGATATCGGCCTTGGCATCGAGCAGGATGGAGCGGCGGATGGTCTCGGACCAGTAGTCGTAGTGGGCGATACGGCGTAAGGAAGCTTCGATGCCGCCGATAACGACGGGCACCTCTTTGAAGGCTTCTTTACAGCGCTGGGTATAGACCAGGGTGGCGCGATCCGGCCGCTTGCCGCCCACATCCCCCGGGGTGTAGGCGTCGTCGTGGCGCAGCTTCTTGTCGGAGGTGTAGCGGTTGATCATGGAGTCCATGTTGCCCGCGGTCACCCCGAAGAAGAGGTTCGGTTTGCCCAGACGCATAAAGTCATCCTTCGATGACCAGTCCGGCTGGGCGATGATGCCGACCCGAAAGCCCTGCGCTTCGAGCATGCGGCCGATGACCGCCATGCCGAAACTCGGGTGATCCACGTAGGCATCCCCCGTCACCAGAATGACGTCGCAGCTGTCCCAACCGAGCTTGTCCATCTCTTTGCGGGACATGGGCAGGAAGGGCGCCGTGCCGTAGCACTCGGCCCAATAGCGGGGATAGGAGAAAAGGTTGGGTACCGGCTGCATTTTGAACACCTGGAAAAATTCGGGTCGCGCATTATACCGGTTGCGGCCAAGGGGGGCGATGGCTTTTTGTCCCTATAGATCCCGCGGAATAGGCCGCCGCCCGCAATAGCAAGGGCGCCCGCAGGCGCCCTTGTGATGATGAGGCTGATAACTGGCCCCCGCTTGAGCGCGCAGGTCAGGGTTCAGACCAGGATTCAGGTCAAGGCGCTGATCAGGGCGCCGGAGGCTGCGACTCCCCAGCCCCCTTGGCGGCCAGCGCTTCGTCTACCTGCTGATCCCGCGCCCCTGTCATGCCGGCGTGGCGGGCGATCAGATGGTAGATGGCGGGCACCACCAGCAGGGTAACCAGGGTCGCCAGCGACAATCCGAAGAAGACCACGGTTCCCACCGCCATCCGGCTCTCGTAGCCTGCCCCCATGGAGAGCATCAGCGGCACAGCGCCGATAATGGCGGTGAGCGAAGTCATCAGGATAGGGCGCAAGCGGCGCACCGAGCCTGCGATGATCGCCTCCTCGAACCCTTCGCCGCGCTGGCGCAACTGGTTGATGAACTCGACGATGAGGATGCCGTTCTTGGTCACCATACCGATCAGCATGATCATCCCGATCTGGCTGTAGATGCTCATCTCCTGCCCCGTCAGCCAGAGGCCGAGCAGGCCACCGAAGATGCCGAGCGGCACCGTCACCATCACCACCGCCGGGGTCAGGGTGCTCTCGAACTGGGCCACCAGCACCAGATAGACCACCAGCAGGGCGAGGCCAAAGACCAGCACCATCTCTCCCTGATTGTCGCGGTAATCCTTGGAATCACCGGTGTAATCCACCGTCATGCCGGTGGGCAGGTTGTCGTTGGCCCAGCCATCGAGGAAATCGAGGGCCTCACCCAGAGTGTGGTCAGGGTGCACATCGGCGGTCAGGGTGATCGCTTTTTGCCGCTGGTAGTGGTTGAGGCGGTTGGCAGTCGCCACCTGCTTGACGGTCGCCAGGGTCGAGAGACTGACCATCTCGCCGTTGGCGGCCTTTAGATAGATTCGACCGAGATCCGAGATGCCGTTGAACTCGGTCTGGTTGCCGCGCAGGTAGACGTCATACTCCTCGCCCCTGTCCACATAGGTGGTCTTGCTCGCCCCGCCCAACAAGGTCTGCAAGCTGTTGGCCACGGTGGAGACCGGAATGCCAAGCTGGCTGGCGCTGTCGCGATTGATGGTCACCTGCAGTTCGGGAGTCTTCTCGGCATAGTCGAGATCCGGGCTCAGCATCAGGCCGCTGCCCTGCGCCGCCTGTTGCAGCGCCAACCCTTGCTGGTAGAGCTCGGCATAGTCGTTACCCTGCAGCACGAACTGCACCGGTGCGGTGGAGCCACCGCGGAATCCGGGCTGGAAGGTGCGGATCATCACATCGGGAATGCCGGAGAGCTTGGCACCCAGCGAGCGGGAGAACTCGGTGGCGGTGACGTCGCGCTCCGCCCAGTCGGTGAGCTGGATGATCACCATACCGGTCTGATCGCCGCCACGGCCAAAGGCGGGGGTACTGAAGCTCAGCGCCTGCACCACCCCTTTGCCCAGCATCGGCATGATGGCGGACTCCACCTGCTGCATGTTACGCTTCATCCGCTCGATGCTGGTCCCCTCTGCCCCCTTGACGAAGACATAGATGACGCCGCGATCCTCGGTCGGGGTAAGGCTGGTCGGCAGCTGGGTAAAGAGGGCACCGATACCGCCCAGACAGAGCAGCAGCACCAGCGGCGTCCAGCGGGAGCGACGCAGCACCCACGCCAGCAGGTGGCGATAGTGCCCCTCCAGCCAGCCGAGCCCGCGATCGAGCCCGGCGGTGAGTCGGTTCGGTTTATCCAGCGGGCGCATCAGCCAGGAGCCCATGGCCGGGGTGAGGGTCAGCGCCACCAGCGAGGAGCAGAGCACCGCGAGCGATAGCAATATCGCAAACTCGGTAAAGAGCCGCCCCACCATGCCATCCATAAAGGCGATGGGGACAAACACCATCACCAGCACGGCGGTGGTGGCGATGACCGCAAAGCCCACCTCGCGGGTGCCGTGCCAGGCGGCCAGCAGCGGCGGTTCCCCCCGCTGCAGATGGTGGTGGATGTTCTCCACCACCACGATGGCATCATCCACCACCAGGCCGATGGCGAGAATAAGGGCCAGCAAGGTGATGAGGTTGATGGAAAAGCCGAAATACCAGGCGCCGATAAAGGCTGATATCAGCGATACCGGCACCGTAATGGCAGGAATGAGCGTGGTGCGCCCCTGCCCGAGGAACAGATAGAGCACCGCCACCACCAGCACGGCGCAGATGGCCAGGGTCTCGTACACCTCGTCGATGGACTGCTTGATAAAGATGGTGGAGTCGTAATCCACCTCGAGCTTGGCCCCCTCCGGCAGGAAGCGCTGCATCTCGCCGAGTTTCTTCTCGATCCCCTGCGCCACTGCCAGCGGGTTGGCGGTGGACTGGGCGACGATGCCGATACCCAGACTCTCTTTGCCGTTGCGCTGATAGGCGCTGTCTTCGTTCTTGGCTCCCACCTCCACGTCGGCGATATCGGCCAGATAGACGCTCTGGCCGTTGGCGGCAGTGGTGACTTGCAGTTGCTGGAAATCTTCCGCTGTGTGGTAGAGACGAGCGATCTGCACCGCCATGGTCATGGAGTTGTTGCGGATCTCCCCCCCCGGCAGCTCGATATTCTCGCGCTTGAGGGCCTCTTCCACATCGCTCACCGTGATGCCACGGGCGGCCATGTCGGCAGGGCGCAGCCGCACATACATCACCTGGGTGAGATCGCCGGAGAGCGCCACTTCGCTCACCCCGTCCACCAGACTCAGGGGGTCGACCAGCACGCGGTTGGCGTAGTCGGTCATGGCGGTGCGATCCATCTGGCTGCTGCTGAAGTTGAGCCAGATCGCCACATCGCCGTTGCCGCTGTCCTTGGTCACCAGCGGTTCGTCCACATCATCGGGCAACCGTGGCCGGGCTCGGGAGAGGGCATCGCGCACATCGGAGATCCCCTCCACCATGTTCCAGCCGAGCTTGAACTCGACGGTGATCATCGAGCGCCCCTTGCGGGTCATGGAGTTGATGTTCTTGATGCCGCTGATGCCGGAGAGCTGATCCTCGATGGGCTTGGTGACCTGACTCTCCATCACCGAGGGGGCCGCCCCCTCATAGGTGGTGGTGATGGATACCGAGGGGATCTGCACATCGGGCATCTCCCGCACCGTCAACTTGCTGAACGCGACCAGACCAAACACGGTGAGCAGGGCGCTGAGCACCACCGCCACCAGCGGGCGGCGAACTGAGATATCGGAGAGCCACATCAGCCGTTCACCTCGGCCAGGTCACGCACCTGCACCCCATCACGCAGATTGACCAGCCCCTCGACCACGATGCGATCGCCGACCTTCAGCCCCTCGGTGACCCAGACGGTCTCCCCTTCGGTCTCGCCGAGCACCACAGGCACCCGCTTGACCCGGCCATCGGCCTCAAGACGGTAAACAAAGCGCTGCTCACCGGCGTACTCCACCGACTGGGCGGGGATCAGGGTAAGCTGCTGGGCAGGCAGTGCCAGCTCCACATTGAGCAGCATGCCCGGGCGCAACTGGCCGTTGCCATTGGGGATCATCACCCGCGCCTTGATGTTCTGGGTATCGTTGGAGACGCGGCTGTCGAGGGTGGTGAGGGTGCCTTTGAATTGCTGATCCGGCCAAGCAGTACTGGTGGCGGTGACCGCCATGCCCGGGCGCAGCAGGGAGAGGTAACGCTCCGGCACCGCCAGATCGAGGCGCAATTTGTCGAGTTCATCCAGATGCAGCAGGGTGTCGCCGCTGTTGACCAGCGCCCCTTCGCTCAGATCAATCAGGCTCACGGTGCCGGCAAAGGGCGCCTGCAGGGTACGCAGGGAGAGCTCGTAGCGGGCGGCATCGAGGCGTGCCTGCACCTGGGCCACGGTGGCCTCCTGCCCCTCCAGCTCGGATTGGGTCACGGCGCCACGGGCCACCAGCTTGCGCATATCACTCAGCTTGCGGTTCTCGTCGCGCAGGCTGGCGCTCTGCTCGGCCAGCTCCGCCTGCTGCTTGCCCGCATCCAGCGCGATCAGGGTCTCCCCCTTCGCCACGCTCTGACCAGATTGCACCGCAATCTTGACGATGCGACCGGTCACTTCGGGGCTGATGATGACGGAGCGATTGGCCGCCAGCTTGCCCACCAGCTTGAGGGTCGGCTCGGCCAGACTCTGCTTGACGGTTTGAGTGCGGATATTGACCTGTCTGGTCGGTGCTTTGGCGGCGGGTTCGCTGTGACGCAGCGCCCAGACGCCGGCAACCACGATTAGAAGAAGGCCCAAGCCGAGCCAGATACGCATTTTCATCGAACAGTCCATGAAGAGTGAGAGGGTAAATCCAGATTGGGGCCATTTTAGCCCCAGACTATGCCGTGACTATGTATAAATGTGACAAAACGTAACAAGAGCGGGATAAGCTCACTCTGTTTCAGGTCGCGCCGTTTGTTTTCACGCCACATCGCATACACTAACGACAATTTCCTTCGCAACCCGACTGACTGCCTATGCCCAAAATGTCTGACCACCGCTTTCTCACACGCCTGACCTGGCTCCTGTTTGCCGTGGTCATCCTGCTGATTGGTCTGACCTTGCGGCAAAGCCTGAAACAGATAGAACGCCTCTACCAGAGCGATACCCTCAACAGCGCCATCTACCTGCGGGATCGGTTCAAGCAGACCGAAGTGTTTCTGGAGGCGATGCGCGGTCAGGCCGAAGAGCGACTGCGCAGCGACCCCCAGTCGGTGCTCACCCGCCAGCTCTATCGCCATATCGAGGCGCTGCCAGAGGGCCTGGCCCTCGACAAGCTCCCCGGCGATTTACCGGCCGGACTGGCGGGCAACCTCACCGGTGACGGCCCGCTGCCGCCCCCCGGCAGTGCGCGGGAGGCGCAACTTCATTTGGCCCTGAGCCTCTCGCCCTTGCTGGCCACTGCCAGCCAGCGCCTGGGCAGCGAGATCGCCTGGGCCTACTTCACCGGCGTGGACAACTTTATCTACCTCTATCCCTGGATCCCCTCCAGCCAGTTTCGTTTTGCCCGCAGCATCTATGACAAGCACTACTGGCAGGATGCGCTGATGTCACCCAACCCAAGCCGGGACACCATTCTCTCCCGCCCTTACGAAGATTTTGCCGGACTGGGCACCATGGTCACCATGTCCCAGTCTCTCTACAAGGACGGCTCGCTGGTAGGGATGATCAGCATGGACATCCTGCTTTCACGCTTGCAATCGCAGCTCAATCAGCTTACGCCGGCGCTGGGTGAGTATCTGCTGCTCAATCAGTACCATCAGGTGCTGGCCAGCAGCGCACACCAGCCCGTGGTGCCGCAAGACCCCGAGCCGACCGATGAATACCAGTGGCAACAAGGGGCATTGCAGCTGACCATGGCAATCCCCGATACCCCGCTGCGACTGGTGCACAACGTCACCCTGCTGCCGCTGGTGTGGGCCATGCTCTGCCAGTCCACGCCGACCCTGCTCGCTATTCTCTTTATGCTGCTGGCCGCCCTCTCCAACCTGAGATCCCACCGCCTCAACCAGCGGCTCAATTACCTCTCCTGCCACGATGCCCTCACCGGTGCCTTCAACCGCCACTATCTGGTGCTGCTGGAACAGGCGGGCGATCTGGCCCGGCTGCAAGCAGGGATCCTGATGTTCGATGCGGATCACTTCAAACGGGTCAATGACAACTTCGGCTATGCCGTCGGCGATATCGTACTGATCCGGCTGGTGCAGATCTGCCAGCAGCAGCTTAGACCCACAGATCACCTGATCCGCTGGGGTGGCGAGGAGTTTCTGCTGCTAATTGGCCGCAGTAACGCCGCACAGATCGGCGAACTGGCGGAGCGGCTGAGAAAGGCGGTGGCAGATCACGACTGGGCCGCCATCGAGCCCGGGCTGGAGGTCACCATCAGCCTCGGCTATCTGCCCCACCAGGAGAACCTTCCCCTGCACGAAGCGGTGCGCCGCGCCGATGTGGCGCTCTATCAGGCCAAGGCCAACGGTCGCAACCGCAGCGAAAGATGGCAGGGTGACGCCTCCTGACTCTCGGAGTAAGCTGAGCCCTCAACCCCTTTTTTGGAGGACTGTCGTGCCACGTAAACCCCGCGTAGGGCTCGCTCTCGGGAGCGGCGCCGCCAGAGGATGGGCCCATATCGGCGTCATCCGCGCCCTTGAACGTCTCGGCATCAAACCGGATTTGATCGCAGGCTGCTCCATCGGCAGCTTTGTCGGTGCCGCCTATGCCGCCGGTGAACTGGATCGGCTGGAAACCTGGGTGCGCGGCTTTACCCGCCTGCAGGTGGTCAGCCTGCTCGACCCGGCCCTCTCCGGCGGTCTGTTTCGCGGCGAAAAGGTGTTTGGCCTTGCCGCCAGCCATCTGGGGGACCCCGATCTCGAGAATCTGCCCATCCCCTTCGCCTGCATCGCCACCGAACTCGATACCGGCCGCGAAATCTGGCTGCAACAGGGCCCGCTGCGCCAGTCGGTGCGCGCCTCCTGCGGCATGCCGGGGATCCTCACCCCGACCCGGATCAACGACCGCTGGCTGGTCGATGGTGCCGTGGTCAATCCGGTGCCCATCTCGCTGGCCCGCGCCATGGGGGCCGAGGTGGTGATTGCGGTCAACCTCAACACCGATATGCACCAACCCTGGACCGACGAGCCGGATCAACCCGGCAGCGGTGGCCTGCTCAGCCAGTGGCTCAATCGCGGTGAATCCGCGCCAGCCACCCCGGGTCTGTGGAGCGTGATGAGTGGCTCCATCAACATCATGCAGGAGCGGATCACCCGCGCCCGGATGGCCGGTGACCCGCCGGAGATCCAGCTCTGCCCGCGCCTTGGCAGCTTCTCCATCATGGATTTTCATCGTGCCAGCGATGCCATCAACGAGGGGGAAGCTTGCGTCGAGCGCAATCTCGATCAGCTCAAGGATGAACTGGGCCGCCTCGGGTTGCTGGGCAGTTAGTTGTCGACATGCTACGGTTTACACATGAAAAAAGCGCCATTCGGCGCTTTTTTCAACTTACTTACCCGGTTACTCCTTACGGTAGAAGAGCAACCCGAGCAGAATCACCCCCACAGAGACCAGCAGATAGAGCCCCAGACTGGGATTGGTGATACCGCCATACAGAATGATGAGCGCGCCCAGAGTGGCGCAGGTCGGGATCACAAACCGCTTTATCCAGCCCAACTCGGTAAAGGTGCGCATGTACCAGACATAGAGGAACAGATAGAGGCCATAAATCAGCACGATCGGCATCTCGTCCAGGGCGATGTAACGACCGAATGTCTCGTTGATGCTGCAGTACCACAACACTGAGTAGATCACCGACAACAACGCTGCCGCGAGGGCCGAGTTGATTGGCATGTGGTGATGCGGTTCGATACGGCTCATCCACTTGGGGGCAGGCCCCTGATTGCGGATCGCCAGCGAGTAGGGAATGCGCATGGTCGCCAACACCAGACCATTGAGGGTGCCGAGGCAGGAGATAATCACAAACACGGTCAAAATGGTCGAGGCAGTCCCGCCAAACAGGCTGGTTGTCGCGAGATTTACCGCGTTATCCCCTTGCGCCACTATCTCGTCCGTCGGCAAGACGCTGGCGATCCCCAGAAAATAGGTGACATAGACCACAAAGACTATCAGGGTGCCAATCACCAGCGCTCTCGGCAGATTCTTCTTGGAATCGCGAATTTCGCTGTTGATGGTCACGGCGGCGATCCACCCCTCATAAGCGAAGGCGGTGGCAACCACGGCCGTGGCCAGAGTGCCTCCGGTGCTTCCTATCCCATCCATTGCCTGCACAAAGTTGGTCACGGTGACACCATTGAGCAAGCCTGAAATGGTGCCCACAATGGCAACCAGGATCAGCGGGATCAACTTGATCAGGGTAGAGCCCACTTGCAGCTTACCCGCCAGGACCGGGGTATAGAAGTTGATCAGATAGGTGACCGTCATATAGACAGCCGCCAGTATCCAGGTCGCACCAGAGTTGGTCGGATTATCACTGCCGAGCAAGATCATGGTGTACAGAGCGGCGACCCAGGCAAGGATGGCGGAAAGAGGGGCGTAATAGAGTACGCCTTTGAACCACCCCACCAGATAACCAAACATTTTGCCGTATGCCGCTTCGGCATAATCGACGATACCGTTGGACTTTTCGATCCGCTGGGCAAACTCGGCAAACACCAGCGCGCCGAAGATCATCGAAAATGCCCCCAGCGCCCATGCCAGCAGCGCAATGGCCAGATTACCGCCAGTCAGACGCAGTACATCATCGGCCTTGAAGAAGACACCGGAGCCGATCACCACGCCGACCACCATCGCAATGGCAGTCATCAGGCCATAGCGTTTATCCAACTCATTACTGCTCATACCCATACTCCATACGATTGCTCATATCATCCTGAATGTAATAGTGTTCAGGTGGCCAGATACCACCAGGGGCCCACTTTTCGGGGCCGCTTATTCTCGTTGGCCTGCATGGATAATTCAAAGCGTGTTAGATCAAAATATCGATCGGCAACCCAAAAAAATACCGCCCGAAGGCGGCATTTCTATTCACATCGATGATCACGCCTTGGCGAGGTCATCCGGGCCAATCTGGCCGATTTCGGCGACTTTCTTGTCTGCCAGCAGCCAGAGGGTGAACTTGTGCAAATCCGGGTGGTGCGCCAGGGCAACCAGGAAGGCGCCCCCAACTTCACGGTAACCCAGCTCGTAGTTTTTCAGCGTGGTGGGAGGAACACCCAGCAAATCTGCAAACTTCGGACGGCTCAAACCGACCGCTTCACGGATCTGACGGATCTTCTTGCCAACAGTGACGATATTTGAATTCATAATGTTCCATACTCCGTTTGGCGGATTTACTCCGCCTTTTATTTTTCGCGACGACTCGTAGTCAAGTGTATCAGTTTTGTTCGGACTCGTTATGGTCGAGCCTCTATCTTATGAGCGCCTTTCGGCGACAACCCTTGCCTTCAAGGGGGGATGGTAATCGCTCAGCCGCCTCAGGTAAACAGTCTCGAAAAGAAACCTTTATTGTGGCCCCCCCAATAACTCGTATAATCCGCCGGATACCCATTAAGAGGAATAAGTATGGCGTTTCCCGGCATTATCTCTCGCCTGCACCCCGTATCCAGCACAGAAGAACTGGCACAACAGCGCCTGCAAGGTGAACAATATCGCGCCGAAGCATTCTGGCTTCCGGCCTTGATGTCCAGCCACGCCAGCGAGCTGCTGGCCGCCCTGCCGGAGAGCTGCAGCCTGTTTCTTGAACAGGCATGCCCGGACCTGGCCCTGCGCAGACACGACGGCACCCTGCATAACAATGAGCAGCTCATCACGGTAAATGGTCAGGCGATTGCTCTGGCAACCACCCCGGGTGATGGTGGTCTGGTGCCCGAATCGGGCATGTGCGAGATGGCCGACTGGCTGGAGGCGGGACACCGCCACTTCATCTGTTCAGCTGCGGTTCAGCCTGTGGCTCGCGCCATCCTCAACATCTGGCCCCTTGACCCCTATCTGGCCCGACATTTCTTGATGACATTTACCCCCCTGCTGCAGAGCGCAACCCAGGCTGATTACCTTGCGGTCTTTGCCGCCAGAGCGAATCCTGCCAGCCCGCATAGCGACTGGGTTCAGGCCTATATGAAGCTGGAGAAGAAACTTCACAGGGCCTATCTGGATCACTAATTAATCAAAATAAACAGCCAGTTAAGGGCACGACACAATTTGCCACAAGGCTCATTTGTGAGCTTGATCATGTTTTAAAATCGGCATAGAGTGCGCCTCGTCATCGGAATGACATCAGTTGCCTGGCAGTGGTTTCTCACGCATTGCGTGCCATGCCAGCGCACTCGACACACCAGGAGAGTGTGCAACCCGGTTATACCGGGTCATCTGCCAGACTCGACGCCAGCCGTACGGCGGAGCCTGCAGCTTACATAAATTACAAAGTGTGAAGCACGTGAATAACGTGCGATCTCAACGAGGATTTTTTTATGATGAAAATGGCTCCTTCCATGATCGCCATCGCCATGGCTGCTCTGGGTGCTACCGCTGCTCACGCCGCTGACGACATCTACTTCGGTGCAGGTGTCGGTGCTGCTCACTTCAATGGTCTGAACAAGATCGATGGCGGCGGTTACGCTGGTACTGAAGATGCAGCTGCAGCCAACGCCTTCGTTGGTTACAACTTCACCGAAAACTTCGGTACCGAATTCGGTTACCAGTATGCCGGTCGTGGCAACACCGAAGGTCTGCGTTACGAAAACCAGGGTGCCACCCTGTCCGGTATCGCTCGTATGCCGGTTGGCAACGACTTCTCCCTGTTCGCTGAAGGCGGCGCCTACTGGGCTCACACCGACGGTCTGGGCATCAGCGACACTAAAGTTTCCCCGCTGGCCGGTGCTGGTGTGACTTACAAAGTAAGTGACGCGCTGGATCTGCAAGCTCGCTACCGCTACATGTGGGACGTGGCTGACCTGAACGTTGACGGCACCCATTACAAGTCCAACCAGAGCGTTGCTACTCTGGAAGCGGTATACCACCCGTTCCGTACTTCCTACGTAGCTCCGGTAGCTGCTCCGGTTGTTGAAGAAGCTCCGGCTCCTGCTCCGCAAGTGGTAGAGAAGAACTTCGCCCTGAACTCAGACGTGCTGTTTGCCTTCGGCAAAGACACCCTGAAGCCGGAAGGCGTTGCAGCCCTGAACGGTCTGTATCAGCAAATCGTTGAATTCCAGCCGAAAGATGGCAACGCTGTTGTTGTTGGTTACACCGACCGTATCGGTTCCGACGCTTACAACCAGAAGCTGTCTGAGGCCCGCGCCCGTACCGTTGCCAACTTCCTGGTGAGCAAAGGTATGGCTGCCAGCAAAGTTGCCATCGAAGGTCGTGGCGAAGCCAACCCGGTTACCGGCACCAAGTGCAACGGCGTAACTGCTAAAGCTCAACTGATCTCCTGCCTGGCTCCGGATCGTCGCGTAGAAGTTCGCGTATCTGGCGTACAAGAAGTTCAGCAATAATCTGACCTCGTTCAGATAGTGCGAAAAAAAAGGGATGCTGCGGCATCCCTTTCTGTTTGTCTCGTTCTCGCTTGCATCCCTCACTCCCGCCTCCCTGCCCTTGCCTGCCCCGTCTCGAAAGCATAAAGTAGTTGCGCCTGTAAGGTATTGGATAAGCACTAAAAAGCGCTTCTTGTCCGGTCTGTTGTCCATGACGCCAATGCATCATGAGAGTCCAAAGCCTTCGCTATCCACTTTGCTGGCGATTTTTCGCAGCAATAAAAACAAGTGCATTGCCCGACATGGGCTAACACAACGAGGATAAACCGATGAAACTCAAAATGGCTCCTACCCTGATTGCACTGGCGCTCGCCGCCGCAGGCACCACAGCTCAGGCTGCCGATGACTGGTACACCGGTGTTGGTGCAGGTTGGGCTTATGCCCACCGTCTGGATGATTTTGGCAAAGACACTGACAAAGATGCCACTGCGCTGAGCCTGTTCGGCGGTTACAACTTCAACGACTACTACGCAGCTGAACTGGGCTACCTCTACGCCGGTAAAGCGGGCGTTGACGGTGCAGATTTCAAAACCCAGGGTGCAACCCTCTCCGGTATCGCCCGCCTGCCGCTGGGCGACATCTTCTCGGTGTTTGCTGAAGGTGGTGCCTACTTCAATCACGTCAACGGCAATGGCAACAGCGACAACGGCACTGCACCGCTGGCGGGTCTGGGTCTGACTGCCAAGCTCTCCGACCTTATCGATGTGCAGGCACGCTACCGCTATCTGTGGAATCTGGGTGACGAGCAGAAAACCTGGGAGAGCGACATGAGCGTCGCGACCCTGGAGCTGGTGATGCACCCGAACCGCACCTCTTATGTTGCCCCGGTTGCCGCCCCTGCGCCTGAGCCGGTTCCCGAGCCGGTACTGGTCGACAAGAACTTCGCCCTGAGCTCTGACGTGCTGTTTGCCTTTGGCAAATCCACCCTCAAGCCAGAAGGTGTCGCAGCGCTGAACACCCTGTATCAGCAGATCGTTGATGTTCAGCCGAAAGATGGCAGCGCCGTGGTCGTCGGTTACACCGACCGTATCGGTTCTGATGCCTACAACCTGAAACTCTCCGAAGCGCGTGCCCGTACCGTAGCCGACTTCCTGGTTGGCAAAGGTCTGCCGGCTGGCAAAGTTGCCATCGAAGGTCGCGGTGAAGCCAATCCGGTCACCGGCACCCAGTGCAACAGCGTCAAGGGCAAGGCTCAGCTGATCTCCTGCCTGGCGCCGGATCGCCGTGTAGAAGTACGCGTCACCGGCGTGCAGCAAGTACAACAATAATCCTGCAGTCCGACATAACAAGGAGGCCACCTGGCCTCCTTTTTCTTGCCGCTTATTTCACCCACCTTGTACCCTCTTTTGCCCCCTTCCTCTTCCCGTCTCGCGCCCTAGTTCACGGCGTGTCGCCCCCCATACCTCTTTGGTGGTTAAAAACAGCCCGTCACCTATACATAAGTGTGGGGTTTGACCAGCAGGCAACCCCACTACACCAAACATCGACGAGGATACGCGATGAACATAAGAGTAAAACCTGTGTGGATTGCACTGGCATTGGCGAGCACAGGCGCACAAGCGGAACCGGTTCACGACTGGTATGCCGGGATTGGCGGTGGCTGGGCCATTGCCCACAATCTGAATGATTTCAGTCAGGATGTCGGCAAGGATGCGACTGCGCTCTCCCTGTTTGGCGGCTACAACTTCACGGAAAATCTGGGGGCAGAGATTGGCTATCTCTCCACCGGTGACTGGGATATCAGCGACCATGACTTCAACAGCAAGGGAGCCACGCTGTCAGTCATTGGCCGCCTGCCGCTCAGCGAGATGTTTTCGATCTTTGCCGAAGGCGGTGGCTATATCTATCACGTCGAATCGGTCAATGGCGGGGACGACAACCTGGCGCCGCTGGCAGGCCTGGGAGTGACGGCCCGGCTCCATGACTGGGTCGATCTGCAGGCACGCTACCGTTACATAGTGCGCGTTGGCGATGATCCGGATAACGGCAAAGCCAACAGCGGTACCCAGCGCTGGGTCAGCGACATCAGCACCGCCACGCTGGAACTGGTGATACACCCGAACCGCAGCCAACCCAAAGAAGCAGCCCCCACGCCCGCCCCGGTCGTGGTCCCCCCGCCACCGGCCGAACCGGAGGTGGTAGATCAGACCTTCAACCTCAGTTCCGATGTGTTGTTCGCCTTTGGCAAAGCGGACTTAAAACCGGAGGGGATGAGCGCGCTGGACGCTCTCTACCAGCAGATCGTCGATGTACAACCCAAGGATGGCAGTGCGGTGGTGATGGGATATACCGACCGTATCGGCTCGGATGCCAGCAATCAGAGGTTGTCAGAAGCTCGGGCCCAAACCGTTGCCGACTTTCTGATCAACAAAGGGCTGCCTGCCGACAAGGTAAGCATTCAGGGCAATGGCGAGAGCAATCCGGTCACCGGCAACCAGTGTGACGACATCAAGGCCAGAGCCGCCCTCATAGACTGCCTTGGGCCGGATCGCCGGGTCGAGGTGCGCGTCACCGGCGTACAGGGCGCCAGCGAGTAGTTAATCTTGAGGCGATAACCATGTCAGACGTGCAGTAAAAAGGGATGCTTTCGCATCCCTTTTGCTTTGCCGTGGCATTCCCTTCTCCCCAATCAGAAGGAGGTGCGGCGGTAGCGGCGATACTCCGGATGCCAGAAGTTGGCTTCGATGGCCTGATCGATCACCTCGTCCGGGGTCTGCACCGCCTTGCCCTGCAGCATGGCGGTCTTGGCCACCATCTTGGCGATGTAGCGGGAGACCTGATGGATATCCGCCAGGTCCGGCAGCAGGGAGCCCTCCTCCCCTTTCACCAGCGGCGAGCACTCCGCCAGCGCGCGGCTGGCCGACATCAACATGGCGTCAGTCACCCGGGTGGCGCCGGAGGCGATGACGCCAAGGCCGATCCCCGGGAAGATGAAGGAGTTGTTACACTGGGCGATGACGTAGCGCTTGCCCTTGTACTCCACCGGTGCAAACGGACTGCCGGTTGCCACCAGCGCCTGACCGTCGGTCCAGCGGATGAGGTCTGCCGGCGTCGCCTCGACCCGGGAGGTGGGGTTGGAGAGCGGGAAGATGATGGGACGGGCACAGTGCTTGTGCATGGTCTTGACCACCTCTTCGGTAAACAGCCCCGGCTGACCGGATACCCCGATCAGGATGTCCGGGCGACCGTGTTCCATCACCTCCAGCAGGGATATGTTGTCCCCCACCGGCCAGTCTTTGATCCGCTCCACCGGCTGGGAGAGACGGCGCTGGAAGTCGAGCTGGTTGGGGATCTTGTCGGTGATAAGACCAAAGCGGTCCACCATAAAGACCCGGCTGCGGGCCTGCGCATCGGTCAGCCCTTCGGCCTTCATCTGCGCCACGATCTGCTCGGCGATGCCGCAACCAGCGCTGCCCGCACCGAGGAAGGCAACCCGCTTCTCGGAGAGCTTGGCACCGGAGGCCTTGCAGGCGGCGATCAGGCTGCCCAGCGTCACAGCCGCGGTACCCTGAATATCGTCGTTGAAGCAGCAGAGCTCGTTCTTGTAGCGGTTGAGCAGCGGCATGGCGTTGTTCTGGGCGAAATCCTCGAACTGCAGCAGAATATCGGGCCAGCGGCGCTTGACCGCCTGAATGAAGGCATCGACAAACTCGGCGTACTCATCCCCCGAGATACGCGGATTGCGCCACCCCATATAGAAGGGGTCATTGAGCAGTTGCTGGTTGTTGGTGCCCACATCCAGCACCACCGGCAGGCAGTAGGCAGGCGAGATGCCGCCACAGGCGGTGTAAAGCGACAGCTTGCCGATGGGAATGCCCATGCCGCCGATCCCCTGATCACCCAGACCCAGGATCCGCTCGCCATCGGTCACCACGATCACCTTGACGTTCTGCTTGGTGGCGTTTTGCAGCATGTCATCGATCCTGTCCTTGTCCGGATAGGAGATAAACAGGCCACGGGCGCGGCGATAGATGTTGGAAAACTCCTCGCACGCCTTGCCCACCGTCGGGGTGTAGATGATGGGCAACATCTCGGTCAGGTGGTTGTGCAGCAGACGGTAGAAAAGCGTCTCGTTGGTATCCTGGATGTTGCGCAGATAGATGTGCTTGTCCATGTCGTTGCCAAACGCCATGAACTGGCGATAGGCGCGCTCGGCCTGCTCTTCGATGGTCTCGATATTCTGGGGCAACAGACCTTCGAGGTTGAAGTTGCTGCGCTCTTCGCTGGTGAAGGCGCTGCCCTTGTTGAGCAAAGGGGTCTCCAGCAGGGCGGGACCGGCGTAGGGAATGTAGAGAGGACGTTTCTGGTTATTATCTTCAAACATGGATCTTGGTACCTAAACGGTTAGCTAGACGCAGGGACCCGCCGATCCTAGGGGCTTGTCTCATTAATTTCAAAGAGTTTGCACATCCGTTGCAAAAGGTTTGCGACCCAGTCGACGAAAGGCGCCGGGGGTCTGACCAGTCAGACGACGAAAGCGGTTGGCAAAGTTGGCCCCATCGCTGTAACCGACCCGAGCCGCCAGCTCGCCAAGTGGCCAGTTGGTATAGAGCAGCAGCTGGCGCGCCTTGTTCATTCTGAGCTCGGTCACCCTCGCCATCGGCCCCATACCGAACGCTTGCTGACAGAGGCGATGCAGATGAGGCACGGAGCAAGCCATCTGTTCGGCCAGCAGGGCGACACTCCAGGGTTCGTCCAGGCGCGCCTCCACCCGGCGAAACAGCGCCTGCAATCTGAGTTCAGGGGTGCCGCGCACCTCCCCTTGCAGGGTACGCTCCAGCAGCGCCAGCAACAGGCTAAGCAGTTGGGGTTGCAGCGAAGAGCGAACCCCCTCCCCCTGCATCAGGCTGAGCAGATGATAGAGCTGATCGCCGCCATCCCCTTGCCAGATACGGTGACCAAGGCGGTGCAGGTGCTGCCAGCGCGGCACGTCATCGAGCAAAATCCAGCTGATCTGCCAGCTTTCGCCAATCAGCTTGAGACCGCCAGGCACGGCGGCGGGCAGGAAAATCAGCGACCCGGCCGGAATGGCTTGCTCCCCCTCGTCGGTGAGCAGCGCGCCACCCTCATCGTGACTCACCATCAGAATATGAAACTCGGGGCGATTGCGACGGATCAGGTAGTGACCCCGCACCCGGGAGAGGCCGGTCAGGAAGATCCCCGCCTCGCCGAGCAGGGGCAGCCCTTCACGTCCCAGCATCTGCTCTTCACAGGCTGGCGCTATCTCCAGACACTCGCTGGCAAATGGCATAACACCTCAACAGGATAGTTTTACACAAGAAAATCGAGAGCTACTCACAGTGAGAAGAGCCTCGTCAGCCCCTATCATACCCCTGACAAACCTTGCTTTTCTCATACCCGGTTAACAACTATGCATTATTGGCAAGCGATTTTAAAACAAACCACCGATCGCGAGTTCATGACCCGATTGTGGCGGCTGGCCCTGCCTGTCTCGCTGCAATCCATGATGTTCTCCCTGCTCGGCCTCATCGATATCATGATGGTGAGCCAGCTTGGCACCACGGCTGTGGCGGCGGTCGGCTTGGGTAACCGGGTCTTCTTTTTCAATCTGCTGGTGATAGCGGGCCTCGCGGGCGGGGTCTCGGTATTGGCAGCACAATACTTCGGGCGCGGGGAGATGGCCGGGGTACGCCGCTCCCTGGCGCTGGCCATAGTGGGCGCCCTGCTGGTCACCCTGCCCTTTGCCTTCATCTATGTGTTATCACCGGGCAGCGTGCTGGGTTTTGCCAGTCAGGAGCCGGCACTGCGGGCACTGTCGGATCAATTCTTGATGATCACCGGCGCCACCATCCTCTGTACCGCCATCGTAGTGCCGCTGGAATCAGCCCTGCGCTCGGTCGGCAATGCCGCCGCGCCGACCCGCATCGGCATTATCGCCATCATCGCCAACGTCATCCTCAACTACGCCCTCATCTTCGGTCACTTCGGCTTCGAGGCGATGGGGGTCGCCGGTTCGGCCTGGGGCACCACCATTTCACGGCTGCTGCAGACAGCCCTGCTGCTGCTCTACGTAAAGCGTTATGAGGCGCGCCTGATCCCGCGCGCACCAGACTGGCTGGCCGCCTTCAAGCGCAAGGAGGTGGTGCGCTTTACCCTGATCGCCCTGCCGCTGCTGTTTCATGACGGTCTCTGGGCCTTCGGCATGCTGATTTACGGCTTTCTCTATGCCCATCTTGGCACCGATTCGCTGGCCATCATGACCACCCTCGGCACCCTGGAGAGCATCCTTATCTCCCTCTTCTTCGGACTGGCGGTAGCCTGCTCCACCCTGCTCGGCCACCGGCTCGGGGCCGAGGAGTACGAGGTCGCCTGGCAGCACTCCCAGCTGTTCCTGCTGCTGGCACCGATTGGCGCGCTGCTGGTGGGGATCATCGTCTGGCTGCTGCAAGCCAACCTGCTGCAGTGGGTCGGCAACCTGCCCCCCGAGCTGATGACGGAGGCGGGACAGGTGCTCGGCATCATGTGCCTCGGGATGCTGCTCAAGGTGTTCAACATGGTGGGGATCATCGGGGTGCTGCGCTCTGGCGGTGATGTGAACTACAGCATCTTCATCGACATCGTCGGCATGTGGTGCATCGGCATCCCGCTCGCCTGGGTGGCGGTCACGCTGCTCGGCTGGCCCCTCTCCTGGGTGGTGGCGGTGGTGCTGCTGGAGGAGCTCAGCAAGGTGTTGCTGGTGCAGCGCCGTATTCGCCAACGCTGCTGGTTGAAGAATCTGGTGATCGGATAAACAGCCACAAATCGGGGTCATATCAATGACAGAAAAACCCTGTTTGCAGTATGCTGGGCGCCTCTTCAATCAGAGACAGGGATCCACGGTTTCCCTGTCCAGTAGTCGTTTAAGGAGACGAGCATGCAACCACAGAAAGAGCTGATCACCGAGACGGCCCTGCTTGAGATGGCCAACAAGATCATCAAAGAGCATGAAGACTTCATCCACGGTATGCGCGCCGATTCGGTGGAGCAGAAGGGGGATATTCTGGTGTTCAAGGGGGAGTATTTCCTGGCCGAAGATGGCACCCCGACCGGCAAGACCATGGCGGTCTTCAACATGTTCAAGCTGCTGGCCCAGCAGCTCTCCGGCAAGTACAAGCTGGCCTGATCGCACCAGCACATTGCCAACAGGATGCCGCCCTCAGGCGGCATCTGTTTTTGCGCGGTTCTGCCCCTCGACCACCACGCAGTTGCGTCCCGCCATCTTGGCCTGATAGAGACACTCGTCGGCACGGTTGATCAGAATATCGATGGTGTCATCGGAACGAGCCATGGCAATCCCGATACTCACCGTCACCTCCAGCAATTCGTCCGAGGTGGGGCTCTTCACCAGCCGCGCCTCGACGGCAATGCGCAGCCGCTCAGCCATTTTGCTCGCCAGCGCCGGATCGGCGCAGTTGTGCATCAGGATGGCAAACTCTTCGCCGCCATAACGCCCCAGCACCATGTCAGGCTCCAGCTGCTCCCCCAGGGTGGTCGCCACCTCCTTGAGCACCGCATCCCCCGCCAGATGGCCGTAGATATCGTTGATCCGCTTGAAGCGATCGAGATCCAGCAGCATCACCGCAAAGGGCTTCTTCTTGAGTTGCAGCCGGATTCTGGCCTGCTCCAGCTGCTTCATCAGCAGGCGGCGGTTCATCATGCCGGTCAGCTCATCAGTGGTCGATTCCCGATAGAGCCGCAGCAGCATGTTGAGTTGACCGCACTGCACCCAGCAACTGGCCATGGTAAACATGCCGAGCACCCACACCTGATTCAGGGTGGCCTGACTCCAGATGCTCTGGCCCACCAGCAGCCAGTGACCCAGCAGCATGGTCACCAGCACCACACCTGCCAGTTGCAAGCCGAGGGAGAGGGGGATGGGGAAGATGGCAAACAGGGTGATCAGCAGATAGGGAAAGGCCGCATAGCCCGCCTGCAACTCCTGTCCGGCGCCAAAGCTGTTCAGGCAGAAGAGGGAGAAGAGCATCATCACGGCCATCAGGTAGCCAAGGGCCAGCTTCATCCGCTCCCGCTTGAAGTGGATGAGATACGAGAGCGGAATAAGTGGCGAGAGCGCCAGGGTGCAGAAGATCCTGGCCTGAAACAGCTGCTCGAAATGAACGGCGGGCAAGGTCAGCCAATCCACCACGGCCCAGGCGGGCAATCCGAGCATCAGCAAGCAGGTCAGCAGGCGCAAACGCACCGTCATAAAGCCCATGCGAGTACGAGTAAAGTCTTCGGAGTGAACCCTCGCACTCCAGAACTCTGACAACTTGAGCATCCAGAGTCTCCACGATGAATACTGAGGGCTCATTCTACACCTACAAAGTGGTAAAAATGTCATTAGCGGGGAGAATAAAAATGAGAGGTCGGTCACACAAACCGACAGATGATAATCGCAGCGCGCAAACGTTTCAACCCATCAAAAAATAAACCTTTTTTTGCATAATTAGCGCTGGTCAGCCTCATTTCAATCACTACAATAGCGCCCAATTTTCTTCCCTTCCCCACACAATTCGAGGTACTTATGGAACAGGCTGCTGTCACACGCGCCAATCGAGAGGCACATCCACCCAGGCGAGCCCATAGCGAACTGGTCTATGGCATAGAGGATGTCCCGCCTCTGCCCCAGACGCTGTTCGCCGCCCTGCAGCATATGCTCGCCATGTTTGTCGCCATCATTACCCCGCCCCTGATTATCGCCAATGCCCTCGGCCTCCCTGCCGCCGACACCCGTTATATCGTCTCCATGTCGCTGGTCATGTCCGGCATCGCCTCCTTCATTCAAACCCGCCGCTTCGGCCCCATCGGTTCCGGCCTGCTCTCGGTACAGGGCACCAGCTTCAACTTCCTCGGCCCCATCATCGCCTCCGGTCTCGCCCTCAAACAGGCGGCCATGCCCACCGAGGATCTGTTGGGCACATTGTTTGGCACCATGATGGTTGCTGCACTGACCATAGTGGTGATGAGCCGCTTCCTCCATCTGGTGAAACGGATCATCACCCCGCTGGTGACCGGCATAGTGGTGCTGCTGATCGGTCTGACCCTGATCAAGGTAGGTCTCATCAGCATGGGCGGCGGCTATGCAGCCCTCTCTGATGGCAGCTTCGCCAGCCACACCAACCTCTTCCTCTCCCTGCTGGTGCTCGGCCTTATCGTGTTGCTGCAACGCAGTCGCAACCCCTGGTTACGCCTCTCCGCCATCATGATCGCCATGCTGGCGGGCTATGCCGTGGCCCTGCTGTTGGGCAAAGTGAGCGCCCCCACCTTCGACGGCCCGCTGGTGATGGTGCCCATTCCGCTCCACTACGGTCTCGGCTTTGACTGGCAGCTGTTCGTGCCGCTCGCCATCATCTTCGTGGTGACGGCGCTCGAAGCGATCGGCGACATGACCGCCACCTCGGATATCTCCGGCGAGCCACTGGAAGGGCCTGTCTATATGGAGCGGATCAAAGGCGGCGTGCTGGCCGATGGTGCCAACTCCATGCTGGCAGCGGTTTTCTCCACCTTCCCCATGTCCACCTTCGCCCAGAATAACGGCGTCATTCAGCTGACCGGCGTCGCCAGCCGTCACGTCGGGCTCTTTATCGCCGCCATGCTGGCGCTGCTCGGCCTGTTCCCGGCGGTCGCCAGTCTGGTGCAACAGATCCCCGAGCCCGTGCTGGGGGGAGCGACCATCGTCATGTTTGGCACCATCGCCGCCGCTGGCGTGCGCATCATTGCCCGCGAGGAGCTGGATCGCCGCGCCCTGATGATCCTGGCGGTGTCGCTGGCCATGGGGCTGGGGGTCGCACAGGTGCCGGAAGTGCTGCAACACCTGCCGGAGCTGGCCAAGAGCGTACTCTCCTACGGCGTCGCCACCGGTGGCATTACCGCCATCGTGCTCAACCTGCTGCTGCCCAAGCGCGAAGCGCGCCACTCCTGAGACGTCATCAACCGATAGCAGACTCAAGCCCCGCACTGCGGGGCTTTACCTTGTCAGCCGCCACGGGTAGTGTGCTGGGCAGCCTTTTTTGAGGATGCCGCCATGCCCTATCGCCTGCTCTCTCCCCTCCCCGATACCGCTTCACCCGCACAGATACTGGCGCAAGAGCAGCACTGGCTGCGCGACTGTGCCCATGACGGCCAGCCCCGCGCTCACCTCTGGCAGGCGCCCCAATGTCTGATTGTCACCCGCAAGGATACCCGCCTCCCCCATTACGAAGCCGCCTGCCAGCAACTTGCAGCTGAAGGCTGGCCGGTACATGTGCGCGACAGTGGCGGTACCGCCGTGCCCCACGGAGCGGGGATCCTCAACCTATCCCTGCTGCTGCCCCGCACGACCACAGACCTCGCCCACTACTACCGGCTGCTGGGGGCGCCGCTGCTGACCTTGCTGGCGGAGTACGGCCTGGAGGGGAGCTATGACTTCGTGCCCGGATCCTTTTGCGATGGTCAGTACAATCTGGTGATCGGGGGACGCAAGATCACCGGTACCGCCCAGCGCTGGCTGGCGCCGGGGCAGGATCACCAGGGCGCCGTGCTGGCACAAGCCATGCTGCTGGTGGCGGGTGATGTGGATGAGGGAACTAGGATGGCGAGCCGCTTCTACGAGCTGGCGGGCGGCGAACTGCGTTTTATGGCGGGAACCTCCATTACGCTGGCAAGCTGCATCGATTGGCGCGGTAGCGATCAGGCACTGGTGGATAAGGTGCGAGCACGTCTGGATAGCCTGCTGAGCGAGGGGCTATCCCCCTCATTCTGACCTTATCCCGAAGGGAGAGGGAAAGTCCCCATCCAGAGACACGGCGCACAAAAAAGCCACGACCGGAGTCGTGGCTTGTTCTTTTCAAGGGAAGCGTGAAACGAGCTGAGGCGTTCAGGCCGTCTGCGGCTCCGGTTCAGCTTCGCTATCCAGATCCCGGCTAAAGTAGGCGCGGGTCTCGGCGATCACCACATGGCGCAGACCAATCAGGCCGATGAGGTTGGGCACCGCCATCAGGCCGTTAACGATATCGGCCAGCAGCCAAATCATGTCCAGATGGAGGAAAGCTCCACTCGCCACCAGCGCCAGATAGACCAGACGATAGGGCTTGATCGCCTTCACCCCGAACAGGTATTCGGTGCAGCGCTCGCCGTAGTAGTTCCAGCCAAGGATGGTGGTAAAGGCGAAGAACAGGAGGCCAATGCTCACCAGATACTGGCCGACATGGGCATCAAGCCCCTGGGCAAAGGCCAGACTGGTCATGGCCGCGCCGCTTGCATCGCCGCTCCACACGCCTGTGACCACCAGGGTCAGGCCGGTCATGGTGCAGATGATGATGGTGTCGATGAAGGTACCTGTCATGGAGACCAGCCCCTGCTCCACACACGAATCGGTCTTGGCTGCCGCCGCCGCGATGGGCGCAGAGCCCAGTCCCGATTCGTTGGAGAAGACCCCGCGCGCCACCCCTGACTGAATGGCCAGCATGATGCTGGCACCGACGAAGCCGCCGGTCGCCGCATGGCCGGTGAAGGCACTCTCGATAACCAGCATGACGGCATCGGGCAGGGCGCTGGCGTTATTCACCAGCACGCCCAGACAGGCGACGATGTAGAAGATGGCCATGAAGGGCACCACCTTGCTCGACACGCTGGAGATGGATTTGATCCCCCCCAGGGTCACCAGCGCCACGATCAGGGTCAGCACCACGGCGGTCGCTTCACGGGGCACCGAGAAGGAGAGGCTCATGGCGTCGGAGATGGCATTGACCTGTGGGAAGGTACCGATGCCGAAGAAGGCCACGCCGATGCCAAACAGGGCAAACAGCTTGGCGAGCGGCTTGGAACCGAGCCCCTTCTCCAGATAGTACATGGGGCCGCCAGCCATCTGGCCGTTGGCATCCTGCTCGCGATACTTCACCGCCAGCAGACACTCGGCGTACTTGGTGGCCATGCCGAACAGCGCCGCCATCCACATCCAGAACAGGGCACCGGGGCCGCCGAGCTTGATGGCGGTAGCCACCCCGACGATGTTGCCGGTACCAATGGTGGCAGAGAGGGCGGTACAGAGGGCGCCGAAGCTGGAGACATCCCCCTGCTTGCCCAGCCCCTGATCGCGACCAAAAACCAGCCGCAGAGCGAGCGGCAAGCGCACCACCTGAAGCAGACCCAGACGCAGGGTGAGATAGATACCGGTCCCGACCAGCAGGATCAGCAGGGGTGGACCCCAGATAAAGCTATCGATGGCGGTTAACGCCGATTGAATTGATGACATGCATCCTCCTTAAGAAACAGAAATTAAGGAGGAGAAGGATGATCTTCCCATAGGTGTCGCGATCGGCCAGAGGCGATCGGATGCGGGCCAAGCCCAGGTACAACCATCCCATCCCCTCTGTCCTTTTGCCTGAGAGTTTCCGGCGCCAACCTGCCCTTGCGGGTAGTCATGGTGCCTTGCTCCTTCGGCGCCCGATTTAACGGGTCTCTCCAGAGTATCGTCCAGTAGCAGTCCACACCGGTTGCCCGGTACCTGAAAGATTCACTTCTTCGGTGGATGGTTGCCCATCGCTCTCCTGCTACCTTCATCCGAACTAGTTTGGATTAGGAAGTCGGCATGTTAATCCAAAAAATGTGAGCTGTCTCGCACTTGGCCGCCCCCATTTATATTTTTTTAGTGACAACCAGAATCGCAGCAAGAATGTTAAATGTTGGTTAACTATCAACAAGTTAGGCTCTCACGGATCAAATGTGGCCCAAACAGGAAAAATGGCGGATAGAGAACAGTGATCCCTCTCGTTTCGCCAAGAAAATCTTGCCGACATATCCAATCAAAATGCTTGCACACAGAATCAATAAGCCGATAATCCGCTGCATAACCAAGCACTTTGCCATCAATTTATGCACTGTGTTCGGTTGGTCCCACCGGACCGCTCGCCTGACCCGGCCGTCGCCGGTTCAATCGCATATGGCTTGGGCATATCACGCCCCCTAAGGATGACCAAAAGAGAATGAACGAGACCCTGGTTGCAAAAGATGTGGTCGCACAAGATTACCGTCAGCTGGTTGAACAATTCGGCTCCCCCCTGCTGCTGCTCGACAAGGCAGCCGTCCGCAAACAGTATCGGGCACTGGCCGCCGCCCTGCCCGATGTACGATTGCACTATGCACTCAAACCCCTACCCCATGAGGCGGTGGTCTCTGTCTTGAAGGAAGAGGGGGCCTGTTTCGATCTGGCCACCAATGGCGAAGTGGATCTGGTGCGCAGTCAGGGGGTTCGACCGGGACGTTGCATTCATACCCATCCCATCAAGCGCGACAGCGATATCCGTTATGCGCTGGAGTTTGGCTGCACCGTGTTTGTCTACGACAACCCGCTGGAGCTGGAAAAGTTCATTCCCTACAAGGACGAAGTGAAACTGCTGCTGCGGGTCAGCTTCCCGAACCCCGAGACCAAGGTCGATCTCTCCAAGAAGTTCGGCTGCACTCCGGAGCAGGCGCTGCCGCTGCTGCAACTGGCCCACGCCAAGGGGATCAAGGTGATGGGGCTGTCGTTTCACGTCGGCTCGCAAGTGCCCCATGCCCGTCGCCATGTGCAGGCCATCGACGCCTGCCGCGAGATCATGGAGCAGGCTTGGGCGCTCGGGCTCAAGCCCTGGGTGCTGGATATCGGCGGCGGTTTCCCGGTCGACTATGAAGGGGGCGAGTTCGATATCGACGGCTTCTGCGCGCCGATCCGCGAAGCGCTGGCCAAGTTGCCCGCTACCGTGCAGAAGATTGCCGAACCGGGCCGCTTTATCAGCGCGCCGGCCATGACTTCAGTATCAAGCGTGATGGGCAAGGCCCACCGCGGCGACAAGATCTGGTACTACCTGGATGACGGTCTCTACGGCAGCTACAACGGCCAGCTCTATGACCACGTCACCTATCCGGTGAGCACGCCTTATGCCAGTGGCGAGCAGCACAACTCGGTGCTCTCCGGCCCCACCTGCGACAGCGTGGATGTGATCCGCGATGGCATCATGCTGCCGGATCTGGCTATCGGCGAGTTGGTGGTTGGCAAGGTGATGGGCGCCTACACCTGGGCCTCGGCCTCCACCTTCAACTTCTTCCCCAAGGCCAGCATCCTCATTCTGGACAGCAGTCAGAAGGGGCAGAAGCTGGTGGCAGTAGCCTGAGCACACCGCTCGCTCGCCAACAGGTTCACTGGGCAAAAACAAGAGGGGGAAGCTTGAGCTTCCCCCTCTCTCATTTCACCAACCCCTATCAGATAAACTGACTGGTCAGCAGCCAGCCGGTGTAGGCGACGAAGCAAGTCAGCAGCACGCCCCCCTCCAACCGGTTGATACGGCCCTGCCCCTTGCGGCCCAGACACATCACCAGCAGCAGCAGGGTTAGCCCCATCATGATGCTCCAGTCACGGGTGAGCACCTCCGGCGCCACATCGAGCGGGTGGATGCCCGCCGCAATCCCCACCACCGCCAGGGTGTTGAACAGGTTGGAGCCGAGCACGTTGCCAAGGGCCAGATCATGCTCGTTCTTGCGAATGGCGATAAGCGAAGAGGCCAGCTCCGGCAGGGAGGTCCCTACCGCGACTATGGTGAGACCAATCACCAGATCGCTGATGCCAAGCGCCTGAGCGATGGTCACCGCCCCCCACACCAGCAGGCGGGAAGCGCCGATCAGCAGCACCAGCCCGACCACCAGCCAGAAGATGGCGCTCTTGAGGGACATCCCCTCGCTCTCGATATCCTCGGCGGTCTCGGTATCCAGCGCATCTCCCTTGCCATTCATGCCAGCCCAGATAGACCAGCCCATCAGGGCAACGAAGACGGCCCCCAGAATGACCGCATCCATCCGGCCCAGATGACCATCGATCAGCAGGGCGCCGGAGAGCAGGGTAATACCGAGCAGGATCGGGATCTCCTTGCGCACAACCTGAGAGGCCACCGCGATAGGGCTGATCAGTGCCGTCAGACCCAGGATCAGCGCGATATTGGTGATGTTGGAGCCATAGGCATTACCAAGCGCCAACCCGGGATTGCCCTGTGACGCCGCCAGCGCCGAGACCACCATCTCCGGGGCCGAGGTACCAAAACCGATGATCACCATGCCGATCAGCAGCGGCGGCATCCCCGCATAACGGGCAGTGGCGGCGGCACCGTCGACAAACTTGTCTGCACTCCAGACCAGCAGCGCCAGTCCGGCAATCAGGGCAACAAAAGCCAGGGTCATAGGATCTTCATCTCTTGTTATCAGCAACGAAGCGCCAGCCCAAACGGGCAGGCACCATGGGAAAGTGGCGCCAGTGTAGCTGTGCCACCTCCCATTTCAAGGGGAAATCAAACCGTGATTAACATTTCACAGTGCAGCCAGCAGGCTCGCGGCATCGGAGACCTCAAACTTGCCCGGCGCCTCCACAAACAGCTGCTCGACCACACCATCGTTGGCGATCAACGCAAAGCGCTGGGCACGGATGCCGCCAAAGGCGCCGGTATCCTTGGCCAGATCCAGCGCCCGGGTCCAGCTGCCATCGCCATCCGCCAGCATGGTGATCGCCTCGGCATTCTGGGCCGTCTGCCAGGCCCGCATCACGAAAGCATCGTTGACCGACAGACAACAGATGGCATCCACCCCTTTGGCCATAAACTGATCGGCCAGCACCACATAACCGGGCAGATGAGCATTGGAGCAGGTGGGAGTAAAGGCGCCGGGTACCGCAAACAGCACCACTTTTTTACCGGCGAACAGCGTCTGGCTATCCCGCAGCTGCTTGCCCTCGGCGGTGATAAAGGTAAATTCGCCCGCAGGCAGGGGGTGTCCTACAGCAATCATGATTTCTCGTCCTGAGTCGTGATGGGAAGTCGCCAGTTTATCCCAGAGTGACGATGCCGCCTAACAGCGGCTCTGAGCCTGACCATGGATAGCGGCAGGCATTTTCCCCTTGGGCAGACTACTCTTGAGCTGGTTTCACGGCGCCAGGAGGCCCCATGCAACACTATTACGATGGTCTGGAAATTCGTCCCCCCGCCATGCGCGAACAGCAGCAACTGGACCAGCTCAATCATCAGCTTACCCATGTCAGTCAATATTGCGCCGGTTACTCCAGCGCCTATCGCCAGTGCCGCCTCGAGGATCTGGCAGATCTGGCCACCCTGCCACTGCTCGACAGCAAAGAACTCTTTGCCGCCCAGCAGGCTCATCCCCCCTTTGCCGGTCTCACCGGCCGCCCCGCCAGTCAGGCGCTGCGGGTATTCTCCTGTCCGGGCCAGCTGGCCATCCCCGAGTATGCGGGAGCAGACTGGTGGGGCGCCGCCCGGGCGCTGTTTGCCGCCGGTTTCAAGGCGGGGGAAGTGATGCTCAACGGCCACGACTATCATGCTGGCCCCACCGCCTTTATCTTCGATAACGGCGCCCGCCAGCTGGGGGCTCCAGTGGTACCCTGCGGGCCCCACGATACCCAGCACCAGCTGGAGGCACTGCTGCGCTATCAACCCACCGGCTACGTCGGTCCGCTGGTGACCCTGCTCGACCTGCTGGAAGCGGCCGAAGCAGCGGAGATCCCGAGCGACTCGCTGCGCCGCGCCCTATTGTGCGAAGCCACCCATCCTGAAACCGCGCCACTGCGCGCCATTCACGGCATTGCGGCCCTCAACTGTCTGGTGTAGCAGGATGTGGGGGTGGTGGCCTACGAGAGTCAGCCCGGTCAGGGCTTTATCGTCAACGAGAGTTGCATCGTCGAAATCATCGATCCCGCCAGCGGCAATCCCGTGAGTGGAGATGAAACGGGCCAGCTGGTGGTGACCCGGCTCGATCTGGAGTATCCGCTGCTGCGGCTAGCCACCGACTGGCAAGGTCACTGGCTCGCCAAGCCGAGCGCTTGCGGGCGCACCAACCGACGCCTCAAGCTGGTGTAGCAGACCAACTAAATGCACAAAGGCAGACGGGCAGCCATCAGGCTGCCCGTCTTGTCTCTGAACTGGAAAAGAAAATATCTAAAGAGAGACGTTAGCGTCTCGCCTGCCAGGTGGCGATGGCGAGCAGGGAGTCAGGGGTAAATTCGCTGGCACGCTCGGCAATCTCGGCCAGGCTCATCCAGTGCACCGCGCTCACCTCTTCGGCCTGCAACTGCAGCGGCCCCTGATAACGGCAACTGAAGAGGCCACCCCAGACCCGGTAGCCCTCCCCTTCCGCATAAAAGCTGCCAAAGCCCTGCAGGGGAACATCCATAATCCCCAGCTCTTCGGCCAGCTCGCGGCGGGCGGAGCGCTCCATCTCCTCACCGGTGGTGACCACGCCACCGGCGCAGGCATCCAGCATGCCGGGGCAGAAATCCTTGCTGAGGGTGCGCCGCTGCACCAGGATCCGATCCGCGTCGTCGAGCACCAGAATATAGCTGGCACGATGGCAGAGATTCTCTCGCCGCACCTTGGCTCGCTCGGCCACGCCAATCACCCGGTTATTCCCGTCCACCACATCAACCCATTCCACGCACAGGCCCTTTCGTTTGTTCCATTCAAGCCCGCAGTATATCGGTGCGGTGGTTTGTCATGGCACAACTTTTTCGATGACGCCGTCAATTTGCCGAACTCACTGGCAAAATAAGGATTCATGCAAATCTTTATAAACCGTCATATCAGTGTCATCGACCGACACCATAGTGTGCCCTGTCCAGGCAATCAGGGAACCGTGTGATGAAGGTATTCAAGCAGTTATCCCCACGGCAGATCGCTCGCTACATCAAGAGCTTTCATCGAGGCTATTTTGCCATCGAGTCGCTGGGGACATTTGAATTCAACGCGGGCAGGATCAGCCTCCATGGCCTGACCTGCCGCCAGCGGCTAAGACTGGCTCGCCAGATCAATCTGGCTGTCAGACAACTTGGTCACCGCGACCCCTTGCCGGACATGTGAGTCAAAAGGTCTTGCCCTACTGTCTGTTGTGCATCCATGCTTTGCCCGCCGGCTACTGGCCGCGCGGGCCGTTTTCGATATCGGTAATGATGCCGTTGCGCACCGTCACAAAGCGCATGAACTCGTTCTTGCCGAAGTTGTAAGTCCAACGTTCACCATATTTGACCTGCACCATGTTGCCAAACTGGTTCTCCTCGTTACGGGTAATATCTTCCCGCAACATGGGCTCGCCGCACTTGAGCAGCATCTCGGCGGTGCTGTCACCCTCGGTGATCAGGGCGTTCTTGCAGCGCATGGCATCGGCACTGGCCGGAATGCTCAGCAGCAACAGAGCAAGCCCCGCTACATTCTTCATCTTATTGCTCATCGGGTTCTCCTTATCCTCTCTAATGAGTCGCAGTATGCCTGTTCCCGTTTCTGAAAAAACCAGTAAAAAGCGTAAAAGTGCCGCCCTTTTCTGCTCTCCAGCCCGCTGGTCGCGACAAATGCTGTCTATCACATAGCCCAAAAACAAACGGCGACCCGAGGGTCGCCGTTTGCATCAAGCCAGCAGGATCACAGGATGTCCAGCAGCTCGACTTCAAATACCAGTGCAGAGTAAGGCGGGATGGAGCCCGCGCCACGGGCACCGTAGGCCAGATCGTGGGGGATGTAGAGCTTCCACTTGGAACCAACCGGCATCAGCTGCAGCGCTTCAACCCAGCCAGCAATCACGCCGGTCACCGGGAATTCAGCCGGCTGGCCGCGAGCGACGGAGCTGTCGAATACACCACCGTGGGTGAAGGTACCGTGGTAGTGCACACGCACGGACTGACCGGCTACCGGAACGGCACCGTTGCCTTCTACCAGCACTTCGTACTGCAGACCGGAGTCGGTCACCTTCACTTCAGCGCGCTTGGCGTTGTCAGCCAGGAAGGCTTCGCCGTCAGCAGCGGCGGCCTTGGCGGCAGCTTCCTGCTCTTCTTGCATACGCGCAGTGATCACCTGGAAGGCATCATTGATATCGTCACGGCTGACCGCGAACTCCAGACCATTCAGGGCATCTGCCAGACCTTGTTGCAGAGCCGGGATATCGAGACCGGCGAAGGCTTGCTGCGCCAGCTGATCACCCATGTTGCGGCCGATGCCATAGCTGGCCTTCTGTTCGATAGAGTCGTATTGGGACATTGAGATGTTGCTCCAGATCCATGTAGTAAAGAGGCGGGATAATATCAGACTTTTGGCCGGGGTGCTGCCGGGGGCGCCCCTGATTTCCCCGTCAGTGGGAGGAACTTCACACAAGATGCGGATGAACGCCGCCCAACGGCGGCGATCTGCTTAACCGCGATCCAGCAAGGCTCTGACCGCAGCCACCTTGGCGCCATCGGTGATATTGACCCGACCATCATCCGAAGTGCCCATATTCACTCCGTGCGGCACCATGCCACCGCGCCAGCCCATGCCGGACATATGCACTTCGCTCACTCCGGTGAACTCGATGATGGTACGCACATTGTCGGCATTGACCCCGGCGCCCGGCATCAGGCTGGCTCGTCCCGCCAGCGCCTGTTGCATCTCTTGCAGGGTTTCCAACCCAGCCAACGCGGTCGGCGCATGGCCCGAGCTTAAAATGCGCTCGCAACCGGCAGCGACGATGGTCTCCAGATCGAGGCGCCAGTCGGAGGAGAGGTCGATGGCGCGATGGAAGGTGACTCCCAACGGGCCAGCGGCATCCACCAGCTGTTTGAGCTTGGCAGCAGGCACCCGCCCCTCCTCATCCAGCAAACCGACCACCACCCCTTGCAGCCCCGCAGCGCGTGCCGCCGCGATATCTTGCAGCATCATCTCGAACTCGCCGTCATTGAAGCAAAAATCTCCGGCCCGTGGGCGGATCATGGCGTAGACCGGCACAGTAGCGTGGCGGGCAGCCAGCTGCATAAAGCCGTAGGAGGGAGTCAGGCCGCCCAGACCCAATGCAGAGCAGAGCTCGATGCGATCCGCCCCGGATTGCTGGGCGGTGAAGAGGGATTCCAGGTTGTCGATACAGATTTCAAGACGGGTCATGAGGACTCCTTTTTCGGGGAGATCAGACCCCACATCTGATCTCATAGATTGAGCAAGGCTGCGCCGCGCACACCACCAGCACCACCGAAGCGGGCCTGGCGGATCTCGGGCAGGGCGACCCCGGGCAGTAAGTGACCGGGCAGACGCAGCGGCAGCTGTTCATAGAGGGCGGGCAGGCCGCTCAGGCCGCCCCCCAACACCACCACCTCGGGATCAATCACCGAAATGGCGGTGGCAAGCCCGGCGGCCATGATCTCCAACCAGCAGTCGACCGTCTCGACCGCATGGGGTTCATGGGACTCGAAGCGTCCCACAATCTGGTGACCCGTGGCACGTTGGCCATGGAAATGGTGATAGAGACGCTCCAGACCGGTGCCGGAGGCATAGGTTTCAAAACAGACCAGACGGCCACAGCCGCAACGGGGACGGGGCAACTCGGGATACTTCATCAGCATGGTCGCGGGCAAGGGGTAGTGACCAATCTCGCCAGCCAGCCAGTTGCGCCCCTGAATAAGCTTGCCCGCCAGATAGACGGCGCCGCCGATACCGGTGCCGATGGTGACGCCGAGCGCACTGCCTGCGCCGTCGGCTGCCCCTTGATGCACTTCGGACCAGAGGAAGCAGTTGGCGTCGTTATCCACCTTGACCGGCCGCTCCAGCAGCTCGGCCAGATCGGCCCCCAGATGGCGACCATTGATGGAGGGCAGATTGGCCGCCACTATGCTGTGATCGTGGCTGTTGATGACACCGGGAAAACCGATACCGACCGAGCCCCGAGCCCCGAAGCGGGCATCCGCCTGCTCGACCCGGGAGCGGATCAGCTGCTGCAACCCCTCGTAATCGTTGCCCGGGGTACTCATGCGCTCCTCGTGGCAGAGGTTCAATGCACCGTCATAGACCGCGAAGGCGATCTTGGTGCCACCGATATCAAAGCCGTAATACATGCCAGCACTCCCTTGTCAGCCCGTGTTTATCCAACTCTGTTTCATGGGGGACATTGTATTAATTCGCAAAAAAAATAAAGTGACCGGGGGCGAAAAACGGGAGAGTGATCAGAGCAAACGGCTCATTTGTCGCTGCAGGCAGGGCTGCCCGAGGCTTATCAGGGTTCGCTCTTCACCATCAAAGACGAAGCCGCGGCGCAGGTAGAACCCCTCGCCGATGTGGTTGCCATCGAGCAGCCACAATCTGACGCTATGACAACCGGCGCGGCGCATCTGCATCGCCACCGCCTGCCACAGCCGTTTGCCATAACCTTGTCGCCAATGGTCGGGATGGAGGTAAAAAGCGCGGATCAGGGCATGGCTC
Organism: Aeromonas sp. Y311-2; assembly: GCF_027706025.1. Lineage (NCBI taxonomy): Bacteria > Pseudomonadati > Pseudomonadota > Gammaproteobacteria > Aeromonadales > Aeromonadaceae > Aeromonas > Aeromonas sp. Y311-2. The sequence goes on along the minus strand of NZ_JAPDCL010000004.1, from coordinate 155,911 downwards.
TGCCCCGCTTCCTGTTGTGGTTGCCAGTAGAGCAGGCCAATCACCACCTCATCGAGACAAAGCAGCATGGGCCTTGGGCCCGGCTCGGCCAGACGGCTCTGCCAAATCTGCAGATGGGCAGTGACGTCCAGCTGCTCCAGCAGGTCAGCACCGAGCACCTGGCCATAGGCAGCGAGCCAGCTGGCTCGCTGCATCACCGTCATGGCGGCGGCATCGTCGCTGCGCGCCATGCGCAGGCTTATGCCTTGCATTGGGGCACCAGACCGTTGGCGCGGGCCTGCTCATAGAGCGGCAACACTTGCGCCTGTTGCGCCTGCAACTCGGCGATCCGGTTCTCGTTGCTCGGGTGGGTGGAGAGCAGTTGCGGCGGGGAGTTGCCACCGGCGGCGGCACTCATGTTTTGCCACAGGGGGATCGCCTCGGCCGGATTGAACCCGGCACGCGCCATCAGCTCAAGTCCGAGCCGATCCGCTTCGCTCTCCTGAGTGCGGCCGTAGGGCAGCATCACCCCCACCTCGACCCCGAGGCCAAGGGCGGCCATGGTGGCGCCGCGATACTCGCTGGTGCCCATGGCAATGTCCGCAGCCGCCAGACCGATCCCCGCCAACTGGCTGCGCGAGAGTCGTTCGTTGGAGTGCTGGGCCAGCACGTGAGTCAGCTCGTGGCCGATGACGGTCGCCAGCTGATCCTGATTCTTGGCCACCTTGAGCAGGCCGCTGTAGACCCCGATCTTGCCGCCGGGCAGAGCGAAGGCGTTGACCTGTTTGGAGTCAAACACCACCACTTCCCAGTTGGTGATGCCATAGCTGGCCGGCACCTGGGCGGTCACCGCCTTGGCGACACAGGAGACATAGGCGTTGAGTTTGGCATCCTTGCTCACCTTCTCCTGCTTCTTCATCTGCTCGAAGGAGTCGGCGCCCAGCTGGTTCATCTGCTGGGGAGAGTAGAGCAGCATCTGGCTGCGGCCGGTCGGCGACTGGGCGCAGGCGACCAGCAGGGAACTACAGAGGGCTACCATGCCAAACTTGGTGAGGGACGCAATCATGAAGGGATCCTTTGCCATAACGTTGCCCTATTCTCGGAAATGCCGCCCGGCTACGCAAGGGAGCCAGCCCCCGGCTGGCGGAAAAATATCCATCCTGCGCTATTAACAAAACTGACAGCCGCCAAAAACAAAACGAGCCCGCTTGGGGCTCGTTTTATCAGGGCATGCTGACTGCAGGCAGTTACATGATACCCAGCTTTTTCAGGTCAGCCTGTACCACCTTGGCCGGCACCGGCACGTAGCCATCTTTGGCAACAATGTTCTGGCCTGCTTTGGAGAGCATCATCTTGACGAACTCTTGCTCCATCGGGGAGAGCGGCTTGTTCGGATGCTTGTTCACGTAAACGTACAGGAAGCGTGACAGCGGATACTTGCCGGTGATGGCGTTATCGGAGGTCGCTTCGATGAAGGTCTTGCCATCTTTGGAGAGCGGTACCGCACGCACGCCGGAGGTGACATAACCGATACCGGAGTAGCCGATACCGTTCAGGGAGGCAGAGACAGACTGCACCACGGAAGCAGAACCCGGCTGCTCGTTCACGCCGCTCTTGAAGTCGCCGTTACACAGGGCGTGCTCCTTGAAGTAACCGTAGGTACCGGATACGGAGTTGCGACCGAACAGTTGCAGATCCTTGCTGGACCAGTTGCCGTCCAGACCCAGATCAGACCACTTGGTGGCAGCCTTGGCTTCGCCGCACTTGAGGGTGCTGGAGAAGATGGCGTCGATCTGCGGCATGGTCAGCCCCTTGATGGGGTTGTCCTTGTTGACGAACACCGCCAGGGCATCGACTGCAACACGGATGGCAGTCGGCTTGTAGCCGTAACGCTTCTCGAATGCTTCCTCTTCACCGGCCTTCATGGCACGGCTCATCGGACCGAACTGGGCAACACCTTCGGTCAGGGCAGTCGGGGCGGTAGAAGAACCGGCGGCCTGGATCTGCACGTTGACGTTGGGGTACAAACGCTTAAATTCTTCGGCCCACAGGGTCATCATGTTGGCCAGGGTGTCCGAGCCGACAGAGGACAGGTTGCCCGAAATGCCGCTGGTCGGTGTGTAATCCGGCAGGTCTTTATCCACACCGGCAGCCACGGCGCTGACAGAAAACAGGGTTGCTGCGGTGAATCCGATTACACCAGCCAGTTTGTTGAGTTTCATCCAATCTCTCCAAAGTTACAGAAGGTCCGTTCTTAAGACGGCGCCAGTATCTGACCTGGCAGTGACAAATTTATGGATTTAATGTGACACTTTAATGACATGACGACAGATTTGAACAAATGAAAAGAGGGCCCGTTCAAAGGCCCTCTTTTTGCAGCTAACTCATTGACATAAAATACTATTTAATCACCACCATACGGCTCGGGATGAGAAAGCTGAAGCGGCTGCCAAGGCCGACCCGGCTCTCGATATCGAGCTGGCAGTCGTGATGACTGAGGGCATGCTTGACGATGGCAAGGCCCAAGCCTGAGCCGCCGGTGTGGCGCGAGCGTGCCTTGTCGACCCGATAGAACCGCTCGGTCAGCCGCGCCAGATGCTCGGGGGCAATCCCCTCCCCTTCATCACTCACGGCAAACAGCGCCATCGCCCCCTGCTTGCGCCACTCCACGGTAATTTTGCGTCCCGCCGGGGTGTAGTGGATGGCGTTATAGACGAGGTTGGAGACGGCACTGCGCAGTTGCTCCTGATCCCCGCGCACCAACAGATTCGGCTGCACCACAAATTCGATCTGGTGGGCCCGTTCGCCCGAGAGCGCCCGCGCCTCCTGCTCCAGCAGCCCCAGCATGGCAGGCATGTCCACCAGATGGGAGAGATCCACGGTCGGAGCCGCCTCGATACGGGAGAGGGTGAGCAGCTGATTGACCAGATTATCCATCCGGATGGTCTGCTCCATCATCACCCGATGCGCCTTGGCCCACATGGCGGGCGGGGGCGGCTCCTCGGTCATCTCCAGATAACCCTTGAGCACGGTCAGCGGAGTGCGCAGTTCATGAGAGACGTTGGAAACGAAGTGCTTGCGGGTCTTCTCGAGACTGCGCAAACGGGTGACATCCCGTACTACCAGCATCGCCTGATCGGAGGCGTAGGGCATGATGCGAAACTCGAGAAACTTCTCCTCGTTGACCGGGGAGTGCATCTCGAGGGGCTCGTCATACGCCCCCTTGCCCAGATAGGCGTTAAAGGCCGGATTGCGAATGAGGTTGCCGATATGCTGACCGGCATCCTCCGGCCAGCGAAAACCGAGCAGTTGCTCCGCCAGCCGGTTGCACCAGAGGATGCTGCCATCGGTGCGAAACACCACGGCGGCATCGGGCAGCGCCTCGGCACCCTCCCGGAAGCGGCGGATCAGCCCCGCCAGCTCGCGGCGACGGGCACGGTGACGCTGCTGCAACTTGTAGATACCGTTGAAGATGTACTCCCAGCTGCCATTGCCGCTGGGGGGCACCAGGCTGCGGTCGTGCCACAACCAGTCAGAGAGCCGCTTCTGGAAGCGATAGTGCCAGCCCAGATGCAACACTGCCGCCACCAACAGGCAGAGGGCAAGATGATCAATCAACCAGCCAACCAATGCGAAGGGGGCGTAAAAAAACGCCATTCGCCACAACTGTCGCCGCCAGGCGTAAGGTTGCAACATAACTGCCTCTAGAGACGGGTTGAGAAGCGGTATCCGGCTCCACGCACCGTCTGGATCAATCTGTCGTGCCCTGTCTCTTCAATCGCCTTGCGCAGGCGACGAATATGCACATCCACGGTTCTGTCCTCGACGTACACATTGGTACCCCAGACATTATTGAGCAGCTGTTCACGGCTGTAGACCCGCTCGGGGTGAGTCATAAAGAAGTGAAGCAGCTTGAATTCGGTCGGCCCCATGTCGAGCGCCTTCTCTTCGGCACTGACCCGGTGGGAGACAGGATCGAGTTTCAGCCCCTGTACCTCGATCACCTCATCCACCGAGGTGGGCGACACGCGGCGCATCACCGCATGGAGGCGAGCGGTCAGCTCCTTGGGCGAGAACGGCTTGGTGATATAGTCGTCGGCACCGGCCTCCAGACCACGCACCTTGTCCTCCTCTTCACCGCGGGCGGTGAGCATCACCACCGGGATCTGGCGCGTCACCTCATCCTGCTTGAGCTGCTTGATAAACTGGATGCCGCTGCCGCCCGGCATCATCCAGTCGAGCACGATGAGTTCGGGGTAGGGTTCGCGCACCTTCGCCAGTCCATCGGCGTAATCTTCCGCTTCAATCGTCTCATATCCCTTCTGCTCCAACACGAAGCAGAGCATTTCGCGGATCGGTGCTTCGTCCTCGACCACCAGAATTCGCTTAGCCATTCCCTTCTCTCTCCTCTGTGAAGATGGGTGCGCCAATTATTAGAATTTTCTGTGACACTTTTATGACTTTATGACAGGCGGGATGATAAACGTTTTCAGATTCAGTTGGCAGCAGTACGTTGCAACAAGTCCCACCGGTTGCCGCTGATATCCTCAAACACCACCACAGTGCCATATGGTTCATCGCGAGGCTGTTCACAAAAATGAACACCGTACGCCTGCATGCGCTGGTAATCCCCCCAGAAATCAGTGGTCTCGAGGAACAGAAATACCCGACCACCGCCCTGCTGACCGATGGCGGCCTGCTGCTGCGCATTGGCCGCTTGTGCCAGCAGCAGTGCAGAACCGGAGGCACCTTTGGGGGCAACCCGCACCCAGCGCTTGCCCGGTTTGCCCGGTTTGCCCGGCTCGTCGAGCCGAGTGTCTTCCAGGAGCGCAAAGCCAAGTCCCTCGGTAAAAAAGCGAATGGCCTGATCGTAATCAGCCACCAGCAGGGTCAGCGCCCCTATGTGTTGTGACATAACTGCTTGCTCATGTTGAAAGCGATATTGGAATAAAGCACACGGCATCTCGACGCATCGCAGTCAGTGGCTCGCAACCCGGTTGCGACCCTGCGTCTTGGCTTGATAGAGCGCCTCGTCGGCACGTTTGAGCACCTGCTCCGGCGACTCCCCCGCACGATCAGCCACCCCGAACGAGGCGGTCACCCGCAATCCGGACGGCCAATGGATATCAGCCTCCAGGGTAGCGCGCAACCGCTCGGCCAGCGCACAGGCCCGCAGCTCATCGTAGTGAAGGCAGACCAGCACGAACTCCTCACCGCCCCAGCGCACCAGATGGCAGAGCGCATCACAATGGCGCAGGATCTCACTGACCAGATGCTTGAGCACCTCATCACCCACCTGGTGACCGTGGATGTCGTTGATCTGTTTGAAGTGGTCAACGTCGATATAGATGAAGGAAAACGACAGATCAGCGATATCGGCCAGCAGTCGCTCACCACCAAGCCGGTTGAAAGCACCGGTCAGTGGATCATAACAGGCCTCCTCACGGGTGCGGCGATTCTCTTCGCTCAGGGTACGGTTCAGCACCTCCACCTCAAACTTGGCCTGATGGGCATGCAACAAACGCTGCTTCATGGCTAGGTGGTTAACCAGAAAGACTGCACAGCCATAGATAAACCAGACAAACAGGATCAACCGGTAGAAAAGGGTAGGCTCAAGCCAGTTGCCATGAAACTGCAGCTCCTCGATCACCACGCCATACTCACCAGGCGACATATATGACCCCGCAGCAATCTCGATGGCGTAGACCCGGCTCAGATCAGGCCCCTGCAACTGTAACGGCACCTTGTAGCGCTTGATCCACCAGGTTGCCGGGGTAAACACGTCGAGAGGCACCTCGTGGTCCTTGCCGTAATCGGCAGGGCGAAAGATGATTTCGTTGAATTTGGACTGCAACGGGTCATCCATCTTGTCGAAAAGCGGATTGTAGTTGCGCAAGTAGAAACGCCAATCCTGCTCCTCGCCCCCCGTCACGCTCAAGCGGATATGGAGAGTATTAAATCGGGCAAGATTGATACCCTTTTCGCGCGCGGTCAGGGTGAGAACCAGACCACAGCTGGGATAACTCTCGGGGCTCGCAGTCAGTACACACTCTACGCCGGGATTACCATCGGCCGAGGGACGGTAACTCACCGCTTCCGGTGCAGCATCCACCGCCTTCAACACGCTTACCGAGAGCGGCCACTCCTTGATATCAAGCACCCGCTCGGGGCCAAACTCGAACAGCAGGATGGAGCAGCCAGTCAGCGCCAGCAAATACCAGAACAGCAACTCGGCAAAACGGGAACTGGAAGCGATCATGCTGACCCCATCGCGTCAATAGGAATACCCGTGCAACTGGAACAGGCGGTGGCACCGGATAGCACGCGATAACAAGCCACTATGATAACCCCCGTGAATCACAAAAAAATGCCACTTATCAAGGAGTTAACCGCTCTCTGTCACGTTTTTAAAGCGCAGTGCCAACCCGCATTGCTGACTGCTGGCGATAACGCTGGGGGGAGCAGCCCAGCTCCCGGTTGAACATGGCGATAAAGGCCGAGGTGGAGCCGTAACCGAGCCGCCAGCTGATCTCCTGAATGGGCATGTCGCCCTTGAGCCAGGCCAAGGCTTTGAGAAGCCGCAGCCGCGCCCGCCACTGACCGAAACTCATCCCCAACTCCCGCAGGCAGCGCCGCGCCAGGGTGCGCTCTGTGGTGTGCAGTTGTCCTGCCCACTGGGCCAGAGTACGGGGATCGGCAGGATCGCTGTGCAACGCCGCCAGCATGGGAGCCAGCAGCTTGTCCTGACTCATCGGCAGGTAGCTCTCCTGACAACGGGTGCGCGCCAGTCGCTCCACCAGCAACTCGGCCTGGTGCTGATCCCACTCATCCACCATATGGCCTACCCGCCGTTCGCAAAAATCGCTCAGCAGGGCGCGGATCAGCGGGGTGAGCAGCAGCAATCTGGGCTCTGGCGGCAGCTTGGCCGCCAGCTCGTGGCTGACGTAGATGGAGGTGTAGTCGAGGGTCTGCTCGTTGTAGGAGGTGTGGTCGAGATCCGCCGGTACCCAGATAAGGTAGTCGGCAGGGGCCACCAGTCGCTGCTCCCCCAGCTCTATCTCCATGATCCCCAGACTGATCATGTTGAGCTGGCCCCAGGGGTGGGAGTGCAGCACGGTCGCGCTGTCGGCCAGCATCTGCTGGTAACTGAAATAGAGCGGATTCGGAGCGGGCAGAACGACATCTACCGGCTGAAACTGGTGAGTGGCCATCAGCGCCCCTTGTCAGCGAGAGAGAGGAGCAGGCGTGATGCAACGCCCTGTTGGCTCGGTCTCCGGCACAGGCCAAAAGCAGCCATCAGTTGCGGGCTGACACAGCCCGTGTGGGCCGGAATAAGGTACATCAGAAAGAGTTGTCTTTTCTGCTGGGTCATCTGTCTGTTTTACGCTACTTGATAATATAAAGACAAGGGTAGACTTGGCCCCCTGTTAATAAGGAGCCTCTGATGCGAATCTTTTCCCCTCTTCTCTTTCCGCTGATGGCTGTGCTGATCTGGGCTACCAATACCGTGGTGTCCAAGGCGGCCGCCAGCGTGCTCGACCCCGCGGCTATCTCCTTCTATCGCTGGGTGATTGCCGCCCTGGCACTGACCCCCTTCTGCCTGCCGCAGCTGTGGCGCCGCCGTAGTGAGGTTCGCCCCTGGCTCGGCAAGCTGCTGGTGCTGGCGGCGCTCGGTATGGTGCTCTACCAGTGTCTGGCCTACTACGCCGCCCACAGCACCTCGGCCACCAATATGGGGGTTATCGGCTCCCTGATTCCGCTGCTTACTCTGCTGCAAGGGGCGCTCTTCTTCGGCCAGCGTCCCGGCAAACAGGCACTGCTCGGCATGAGTCTCTCCCTGTTCGGGGTGCTCTGGCTGCTTGGCAAGGGCGAGCCGCTGGCTCTGCTGCACAACGGCATCAACCCGGGGGATGGCATGATGTTGCTCGGCTCCGCCAGCTATGCCCTGTACGGCCTGCTGATCCGCCGCTGGCACCTGCCGTTTGGCCCCTGGCTCAACCTCTACATGCAGATCCTGCTGGCCGTACTGTTGCTGGTGCCGCTCGCTCTCAGCGCCGACTCGATGGCGGTGCCGGCCGAAGGGTGGGGACTGGTGCTCTTCGCCGGGCTCGCCTCCTCCCTGTTGGCGGCTTACTGCTGGATGCGCGGCCTCGCCTGCATGGGCGCCGAGCGCACCTCGGTCTTTATGAACCTGATGCCGCTCTGTACGGCGCTGATCGCCGTCGTCGGCCTGGGCGAGCCGATCCACGGCTATCACCTGCTGGGTGGCGGGCTGATCCTGGGCGGGGTGATGGCTTCCCAGCTGAAGGGGCGTGTGCCGGTAGCCGAACGGGAAGCCGCCTGAGAACCAACATCGTCCGGAAACAACAAGGGAGCCCATGGCTCCCTTGTTGTTTCTGCAATACACGCCAGTGCGCATCTCAACCGGCCCGGCGCCAGCGGTAGCGCCGCTCCGGCCGCCCCCGCTGACCGTAGTTGAGATCTACATCCACCCGATCTTCCGACTCCAGATACTCCAGATAGCGGCGCGCCGTGGTGCGGCTGAGGGAGAGTCGCAGCGCCACCGTGTCGGTGGAGAAGACGTTCTCCGGCTCACCAGCCAGCAGATCCAGTACCTGACGCAGGGTGATGCTGTCGATCCCCTTGGGGGGGACGCGCATCTCCTTGATCTGGGAGCGCCCTCCCTTGCCCAGCAGCTTGTCGAGATCTTCCTGCTCCAGCCGACCCCGCTCGCACAGACGGCTGTGCAGTTGCAGGATCTCATCCAGACTCTGCTGGATGCGAAACAGCCGCAATGGTTTGATGACGTAGTCATGAACCCCCAGATTGAGGGCCTGCTGGATGGTCTCCACATCCCGCGAGGCGGTCACCATGATGACATAGGCTTCGCGGTTGTGGCTGCGCAGGCGGCTCACCCACTCAAGGCCGGAGCCATCGGGCAGGGAGACATCCACCAGCAGCAGTTGGGGCACCACACCGGCCATCATGGCATCGGCCTGGGCCAGGGTGCCGGCCCGCCCCAGCAGGGAGAAACCGGGGGTCGCCGCCACCAGTTCTGACAAGATGGCACCGATCCGATCGTCATCTTCAATAACAAGCGTGATTATTGGGTCCATGGCTCACATTAATTGGTTTTTATTCAAGTAGATACCAAACAGGGTGGTCTGCTCGGCGGTTCGCCGCCATTCTATCACACCCTCGTGCCGACCCACGGTCTCCTTGACCAGGAACAGACCCACCCCGTGATCGCCGCTCTGGCGACTCACCCCGTAATCGAACAGATGATCGGCCAGCTCCTCGTCGACCCCCTCGCCGCTATCCTCCACCTCGATCACCAGCCGCCGCCCCACATCGCACAGGGACAGCAGCACCCGCGGCGGTCGCTGCTGGCGGTTGCGCCAGGCCGCCTGCAGGCCGTTGTCCAGCAGGTTGCCAATGAGGGTGATGAGATCGGCCGAAACCGAGGCCGGATACTCCGCCAGCGCCGAATCGGGATCGAGCTCCAGGGTCACCCCCAGCTCGCGGGCCCGGCTGAACTTGCCGAGAATCAGCCCCGCCACCGGCTTGTTGTCGATCAGCCGCAGCAGCTCCTGCAGCATGGTCTGGCACGCTTCGTTCTCCTGCTGGATCAGCTCCACCGCCTGATCCACATGGCCCAGCTGCAACAGGCCGGAGAGGCTGCTCAGCTTATTGGCAAACTCGTGGCTCTGCATCCGCAGCATCTCGGCATACTGGCGCAGATGGGTCACCTGTACCCCCAGACTGGCAGCCACCTCCGGACGGCTGAAGATCAGCAACCGCCCCGGCGCCTTGCCCTGCACCGCCTGCCAGCGGCCGACGAAAGACTCCCCCTGAATGGTGAAGCTCACTTCCCCACCCTCCTGCTCCAGACAGGGGGCAAGGGGCGGCACCAGCTCCACCAGCGACTGCCCCTGCAGGGCGTGACGCCCGGTGGCCGGCAGCCGCAGTTGATAACTGGCGGTGCTGTTGATCATGTTGATGTTGCCGCTGCTATCGAGGGCAATCACCCCTTCGGTGATGTGCTCCAGCACCAGATCCTGCAGGGTGAAGCGGCGCACGATTGCCTCCGGCTCCAGATCGAGCAGGGTCTTGCGCAGCAGATACTGCACCCAGAGCGCCAGCAGCAGGCCGCATCCCAGCACCGCCACGATGGCGCAGATGAGCAGGGCCACCCGCTCCATATAGATGCCCTCCACCTGCTGCATCAGGTAGCCCACCACCACGGCCCCCATGACGCGCCCATCCCCGCCCACCACCGGGGAGAAGCAGCGGATCGCCGGCCCCATGGTGCCCCGATCCTTGGAGCAGTAGCTGCGTCGCTCCTGCAGCGCGGGCCAGATATCCTCGCCGCGAAACTTCTGTCCCACCAGCTCGGGGTTGGGGTGGCTGAGGCGGCGACCATGCTCATCGGTCACCACCATATAAGTTGCGTCAGTGCGGTTGCAGACCGCCTCCACATAGTCGCGCAGGGTAGGATCACTGCCCTGACGCAGGGCCTCGACCACCCGGGTGTCCGCCGCCATGACCCGTGCCAGATCGCTCCCCTTATCCTGCAGATTGCTCTCCAGCAGATGACGGATAAAGAGGGCCAGCAGACTGCCCAGAATGAGGATCAGCAGCAGGGAGAGCCCAAGAGAGAGGGTGACCAACTGGTGGCGAAGTTTCATGCACATACCTTAAAACGTCAGGACGCTGCCCAATAGTGCGGATGCCACCAGGTCTGGTCAATCAAAGGTGCCGGATCGCCGACAAAATCGGCCAATCCTTCCTCGCGGGCGCAGAGCGCCACCGCTCTGGCGACGGCACGGGCCACCTCTCCCACCTGCTCGATGGGGGGCAACAGCCGGCCCGCCACCAGCGGATAGGCGCCGACAGCCCGCACCGCGGCCAGCAACATGCCATCACTGATGCGGCGCGCCTTGACGGCACAGGCTCCGAGACCAATCCCCGGGAAGACATAGACGTTGTTGCACTGGGAGACCACCCGCCGCTCCCCAGCCACCGTCACCGGTGCAAAGGGGCTGCCGGTGGCCAGCAGGGCGCGGCCATCTGTGGCGGCCCACACCTGCTCGGGCGTCGCCTCGGCACTGCGGGTCGGGTTGGAGAGTGGCAGGATCACCGGCTGATCGCACACCTCCCCCATCGCCTGCAACACCTCGTCAGTAAAGAGGCCGCCCTGACCGCTCACCCCGATCAGCACCGCCGGGCGCACCTGACGGATGGTCTCCAGCAGCGAACTGCTCCCCTCCTCCACGGCACGGGCAAATGGCAGCTGGGCGCGGGTCAGGTTGGGACGATCGCTGCAGACCACCCCGTCCTGATCAAACAGCCAGACGCCGTCGTGACTCCCCGCCAGCTGGGCCAGCATGGCGGCGATGCCGCAACCGGCAGAGCCCGCGCCGACGATCAGCACCGGGGCATCGCACAGGGCTGTACCCGCCTGCTGCAACCCGGCCAGCACGCAGGCAGAAGCCACTGCCGCCGTGCCCTGAATGTCGTCGTTGAACATGCAGAGCTCGTCCCGATAACGGGTCAGCAAGTTGGCGGCATGCTTGCCTGCAAAGTCTTCAAACTGCAGCACCACCTGCGGCCAGCGCTTGCGAATGACGGCGACCACCTTGTCCATGAAGTGGTAGTAGCTCTCGCCGTCAATGCGCGGGGATTGCCAGCCGAGGTAGGAGTCATCCTCCAGCAGCTCGGGATTGTTGGTGCCCACATCGACGCAGAGCGGCAAGGTCCGTGCAGGGTTGATACCACCAGCGGCGGAGTAGAGCGCCAGCTTGCCGATACAGATCCCCATGCCGCCGATACCGAGATCGCCAAGCCCCAGCACCCGCTCGCCGTCGGAGATGACGATCACATCCACCTCCTGCTCCACCGACTCGAGGATATCATCGAGATCATCCCGGTCGTGCCAGGAGAGGTAGAGGCCGTGACTGCGCAGATAGAGGTCGCTGTGGCGCTGACACGCCTCCCCCACCACCGGGGTGTAGATGATCGGCAACAACTCCGGCAGGTGGTGGCGCACCAGATCGTAGAAGAGCACAGGATTGTCCTCCTGCAGCTGGCGCAGCAGCAGATGCTGGTCAAACGGACTCTGCATGGCGCAGACCAATCGGTAGATCCGGCGCCGCTGCTGGGAGAGGGACTCCTCCTTGTGGGGCATGCGACCCCGCACCCCCTGACGCTTGCGTTCTGCATAGGGCAGGCTGGTGCCCATCATGATGTCGTTCATCTTGTTTGTTCCTCAATCCGGTATCAGGCGAGCAGGGAGATAAGGGCGGTGGCCAAAATCAGCATCACGGCGCCGCCAAGGCGAGAGGAGATCTGGGCAAAGGGCATCAGCTTCATCCGCTGGGCCGCCGAGAGCACGGCTACGTCGCCGGTGCCCCCCATGTTGGCCATGCAGAGCCCGCCGGTGATGGCCGCCTCGATGGGATAGAAGCCGATCATCCGGCCCACCAGCGCCGCGCCGAGGGCGCCACCGATCACGGTGACCATGACCAGCACGAAGTAGCTGATGGAGAAGGCGCTGATCAGTTCCGGAATACTGGTGTAGGCGACACCGATCCCCACCAGCAGGGAAGGGGTCAGGTTGCTCACCACAAACTGATACCAGTCGGCCGCCGCCTGCTCATAACGGCGCGGCAGCAGGCCGCTCACCTTGATAAAGGCGACCGCCAAAATCATCAGGGCAAAGGGGTGCATGGGGATAAAATTGCCAAGCAGGGAGCCCAGCACAAACATGCTGGAGCTGATGAAAAGGCCCATGCCAAGACTCTGCAGGGTCGGCGCTTCGGCCTGCTCATCGGCAATGCTCTGGCTATTCTCTTTGACCATCAGCTTGCCGTTGCCAGTCAGGGAGGGGTAACGGCGACCAAGGCGCGCCAGCAGGGAGCCCACCAGAATGGCCAGGGTATTGGCGATCACCACCGCCGGTACCATGCGCGACAAGAGATCCGCACTGGACATCTGCATCGGGCCGGAGAGGATCTCCACCAACGGCACCGCGCCGGCGCCCATGCCGCCGCCCATGATCGGCAGGCCGATCAGCAGCACCGCATTCTTGAAGCCATACCCCATCAGGGAGCCGACCAGACCAACGCTCAGCAGTGCCAGTGCGACGCCACCAAGAATGACCGGCAGGTAGCGCATGGCGGCATTTTTCAGCAAAGCGCCGCTCATACCGAACACCGAACCGGTCACCAGACTGGCGATAAAGAAGTTGAGAAAGCCCCCCTCCTTCATGAAGTTGGTGATGACCTGCCCCGCCTGCACCGGCAGCAGCTGGTATTCGAACAGGGCGGCGCCGCCAAAGATGGCGAGGATGGTGCCACCCCCTAGGTATTCGCGGATCGGCATGATCCGCTCCCCCAGCTCGGTCAGCAGGGTGCCCAGTACAAACATCAGTGCCAGCGCACCGACCATGCCCAGCGGCAACGAGCCGTTCCAGCCGGAAAAGAGAACACAGGTCGCCAACCCGAGAAATATAAAGAGCGGCATACCGGCAATTTGTTGGCCGCCCATAAAGGCGGCCTTTTCTTGTGTGGTTTGTAGGGGTGAGAGGTTTTTCATTGTTATGTACTCTGCGTGTGATTGTGGCCGCTACTTTATTGTTCCCCCTCTCCCCTGTCGGTTAGCCAGACTGCAAAGCCATATAAAAACATTAAAAACTTAAACATCATGGTGCCGCCAACGTGCGCAGCACAATAGAACACCAGACATCCGATACCCGACCAAGTCAGGAAATAGGGTGATAAAACGAGCGACCATAATGGCGGATATTTGGGTGATCAGCAGTAATAACGATGCGATGATCTCCCCCCTTCGGGGAAATAACAGAGCCAGATGACAAGCTCTGCGACCATTTATCGCCACAGCTCCTGTGAGTGATAATCAGCGGGCAATGTCATCGCCATAACGCGAGTGCCACGGAGTGCCACATCAGGGTTTGAGTCGGCGTGCAGGAAGCACGCACGATGAAAAAGGGTGAGGAGAAAGATGCAAAAAGGGGAGATTAAAATAGTGATGAGCCAAGCCAGCGAATACCAGAGCACTGGCTTGAACTCACAAGGATCACACACGGTCAGGTCTATTCTGCCAACAGCAATGGAATATTGGCGGGGTCAAAATCATGACTGATATCGGTACTTCTGATAACGCCTTCCCGATTCACGCCATGGTGTGACTCTGCACCATATTCCCCATCACTCAACAGCGCTTCAATTGCCAGATACACACATCCACTGTCATATCCATCCACAACCCGTTTCCCCCTTGTTTTATAACCCCATCAATATTAGCGGATAAAAAAAGAGCTGCTCGCTGAAGCTGAAAATTTCATGAAAATAATCGCCGGATATCCTCCATTCACGGCGCAATATCCGAATCGGCAAGAGAGCCTCGAGTGGATCAGCCCCGAGAATAATATCAGGGGCTCGAATGCTGCTAACTCGCACCAGCGAAAGATCCGACCAGAAACATGATCCGCATCACACTATTTACTTAGCCTGCTAAACAAGTATGATACTTAGCAGGCTAAGTACATTGAGGATGAGAAGATGACGGATCTGGAAAGGTTGCGCGAGCTGTCGCTCGCCGAGCAGATAGCGCGGATGCACCGGCTATGGCGTACTGCCGCCGACCTGGAGCTGGCTCCCCTTGGCCTCACCCATCCCCGCTGGACCGCGCTGTGGAAACTCTCCCGCATGGGGAACCATGTCAGCCAGAAGACCCTAGCCGAAGCCCTCGAGATAGAGCTCCCCTCCCTGATGCGCACCCTGGGCCAGCTGGAAGAGCAGGGACTGATTGAGCGTCACTGTTGCAGTCAGGACAAGCGGGCCCGCATCGTCTGCGTGACCCCGGCTGGCCAGACCCTGCTCGATCAGATCGCCGACCGCATCATGAATATCCGCCGCGAGCTGCTGGGAGGCATCGATGAGCAGACCCTGCAGCTGTTTGAAGCCACGGTGCAGCGGATCTCGGCCAACGCCCTCAGCAAAATTGAACAACACCACGACCGACAAGCCGGAGGCGATACAAGCCCTCCCGAGACCGACACAGAGAGAGAATAAGATGACCCCGGATCAACAATTTACCCGCTGGATCAAATGGTCCATGGCTGGCTTTGCCACCCTGTTTGCCTATTTTCTGATAGCCGACCTGCTGATGCCCCTCACCCCTCAGGCGATGGCGACCCGGGTGGTCACCAAGCTGGCCCCCCAGGTGAGCGGCAAGGTGATCGAGGTCGCCGTTCACAACAACCAGCAGGTCAAGAAGGGGGATCTGCTGTTCAGGCTGGATCCGGCCCCTTTTGAACTGGCGGTGGAGCAGGCCCGCCTTGCGCTGGCGCAGGCAGAGCAGCAGAACAGTGAACTGGATGCCGCCCTGACCGCCGCCGTTGCCGAGATCAACGCCAAAGAGACCCTGGCCAGCCAGAAGTGGCGCGAGGCTGAGCGCATCGATGCGCTCTACCAACGTCACATGGTTTCGCTGCAACAAAAAGATGAGGCTGACAGCGCCCTGCGCAGCGCCCAGGCCAACCTGCGCGCCAGTCAGGCCAAACTGACCCAGATCAAGACCAGTCGTGGCGTGACCGGTGAGGACAATCTGTTGCTGCGCCAGGCCCGCAACAAGCTGGCGCAAGCGCAGTTGGCCCTCTCTTACAGCCGGGTCCACGCGGATCAGGATGGCACCATCACCAACTTGCAGCTCAAGCCGGGCAGTATCGCCAGCGCCGGCAGCCCGCTGCTGGCGCTGGTGTCGGAACAGGTGGACGTCATAGCCGATTTTCGGGAGAAGAGCCTGCGCCATGTCGGCGCGCAAACCCGCGCACTGGTCGCCTTCGATGGCGAGCCGGGTCAGCTCTATCCTGCTCGGGTAAGCAGTCTGGATGCCGGAGTGAGCGCCGGTCAGTTTGATGCCAATGGTCGACTGGCCGCACCGGTGGAGTCTGATCGCTGGGTAAGAGATGCCCAGCGGATGCGGCTGCACCTCGAGCTGGATCAGCTCCCCGACCATCTGCCAGCCGGGGCGCGGGCCACGGTACAACTGCTGCCGGACAATGCCCTGACCGCCATGCTGGCACGGGGCCAGATCCACCTGCTCAGCCTGCTCCATTATGTCTACTAACCACGCCACTCACCCGTCGGCCAATACCGCCCCAGCACACCCCGCCGGTGTTGCTGCCACCCACCTCTGGTATCGGCCCCTCACCGGCAACGAGCTGCGCCAGTGCCTGCGCATCGCCTTTGGCTGTACCACGGGCTTTCTGCTCTGCAAGCTGCTTGGCTGGAATTACGGGGTCTTCTATACGGTCACGCCGGTGCTGCTGCTGGGAATGGTGCCTGTGATGAATGGCCATGCCGCACGCCAGCTGATCGCGGCGGCGGTGGTCTGTGGGGGGGAGGTCGGGCTGCTGGGGGGACTGTTTGGCAGCCATCCGGCGCTGATGACCCCTATCGCCTTCATGCTGTTTCTCTACCGCTTCGCCGCCATGTCGCGGGGCAGCCTGTTTCTGTTCGGGGCCAACGGGGTGCTGAGCCTCAGCATCATGCTGCACTTTGCCAGCTATCCGCAGACCGACCTCAACGACCTGATCCTCAACAATATCTGGGCGAGCGTGCTGTCGGTGCTGATCGCCTACCTGATGACCATGCTGATCCCGGATGTGGAAGCCAGACCCAAGCCAGCCTCGGCCCCCAAGGCGCCGCACCGGATGCGCCATGAAGCTCTGCTGGGGGCCACTGTGGCCACCCTGTCGTTTCTGGTATTTCAGGTGTTTGACCTGCGCGACTCCATGTCTGCCCAGGCTACGACCCTGCTGGTGCTGTTCCCCATGCACTGGAACGGCGCCCTCAGTTATGCCCGCAAACGGGCGATGGGCACCTTGCTGGGGGTCACCTTCGGCTTGCTCGGCCAACTGCTGCTCTATGACTGGTCAGGGCAACTGCTGCTTGTCGCCCCGTTACTGTGGCTCGGCGCCATGCTGTTCAGCCATGCCCACGTCAAGGAGGCAGGCGGCTCCGGGGTCGGCTTTGGCGCCCTCACCACCCTCGGCATCCTGTTTGGCCAGTACCTCACCCCGGGCAACGATCTGGTGTTCAGCGCCCTCTACCGGGTGAGCAGCATACTGTTTGCCATCGTGGTCACCCTGCTGGCCTGCTACCTCGTCCACCGGTTGCTCAACCGCTTCGAGGCGACCCGCTTCGGTTATTGATTTCCTGTTGTAAGCACTGTTGTCAGCCCATGGATGAGCTCTCTTTCGCCCCGTCGCCTGCCGGGGCGTTTTTTTCTCGCCCTCGTTTACCTCCCTCACCAATACTCCTGCCACTACAAGTCAGCGCAGAAGTGTGGCTATGCTTGTAAGGCTGCTGTCGATGAGGTGCACCTATGGTTCCGTTGTTAAAAAAATGGCTGGTTTGTTTGGTACTGTTGGCTACCAGCCCGCTCGGGGCCACCCCGCTTGTCATTGGTGCCGAAGATGACTGGGCCCCCTACTGCGAGCGCGACAAGGACAATGAGGATGACCAGCCCCACGGACTGGCGCCTGAGCTGGTCAAGGCGGTGTTCGCCGCCGAAGGGATCGAGATTGTCTTTCGCACCCTCCCCTTTGCCCGCTGCATGCACGATGCAAAAAGCGGCAAACTTGCGGGGTGCTTCAACGCTACCATCACCGAAGAGAACCGGTACCAGTACCACTGGCACGATACCCCCATGTTCGAGGAGGATCTTGCCATCTTCGCCCTTGCCAGCGACCTACAACGGGATCTCAAGCTCACCTCGCTGGAGGGCAAGCGGGTGGGCATCACCCTCGGCTACACCTACCCCACCGATTTTATGGAGAACCCCAGAATCACCCGCTTTCAGGCCAAATCCGATGCCCAGATCCTCGAGATGCTGGTACGTGGCCGGGTCGACTACATCCTGATGAACGGCATGCCGGGCTACCTGAAGATCCAGCAGAAACAGCTGACCGGCAAGGTGGTCAAGGTCGGTAAAATCTCCACCGATGGCTTCTGGCTCGCCTTCTCCCGCCACCACCCGCAAGGGGAGGCGCTGGCCAAACAGTTCGAGCAGGGACTGCAGAAGATCAAGAACAACGGCACCTATGAGACTCTGATCCGCCAGTTTGAAACCCGACTTGGCTTGCACTGATGGCGGATGCCTTGCTAACACCGAGCCCCTCCCCCCACTACGGTATGCCGGACAGCCAGCGACGCACCGAATGGCCGCGATGATTGCACAATAACGGCAACCTGTTAGGCTCACGCCCGTATGACACCAATGGAGCTGTAATCATGAATAAAGTACATATGATGGCCGCTGGTGCGCTGGCCCTCGGCCTGCTCGCTGGCTGCAATCAGGGCAATACCCTCTCAGTCACTGGTGGCGAACCGGTCAGTTACCAGTGCGAGCAGGGCAAGAAGGTGCAGGTGCGCTACTTCTCTCTCTCCGACGAAAGCCTCAACTTTATCAAGCTGTCACTGCCGGACGGCAAGGATTACACCCTGCCCCAAGCCATTTCGGCCTCCGGCGCCCGCTATACGGACGAACATGAGGCCGTTTGGTGGAACAAGGGGGATGAGGGCTTTGTGGAACTGCGGGATCAGGATGGCGAGTGGCAGACTGCCTACGACAACTGCAAACAGCAATAAACGTGACCCCGGCCTGGCCGGGGTCTCTCTTTCTCTGGCATCAGAGTGGTGGGGGATCAGTTGATCTCGATCTCGAAGCGGTTGGTTACCTCTACCGGGATGGCATCCGGGTTGCCCTCTGCCGGGCTATAGCGGATCCGCGAGAGGGTCGCCAGCGCGCTCTGCTCCAGCTCGCCGGGAGGATCGGCCGCCACCACTTCCGGCTTGACCGGCGTGCCGCTGGCATCGATTTGATAGCGAACTTCCACATATCCCTTGACCGGTTTGGTCGGCAGGGTGGGCTCGTCATTGCCAAGCCATGACCACTGCTTCTCCTGAACCCAGTAGCTGGACAACTGCTCGAGAGGGATAGCGATCGGAGCGCGCTCGTGCGCCACCTCCTGACGGGATGAGCACCCCAGCAACAGTGTCACTGCCAGACCTGACCATACTGCGACTTTCCACTTCATGTAACGCTCCTTGTTCTCTGCCGGTGCTTGTTGCCGGACTGCAGGGCGCTCAACGCGGCCCACTTGGTCAGTCACCCATCCTAACGAAAAAGTATTCGTATGAACATGAACAAAAGGGCCAACCCCGAGAGGTTGGCCCTTTTATCGTCAATAAGCTCACTAACCATCCGCTGGCATCAGCCGCGCTTGTCGCTCACCACCAGCCAGAGCGCATGGACCATGCCCGGCAGACCGCCCATCAGGGTCAGCACTATGTTGATTAAAAAGTGCAGGCTAAAGCCCACCTGGATAAACGCGCACACCGGGGGCAGGAAAATGGCCAGCAGGATCTTGAGCAGATTGTTCATCTCGGCTCTCCTTTTCAAAAATGTCGTCAGGATTGGAATGGGCTAACCATAAACATCCCAGACTTCAACTGCAAACCAGACAGGGAATTCGCTCACCCGCATCACGCCAGGCATTGAGGTCGTGGATCTGCTGATTGCTGCTGCCACGCCAGAGCAAACCGGGATCCGCCAACGCCTTTTCAAACTTGCCATCTACCAGCACATCCAGCAAGGCCACCAGCTCGCGCTGGGCCTCTGACAGCTCGCCGAGCAGATAGCCGGTCCAGCACCAGATATCCTTGCCCGGACACTCGGCGCGCACCCGTTTCACCAGCGCCAGCACGTGGGGCACGTTGGCAGGGTGGAGCGGATCGCCGCCGGAGAGCGACAGACCTCGCCGTTTGATGCGGCTGTCGCTGAGATCCGCAATGATGCGATCGCTCATCGCCTGATCGAACGGCTTGCCGCCATCGAGCCGCCAAGTGCTCTGGTTGTAGCAACCCGGGCACTGGTGCTCGCAACCGGAGACAAACAGAGTGGCACGGGTGCCGGGGCCGTTGATCACATCAACCGGGTAGTATTGGTGGTAGTGCATCGTTTGTTTCCTGCCTCGTTCACGGGAAGGCGGCATAGTTGCCGCCCTCCAATGAAAATGGCCCCTTGCGTCAGGGGCCAGCTCTTCATCGCTTGTGCGCTTACATATGTTTGACGCGGCGCTTCACCTCTTCCTGCTTGCCCGCATTGAAGGGGCGCGCATCGGGGCTGCCGAGGTAGCCGCAGACACGGCGGGTCACCGACACCTTGGCCGGGTCATGGTTACCGCAGCGCGGGCAGGTAAAGCCCTTGGAGGTGCACTCGAATTCGCCGGTAAAGCCGCAGTCGTAGCACTCGTCGATGGGGGTGTTGGTACCGTAGTAAGGCACCTTGTCATAGCTGTAATCCCAGACGTTTTCGAGCGCTTCCAGGTTGTGCTGGATGTTGGGGTATTCGCCGTAGCAGATGAAGCCGCCACTGGCGATGGGCGGATAGGGCGCCTCGAAGTCCAGCTTGTCGTACGGGTTGACCTGCTTCTCCACATCGAGGTGGAAGCTGTTGGTGTAGTAGCCCTTGTCGGTCACGCCGGATACCACGCCAAACTCTTTGGCGTCGATGCGGCAGAAACGGGTGCAGAGGTTCTCGCTCGGGGTGGAGTAGAGGCTGAAGCCGTAGCCAGTCTCCTCTTTCCACTCATCAATGGCTGCCCTGAGACGGGCGATGATGGCGATGGCTTTCTGTTGCAGCTCGGTGCTGTCAAACAGGTGAAGCTTGTCACCAAACAGGGCGTTGATGGTCTCGTGAACCCCGATATAACCGAGGGAAATGGAGGCACGACCGTTCTTGAAGATCTCGCTGACGTTGTCGTCCGCCTTCAGCCGCACGCCGCAAGCCCCTTCCATATAGAGGATCGGTGCAACCCGTGCTTTCACCCCGTCCAGACGGGTGATGCGGTACATCAGCGCCTTCTTGGCGACCCGCAGGGAGGCATCGAGACGATCCCAGAAGTCCGCTTCGTCACGGGATTTCAGGGCAATGCGCGGCAGGTTGAGGCTCACCACACCCAGGTTGTTGCGACCTTCGTGGATCAGCTCGCCATTCTCCTCGTAGGCACCGAGGAAGGAGCGGCAACCCATGGGGGTCTTGAAGGAGCCGGTCACTTTCACGACCTGGTCGTAGTTGAGGATGTCCGGATACATCCGCTTGGAGGCACACTCCAGCGCCAGCTGCTTGATGTCGTAGTTGGGATCGCCCTGCTTGTGGTTAAGGCCATCCTTGATGGCGAACACCAGTTTCGGGAACACGGCAGTCTTCTTGTTCTTGCCAAGGCCAGCGATACGGTTGCTGAGGATGGCGCGCTGGATCATCCGCGACTCCCAGCTGTCCCCCAAGCCAAAGCCGAAGGTGACGAACGGCGTCTGACCGTTGGCGGTGTGCAGGGTATTGACTTCGTACTCCAGTGACTGGAATGCGTCGTAGCACTCTTTCTCGGTGCGAGCCATGGCGTAGGCTTCCACATCGGCAATGCCCCACTCTTCGGCCACTTCACGGTGTTTCTGCCAGCTGATGGTCACATAGGGGGCCAGCACTTCATCGATGCGGTTGATGGTGGTGCCGCCATAGATGTGGCTCGCCACCTGGGCGATGATCTGGGCGGTCACGGCCGTGGCGGTGCTGATGGATTTCGGGGTATCGATCTCCGCATTGCCCATCTTGAAGCCGTGGGTCAGCATCCCTTTCAGATCGATCAACATGCAGTTGAACATCGGGAAGAAAGGTGAGTAATCGAGATCGTGGAAATGCAGATCACCGCTCTCATGAGCCTGAACCACATCACGGGGCAGCATGTGGCTGGTGGCATAGTGCTTGGCGACGATACCGGCCAGCAAGTCGCGCTGGGTCGGGATCACCTTGGAGTCTTTGTTGGCATTCTCGTTGAGCAGGGCAGCGTTGGTCTGCTCGACCAGACCGCGGATCTCCTGCGCCAGACGGCCGCGCGCCTCGCGAGCCTGATCCCTGTCGTGACGATATTCGATATAGGCACGGGCGATGGCCTTGTCGTCGGAAGCCATCAGGTGGTTTTCGACCCGGTTCTGGATCTCGTGGATATCAACTTCACCACGCCCTTCCAGCTCCTGACTCACGGCATTGGCAATGCGGGAGGCGAGTGCCGGATTGGCCTGATTGACCGCTTCCGCCGCACGGCTGACCGCCTCTGCAATCAGCTGGGCATTGAATGGTGCGCGACATCCGTCACGTTTGATCACAACCGGTTTCATGAATTTTCCCCGTTAAAAGGCCAGGCATTTGCCTCTGGCTCACCCTTGTTGGGCCCCCCTCCCGGCATCTCGTCCTGGACGCAAATAAATTCAGCCGAGGCTTGACAAGCCTGGGCTGAAGATAGGAGAGGAACAGCTTATACACAGCTTAATAACACAACATATAGGGATTAAAAACGAATGCGTCCCTATATGTGGTGTCTATTAGGCACCAAAGCGCAGCCTCATTTCTTGATCCAGAACAGGTTTTTCAGCGAGCGGGACAGTTCACGACCAACCCAAAAGAGCCCCGTTCAAATCCAATCTCAGGCAGAGTGCGGGCTGGCGTCCGATCCGCCCACCCGAAAAAAAATCGCCCCCCACCGCGCCGGTTTCGAGATGACAGCGCCAACCAAAACCGCCCATACTGAACAAGAACTCTCTCCCCCTCGACAAGGGACAACCCATGCGCACCTCCATGCTGTTGCTACTGTTATCCACCCTCTCACTGCCGCTCTGGGCTGCCAACATTCTGGTGATCAGCAGCTACCATCCCGAATACCTGTGGGACCAAAGCTACAACAAAGGGCCGCTCGATGGTTTGCAGGGTGAGCACAAGATCACTCACTTCTATATGGATACCAAACGCCATCCACGGGAGAAGTTCGACGAAATAGCCCAGCAAGCCATCGCCTTTTATCTCAAGAGCAAACCGGATTTAGTGGTACTGGGGGATGACAACGCCATCAACTATCTGGCCAACGAGATCGCCTCGCTGGGTACCCCGGTGGTCTTTCTCGGCATGAACGAGAATCCCCGCCTCAAGGGCTTTGTCGGCCACCCCAAGATCACCGGCGTGCTGGAGCGCCCCCTGCTCAAGCGCAACATCAGCGAAATAAGCCAGATGATGGGGGGGCTCGACAAGGCGCTGGTGCTGTTTGATTCCAGCAATGTGGCCCTCACTGCCATTGAGGATGAATTCAAGACCCAGACCGAGCTGCGGGTCGGTCAGACCCGGATCAACAGCCAGCTGATGGGGGATTACAGCCTATGGCAGGAGGCAGTGCTCAACGCCAAGAAGAACGGCTATCAGGCGATCTTCCTCGGCCTCTACCACACGCTGGTCGATGACAATGGCAAGCATGTGAGCGAAAAGACGGTGCTGGAGTGGACCAGCGCCAACACGCCGGTGCCGCTCTTCTGTTTCTGGGAGTTTACCGTCGGCAAGGGGATGGCCATCGGCGGGCTGGTGCTGGACGGCCACGATCAGGGGATACAGGCAGCCAGCCTCATCAATACCA
Organism: Aeromonas sp. Y311-2; assembly: GCF_027706025.1. Lineage (NCBI taxonomy): Bacteria > Pseudomonadati > Pseudomonadota > Gammaproteobacteria > Aeromonadales > Aeromonadaceae > Aeromonas > Aeromonas sp. Y311-2. The sequence continues at coordinate 132,387 of NZ_JAPDCL010000004.1, read as the reverse complement.
TTCTGGCGGGCACCCTGCCCCGTACCATCTCCCCGCGAGCGGCCCTGCGCGGCGAATATGTCTTCAGCAAGAGCGAACTGGCCCGCTGGCAGCTCACCGTGCCCGACAAATGGCGCCACAAGATCCTCTGGCGTGAGTGACCGCCGAAACAAAAAAGAGAACCCGGCCATGCCGGGTTCTCTTATATCGGGTGCTGCGGTTAGCAGGTTTGGTGAGAGCTATCAGCCCTGCAACGCATGTTGCAGCTCCTCTTCGGTCCAGATGGTAATGCCGAGCTCCTGCGCCTTGGTCAGCTTGGAACCGGCCGCTTCCCCCGCGACCAGCACATCGGTCTTGGCAGATACCGAACCCGCCACCTTGGCTCCCAGGGCCTGCAGCGCCGCCTTGGCGTCGTTGCGCGACAAGGTGGTCAGCGTACCGGTCAGCACGAAGGTCTTGCCGGCAAAGGGTTGCTCCGCGGCCTCTTTCTTCTCGATGGCCGGCCAGTGGATGCCGGCAGCCAGCAAGGCCTCCAGCACCTCCACGTTGTGGGGCTGACGCAGGAAGTAGTAGACATGCTTGGCCACCACATCGCCCACATCGGCCACTTCGAGCAGTTGCTCCACCGATGCAGCGCGCAGGGCATCCAGCGTGAGGAAGTGGTTGGCAAGGTTGAGCGCAGTCGCCTCCCCCACTTCACGGATCCCCAGGGCAAACAGGAAACGCGGCAGGGTGGTGCTGCGGGCCGCATCGATGGCGGCTACCAGATTGAGGGCCGATTTTTGCCCCATCCGCTCAAGACCTGCCAACTGGATGGCATTGAGGCTGAACAGATCGGCGGGAGTCTTCACCAGCCCCTTGTCTACCAGCTGCTCGACAATCTTGTCGCCAAGGCCGTCCACATCCATGGCGCGACGGGCGGCAAAGTGCTTGATCGCCTCCTTGCGCTGCGCCTCGCAGAACAGGCCACCGGAGCAGCGGGCAACCGCTTCCCCTTCCAGCCGCTCGACCGCAGAGCCACAGACCGGACACTCGGTCGGGAATAGAATTTCGCGCGCATCAAGAGGGCGTTGCGCCTCCACCACGGCGACGATCTGCGGGATCACGTCACCGGCCCGGCGCACGATCACGGTATCGCCAATCATCACGCCAAGGCGCTCGATCTCGTCGGCGTTGTGCAGGGTGGCGTTGGAGACAGTCACGCCGCCGACAAACACCGGTTTGAGCTTGGCGACCGGGGTCACGGCGCCGGTGCGGCCAACCTGAAACTCGACGTTCTCAAGCTCTGTCATCTCCTCCTGCGCCGGGAACTTGTGGGCGGTCGCCCAGCGCGGGGCGCGTGCCACAAAGCCGAGCTCCTCTTGCAAAGCGATAGCATCCACCTTGTAGACCACGCCGTCGATCTCGTAAGGCAGCTCGCCACGACGGGCTAGAATGTCGTCGTGGAACGCCTGACAACCGGCGGCCCCCTCTTTGAGCTTCACCTCGGGACTAAGCGGCAGCCCCCACGCTTTGAGCTGGTTGAGACGACCGAAGTGGGAGTCGCCCAACTGCTCGCCCCCCACCCCCACGCCATAGGCGTAAAAGCTCAGGGGACGGCTGGCGGTGATGCGTGAATCGAGTTGACGCAGGCTGCCGGCGGCGGCGTTGCGCGGGTTGACGAACACCTTCTCGCCCGCGGCCAATGCCTTGGCGTTCATCGCCTCAAAACCTGCCTTGGGCATAAAGACTTCGCCACGCACCTCCAGCCGATCGGGCCAGCCAGTGCCACGCAGCGCGAGCGGAATGGCCTTGATGGTGCGGACGTTCTCAGTGATCTCCTCACCGGTGGCGCCATCACCCCGGGTGGCCGCCTGCACCAGCTGACCATTTATATAGAGCAGGCTCACCGCCAGACCGTCGAGCTTGGGCTCGCAGCAGAAGGTGAAACGCACGTCACGCTTGAGGCGATCGCTCATCCGTTGTTCGAACGCCTGCAACTCTTCGCTGCTAAAGACGTTATCCAGACTGAGCATGGGGATCTCGTGACGCACCTGACTGAACGCCGTCAGCGGCTGGCCGCCGACCCGCACGCTGGGTGACGCCGGTGTTTTCAGCTCGGGATGCTCGGCCTCCAGCGCGATCAGTTCGCGCATCAGGCGATCGTATTCGGCATCCGGCACTGTGGGGTTATCCAGCACATAGTACTGGTGACCATATTCGGTAAGCAGTTCACACAATTGACGGTGGCGGGAGAGGGTGTCGCTCATGAAAAAGTCTCGAAGTGTGATTGAACATACGGCCGGGGTAGAAACAAAAATGCGGTACCAGGGTACCGCACTTTTTCTTCACTCGACCCGCATGGCGTATTAGTCGCGGCTGGCCTCGTAGGCAGCCAGCTCGTGACGGTAACGGGCAATGGTCTCGTCGCTCAGCGGGCTGCGATCCATATCTGTCAGCATGGCATCGAGATCGCTGGCCAGCTGATCGGCAGCCTGCAGCATGTCCTCGAAGGCAAACGCGGCATTGCTGCGCAGCGGCAGTTGCATGAACAGGGAGACACCCGGCGTGGTGAACTGCTCCATCCGATAGGGATTGAAGGTACCCGGCTTGACCATGTTGATCATGGAGAAGAGCACTTCGCCCTTTCCGTTGGGATCTTCGTGACGGTGGAAAATATCCATCTCGCCAAACTTGAAGCCCAGCGCCATCAGGGATGAGAGCAGGGTTGCACCTTGCAAGTCGTGACCCGGACGGCCCATCAGGTTGATGACATAGACATCCTGCCAGATCTTCTCGACCGGCTGGGGCGCCATGCGCGGCTCTTCCACCACAGGAGCAGGTGCCACATAGGCCGGCTCTTCATAAACAGGCTCGGGAGCCACATGGCGGGGCTGCGGCTGATATTCCGGCTCGGGAGCACGCACCGGTTCGGCACGAACGGTGTCGGCGGTACGGACTGTCTCTGCACGGGCACCAAAAGTCGGGGCGGTCGCGTAGGCGGGCTCGACCAGCGGCTCGTCGTCCAGCGACTGCATCATGGGCTCGCGCTGGGGACGGGAACGGTAGACCGGGGTACGACGATTGACCTGAGCAGGTTTGCGCACCGGCGCGGCGGGCGCCTCGTCGATCTCCTCGGGCAGCGGTTCGTCGAACGCTTCCTCCTCTTCATAGACAGGAGGCGGCGGAACCGGGCGGGCAGCAGGCTTGCGCACTACGGGCGGCGGCAGATCGTCCTCGTCATCTTCATCATCAAAGGCGGGGACGGCAGGGCGACGACCGAGTTCCGGCTGGCGGCTCTCTTCACTGCGCAGCTTGGGCTCGGCACGACGGCCACCACTGACCACACGTACCTGGCCGATGCCATCGCTGTCGAAGGCGTCGTTATCACGATCCCGCGACTTGGAGTCCATCCGTCCAATCGGTTTCTCTTTGATCGGTGCCTGACGATTCTTTTTGTTGCTCCACAACCCGTGAATGAGCAATGCCGCAATAGCAATACCGCCCAGGGCAACCAAGATGTAACGCAATTCCTGCATTAGCTGCTTCTCTTTCTAGTTTTGCTCAGCCAAAGCGACGGCTTCACCGATATCGACCGACACAATGCGAGAAACCCCGGGCTCTTGCATCGTGACGCCAACCAGCTGCTCAGCCATCTCCATGGAGACCTTATTATGACTGATGTAAACGAACTGTACTGTGCTCGACATCTCTTTGACAAGAGAACAGAAGCGACCGACGTTCACTTCATCGAGCGGTGCATCCACCTCATCCAGCAGACAAAAAGGTGCTGGGTTGAGTCTGAAGATGGCAAAAACCAGCGCAAGCGCGGTTAACGCCTTCTCCCCCCCGGAAAGCAGGGCAATGGTAGCATTCTTCTTACCCGGAGGTCTCGCCATGATGCTCACTCCGGCCTCCAAAAGATCATCGGAGGTGAGCTCAAGCCAGGCACTGCCCCCACCGAACACTTTTGGAAACAGGGATTTTAAATCTTCGTTGACCTTATCGAAAGTGTCCCGGAACCGTATTTGTGTCTCTTTATCAATTCTTTTAATGGCTTGGCTCAAGGTTTCCAGCGCTTGCTCGAGATCCTGACACTGATTTTCAAGGTAGGTTGCCCGGGTTTTCGCCTCTTCGTACTCCTCCAGCGCCGCCAGGTTGATGGCGCCGAGCGCCTCCACTTGCCCCTCCAGAGTCTGGATCTCCTGCCGCAGCTTGCTGCGATCTGCGGCGATCAACACCGCCTGATCGAGATCTACCAGTCGAACCCCCAGCTCTTCGAACTGCTCGTGCAGCCCTTGCCGGCGGGTGAGGTTGCGCTCGCGCTCAAGGCGCAGGGTCGCCAGCTTCTCCTGCAGCACTACCAGCTGCTTGTGATCGGCACTACGCGCCTGATCCAGCTCGCTCAATTGACGTTCCAGCTCCGCCAGCCGTTGATGGCAAGCGAGTTGCTGTGCCTCCAGATTGCGCTGCTCGGCCAGCAGGGGCGCCAGATCCGGCACCGCTTCACTATCCGGCCCTTTCAGCCCGGCCAGCTCCAGCCCGAGCCTCGCCAGCTCCTCTTCACCCAGGGTAATGAGTTGGCGCAGATTGCCCAACTCCAGTTGCAAACGCTGGCAGGCCGCTTGTTGCTGCTCGCGGCGCACACGGGCCTCGTCGACCGCCCGCTCGCAGCGGGTCAGCTGCTCCTGAGCAATCTGCAACCCTTGTGTCAGCGGCTCCCCCTGCTCCTGCAGCTCGGCAAGGCGCGCCTCATCGAGTTCCAGTTGTTCACGGGCGCTGGCCAGTCGTTCTGCCTCTTCGGCCTGCTCCTGATCTAGCCGGATCAGCTCTTCGCCGAGCTGACCGAGCCGCTGCAACCGCTCCTGCCGCTGACCCTGTTGCAGGCTCCAGGCTTCGCGCAGCTGTTGCCATTTCTGCTCTTGCTCGCGCAAGGTTCGCTGCGACAACTCCTGCGCACTGGCAAGCTGGGCACGCCGGGCATCGGCTGCAACAACTTGCTCGCTCAGCTGTGCCAGCCCCGCGGCAACCCTCTCCTGCTCGGTATGCAACCGCTCACGCTCACCGAGCAGCGCCATGGTGCCGAGCGCCGCACCCTGTCCCAAATCAGCCCAGTTTGGCCCCAGCCAGTCGCCAGCAGGAGTCAGTACCGACTCACCGGCCGCAAGGCTTGGCTGGCGGGCCAATGCGGCCTCCCGGCTCTCCACCAGCCAGATGGCATTGAGGAAGGCAGGAATGTGCTCGCCGCCCAGTTGCGCCGCCAGCGTACCGGCAACCGCCGGTTGCGCCGGGCCAATCCAGAGCCCCTCTTGCATCAGATCGCACTCGTCCGCCGGCGTTGCGGTGAGCCAGCGACCCAGCACCTTGTCGAGTGCCTGTGCCCACTCGGGGGCAACCTGCAGTCGATCCGCCAGGGTCGCCCCCTCCATCTGTTCGCCGAGGATCTGATCCAGGGTCGCCAGCCGCGCCTCCAACTCCCGCTGCAGGCTCAACTGCTGGCCATGCTGCTGCTTGAGTTGTTCATGGGCGTCGACCGCCTGCGCCAGCTGCTCGGTCAGCTCGCCATTGGCCGCCCGCGTCAGCTCCAGCTCACCACTCAGGGCATCGAGGGCCGGTTGCAGGTCATCGGCCTCAGCGCCGAGGGGGCCCGCGCGTTCATCTTCCAGTTTGAGGCGGGCCAGCCGGGTCTTGGCTTGCAGCTCCTGCAGGCCACCCAACCGGGTACGGGTCTGGTTGAGCAGCCCCTGCAACCCGGCCAACTGTTGCTGCCACTGCTGCTGGCGCAAGCGAGCCTGTTCCAGCTGCTCGCTGGCCTGCTGGCGGGCCTCCTGCTGCTCGGTGAGCAACTGCTCACACTGCTCCAGCCGGGCGCTTTCCTGCTCGGCGCGCAATACCCCTTCGGTCAGTTGATCCTGCTGGCTGGCAAGCTGCGCCTTGCGAGTGGCGATCCGCTCGCCCAGCGCCTCTGCACGGGCCTGCCAGTCGCGCCCCAGTTCACTCTGGTGCAGTTGCTGTTGCTCGAGACGGGCGATAGCTTGCCCACCGAGAAAAATCTGTTGCTGACGGCTCGCCTGCTCGGCTTGCGCCTCTTGTCTGGCGACCGACAGGGTGACGTGGCGCCCCTCATCGGCTGTGCGCTTGGCATCGAGCGCCGCCAGCGCCTGCTCGGCCTGCGCCAGTTCGGTTTTAGCCTCGCCAAGGCGCGTCTCCAGCGCCCACAACTCGGAGCCAATCAGCTCGGCGCGAGCGGCGCGCGAACGACCCTTGAGCTGTTTGTAGCGCTCGGCCGTTTCGGCCTGGGCTTTGAGGTGGTCAAGGCGCGAACCCAGCTCGCCGCGAATATCGCCGAGGCGCTCCAGGTTCTCCTGTGTGTGGCGAATGCGCTGCTCGGTCTCGCGGCGCCGCTCCTTGTAACGAGAAACCCCGGCGGCCTCTTCCATAAAGAGCTTGAGATCGGCCGGACGTGACTCCACCAGTCGGCTGACAGTGCCCTGCTCGATGATGGCGTAACTGCGGGGGCCAAGACCGGTGCCGAGGAAGAGGTCGGTCACATCCTTGCGGCGGCACTTCTGGCCGTTAATCTGGTAGTGGTTGGAGCCATCGCGCAGCACTTCGCGGCGCACCGAGATCTCGGTAAAGCGGCCGAACTCGCCGGGCACCCGGTTGTGGGGATTGTCGAACACCAGCTCGACCGAGGCGCGCCCGTGCGCACTGCGATTGATGGAGCCGTTGAAGATGACATCGGTCATGTTCTCGCCGCGCAGATGGCGGGCGGAGCTCTCCCCCAGCACCCAGCGCACCGCGTCGATGACGTTGGATTTGCCACAGCCGTTGGGGCCCACCACGGCGGTCATGTCTGCCGACAGTTCGATGCGGGTCGGCTCGACGAACGACTTGAAGCCGGCGAGTTTGATCAGTTTCAGACGCATGGCGACCTGTATCAGTGGCTAAATAAAGAGGAGGCGGGCAGGTGACTTTACCAAATCCAGACCCGGCTTTGTTTGTAATATGCAGGCATCATCCCCATTCATGCCCGATTTTTGGTCGCCACGGCACGAAATAAGGAATAGTCGGCGACTTTACCAAATCAAAGGCTTGTTTGTAATATGCTGGCAGTTCTCCCATGCATAGATGGAGCTCACATGAGCCAATCACCCCATATGGTCAAAGATTCAATCAGCGGTGCAGACTACTTTCTGCGCGGTTTTTCCCTCATTCGCCAACCGGGCATCCGCACCTTTGTGCTGATCCCCCTGCTGGTCAACTTCGTGCTGTTTGCCGGGGCCTTCTATGCCCTGTTGCTGCAACTGGACGGCCTGTTCGCATGGCTCCATCAGCAGATCCCCGCCTGGCTCGACTGGCTGGACTACCTGCTGTGGCCCATCGCCCTCATCACCATCCTGGTGGTCTTCTCCTTTATCTTCAGCTCGGTTGCCAACTGGGTAGCCGCTCCCTTCAACGGCCTGCTGGCGGAGAAGGTGGAGCAGATCCTCACCGGTCAGCCCGCCAATGACAGCGGCATGCTGGATATCGTCAAGGATGTGCCACGCACCTTCGGCCGCGAATGGACCAAGCTGAAGTATTACCTGCCCAAGGCCATCGGCTGCCTGATCCTGTTCCTGATCCCGGTGGTGGGCCAGACCCTGGCGCCGGTGCTCTGGTTCCTGTTCAGTGCCTGGATGATGGCGATCCAGTATGTGGATTATCCCTTCGACAACCACAAGATCGACTTCATCACCATGCGCGATGCCTTGAAGCAACGCCGCGGCAAATGCCTCAGCTTCGGCGCTTTGGTGACCCTCTTCTCCGCCATTCCGGTGGTGAACCTCTTTGTGATGCCAGTCGCCATCTGTGGCGCCACCGCCATGTGGGTCGATCACTACCGGCAAGAGCAGTTGGGGCGCTAACCCTTGAACATTGATTAGAAAAAGGCACCCGAAACGGTGCCTTTTTCGCATTTATCATGAATTAAATTAATGCATGCATACGATAGCTTGTCCCATATGACACGAGTTGGTAGGATTCTGGCCTTTCTCGTTCCCTGGGATATCTCATGTTACATGCACTCTTCTTGGTGGGCCTGGTGGCCGAAGGGATGACCGGCGCGCTGGCCGCGGGTCGGCGACGGATGGATCTGTTTGGTGTGGTGATCATCGCCTCGGCGACGGCCATCGGTGGTGGCACCATTCGCGATGTGCTGCTGGGCCACTATCCGCTGCTCTGGATTGAACATCCGGAATACGTGCTGCTGGTTGCCGCAGCCGCGATGGCGGGTGTGGTCTCCGCCCCCCTGATGCGCTACCTCGGCAAGCTGTTCATGGCCCTCGATGCCCTGGGACTGGTGGTCTTCTCCATCTTCGGTGCGGCCCGAGCGCTGGATATGGGCCACGGCGCCGGTATTGCCTGCATCATGGCGGTAGTGACCGGGGTCTTTGGCGGGGTGCTGCGGGATCTGCTCTGCCAGCGGATTCCACTGGTATTTCGTCGCGAGCTCTATGCAGCCATTTCGCTGATCACCGCAGCCCTCTACTGTCTGGCGCTGGATCAGGGCTTGCCGACCAACTGGGCCGCGTTCGGTTCCATCGGAATCGGCTTTGTGCTGCGGCTGCTGGCGGTACGCTTCAAGTGGGGTCTGCCCACCTTCAACTACCAGTACGCGACCCACTGAGTACGCCAGCTTCTGGCGAAGCGGATTGGATTACGAGCAACAAAAAAGCGCCCGAGTGGCGCTTTTTTCATGGACGCTCTGCGACTCAGTTAATCCCTTCCGAGCTGAAGAAGGTCGCCTTGTCGGCGATAAAGCGGATCTTGATGTTCTTCCCTTCCCCGCCCCAGAGGCAGCTGGTGGTGCCCAGCGCATCATCACAGCGCTCCGCCTTGCCCAGAATGGTGCTGGCCTCAGCGTAGCTCATCCCCATCTTCAACTGGTCGTAATTTTCACGGTTGAGCTTGCTGCAACCGGTCAACAACAGGGCGATCAGGCCGCCAATCACTATCTTTTTCATCGCTATCTCCTCTCTGGTGGGAAGAGCTTGACAGCTTGCCATCCCCTTTACCAGCTGCGCACCGGGCCGGTATCGAGGTGAACGAAGTTATCACGGGGATAGTAACCAACCCCACCCACCTTGAGCTGGAGCGCCGCCTTGCGCAGATGGGCCAGCTGTACGCCGGGGATCCGCACATCCACCGCCTGCCCCAGGGTGTGGTAGCTGTGCTTGGCCACGCCGCGGCTCTTGTGGCGCTTCTGACGATTGGTTGCCGGGGCGCGATAGCCGGAGATCAGCTGAATTTCACTGCGCCGACCCAGCTTGTGCTGCAACAGAAACAGTTGATCAAAAAGCTTCTTGTCGATGTTGAACACTTCATTGCGCCGGTAATCGCGGAAAATGTGGTTGAGCTCGGCCAACCCGTCGCTCAGATAGTGGCCATTCTCCCAATAGCTGGCGCGCACCCGCTCGCCGGTATTGAGATTGAAGAAACTGAGTTCACGCCCGGTGGTACTGCGGCTGGCCAGTGCAGGGAAGGTGATCAGCGAGCTGCCCAGCAGGCAACCGGCTCCCAACAACAGGCGACGTCGACTTATCTCTTGTTCCAGCATAAGGGGTTCGTCCATCGCAGATTCAAGCGAAAAATAGTTGAATAAGATCACTGATTGAATGTGATACAGGCGCTTGAAACTACCCTCCGGCGGGGGGCCCTGTCAAACCTCAATCGCCCATAGAAAAGCCCGGCACAGGCCGGGCTTTTCACTCTGTGGCAGGGATCACAGCAGGCGGCTCTGGAAGCTGACCCGATCAAATCCGTAGATATCGTTGCGCAGTTGCTGGCGACCATTTTCGTCGATCCAGCTGCTCCAGTAGACGGTAAAGACCGGGATCGGCGTGGTGAGCGGCAACCATTTGGTCTGGCTCTCCTTGAGGATATTGGCCACCTTGTCCGGCTGATAGCGGGAGTCCGCCAGCAACAGCTCGGCCAGATCGTCCGCATGTTCCACCCGGATGCAGCCCGAGCTGAAGGCGCGCGCCCCCTGTTCGAACAGCGCCTTGCGCGGGGTGGAGTGCAGATAGATGGCGTCATTGTTGGGCAGGTAGAACTTGTAGCGCCCCAGGGCATTGTGATCCCCCGGCTTTTGCCGCAGGCGATAGGGGAAACCGGCGGCCAGCGCCTGATGCCACCCCTCTTCGGTGAACTGGACCGGATTGCCCTCGCTGTCGATCACCTCGAACTGCTCGCGACTCAGATAGGCGGGATCCCGACCCAGCTTGGGCAGGATGTCCTTGCTCAGGATGGAGCGCGGCACATGCCAGGAGGGATTGAGCACGATGGAGCGAATTTCGCTGGCCAGAATGGGAGTGGCGCGCTGCTCCTTGCCGACGATGACCCGGCTGGTAAACACCTCGTTGCCGGACTCCACCACGCTCAGACGGTAGTCGGGAATATTGACCAGCACGTAGCGGCCACCGGCGAGCTGATCCACCAGATCGCGACGCCACAGGTTACGCAGCAGCAGGCTGGCGCGCACTTGTGGGCCGGTATTGAGCCAGGAGCGGGTCTGACGGCCGATGATGCCGTCCGCGGTGAGACCGTGACGACGCTGGAACTGCTTGATGGCTTGCTCGGTATCACCATCGTAAATCTGATCACCATGGCTCGGGGCGCTGTCGCCCAGCTCGTTGAGCATGGCGCGGATCTGGCCAAGCTCGGCGGAGCTCTCTCCGGCACGCAGGGTCGGCATATCGAGGGTCGGCCACTTGCTGGCCATCGGCATTGCCAGAAGTTTGTGCACTTTGGCCCGCACCGCCTCGTATTCTGCCACCTGGGGGCGCAGGGATTTCACCTGAGTGAGCAGGTCATCATCGCTGGGTTGGGTCACTACAGGGCGGTTCAAATCGAGCTTGAGGGTCTTCATCTGCTCGCGCGAGACCAGATCCATCCCCCGCCAGGCGTGCTGGAAACGACTCAGCTTGGCAAAAATGTCGTCATAGATGGCACCACGCTTGTCTGCAGGGGTGGCCTGCAGGCGCTTCCACAGCGTGAAAAAATCGGGATGCAGCTGGGCAAGCACAGCCTCTTGCAACTGCTGCTCCAGCTCGACACGGGCCTGTTCGGCCTGACTGCCCTGATACCAGTCGTGTCCGGTTTCACTGGCCGCCACCACAACTTGTGCTTCGGTCGCATGTACCGCGCCAGCGGGCAAACATCCCAGCCACACCAGATTGGCAAGGGCCAGCCAATACTTCATCCCCATGGGTACCTCAAAACGGTTTGTTCACTCTGTCAGGCCTGACAAGCAGACCCGATGCTCAGGCCGCTCATGATGCGTGAACGGCCAATACTTTGCTAGCGCCCGGGGGCATAACGCTGCCAGATAATGTCATACGCATCTGTCTCCTTGAACCGCGCCAACGCCTGATTAAATTGTTGCAAGAACTGCGGCGAAACGCTGCGTTTGCCCAACATAAAGAAGCTCGGCGATTCAGATACCACCATGGGGTGACTGGTGAACAGACCGCTCATCCCCTCCTTGTTAAGAGCGCTGGGGGTAGCCAGCATGTCACCAAGGAAACCGTCGATCCGCCCGCGGGCCAGCTTCTCAAAATTTTGCTGGTCGCTCACCGCACTCACCTGTTTGGCATAGCGAGCGAGCAGCGACATCACTTCATCACCATAGAAGTACTCTTTGGTGACACCGAGGGAGTAACCACTGGCCAGCCAGCTCGCCAGATCCTGCTCGGGATAGTGGCTGCCCTTGCGGATCCACAGCAAGGTCCGCCCCGGGTTGTAGGAGTCGGAAAACCAGGCATAACGAGCGCGCTCATCATTGATATTCGCCTCCATCGCCATGTCTATCTCGCCATGCTCCATCTCGTGCAGTATCCGCTTCCAGGGCAGCTCCACATAGTTGACCTTGCAGTGCATGGAAGTGAGCACAGCCGTCAGCACCTCTGCGGCATAACCGCGCACCTCTTGCGGTGAATCGGCTTCGTAATAATGGTAGGGGGGCCAGTTATCGTAACCGATCTGAATGGGCTCGGGACACAGGGCCCTGGCCAATGTCATTGGCGCCCATAATCCAAGCAACAGACAGCAAGAGAGCCACTTCATATATCATCCTTGACGAATAGGTGAGTCATCATAAATCGCTCCCTGCAAAATGGCGATAGAGGCCAGATGACTATCGCATCCGCTAGAAAATGACGCAGCAAAGCACGTCTATTTGCCAAATACCCCGCCGGAGCACCACTGGCAACCGGCGCCCCGCCAGACCTGTTTAACCGGGAAACAGCAACGTTTGGAACAGGGGTAAAAAGGGGTTAATATGTGACCAAATATTTTTTTGTGATCCACTATGCTTTTTTTGCAATTGGATTAGCATATGCGCGACATCGGCCTACCCATTCTGTCAGGCATAGAGAGTGATATGACGTACAAAAAGTTCGGTTTTTTGACTGCCATTCTGGCGTTAAGCGGTTTTTATCTTTACACCCTCTATCTGGCTGCTCACCCCAACGTGAGCCTGGCCTACAAACTCTATTATCTGGAAGGCAAGACCCGCTTCTGGGAACACAACTCCAGCATGACCTATCAGCCGGGTAACGAGCTCAATCTGACCAAGCCAAGCCGCTTCCTCTCCAGCGAAGGCTGGGCCAAGAAGCCGAGCGACGAAGGTACCCTGCTCAGCGGTCAGGGCGGTCTCTACTTTGTGCTGCCCAAGCAGGCGGCCAATCCGGATCAACTTACCGTACAGGCCCGCATCAATAGCCCGGAAGCCGGTGCCCTGTTGAAAGTGGCGCTGGGTCACGACTTCACCACCACGGTGAAACTGGCCAAAGCGGGCATCAACGAAATCCGCCTCAGTCTGCCCGGTGACTCGCTCACGGCAGATCCCAAGCGCCCCAATTTTCTGGCGCTCTCGGCACCTACTCCCATCAATGTGCAGTCGGTACGTTTGACCGTAGCCCAGTGATCCTTGCCCCGAATACCATTTTATAAAAACAACTATCCCAAATAAGGACGTTCTTATGTCGCATCCAGATTTTCGACTCTCTCTGGTCGTTCCCGTTTACAACGAGGAAGAGAGCATCGATGCCTTCATCAACGCGATAGACAACGAACTGGCCCCGCTGAAAGACCAGCTTGAAATTGTATTCGTCAACGATGGCAGCCGTGACCGCACCCGTGAAGTGGTCGAGCAGGCCATCGCCCGTGACCCGCGCGTGACCCTGGTCAACCTGGCTCGCAACTTCGGTAAAGAAGCGGCCCTGACCGCCGGTCTGCATCAGGCCAAAGGGGATGCCATCGTGCCGATGGACGTGGATCTGCAAGACCCGCCCGCCCTGATCCTGGAGTTCGTCAAACTGTGGCAGACCGGTGACTATGACACCGTCTACGGCATCCGCGTCGATCGCAGTGCCGATACCCCGATGAAGCGCCTGACTGCCGGTGGCTTCTACCGCTTCTTCAACGCCCTCTCCACCAGCACCAAGCTGCCGGAGAACGCAGGTGACTTCCGCCTGATCGACCGTCGCGTGGTCGAGGCGATCAAGCTGCTGCCAGAGCGCAACCGTTTCATGAAGGGTCTGTTTGCCTGGGCCGGTTTCCGTGCCGTTGGCGTCCCCTACGAGCGCCCGGCCCGTCACGCCGGTGAAACCAAATTCAACTACTGGAAACTGTGGAACTTCGCCCTCGACGGTCTGCTCAGCTTCTCCAGCTGGCCGCTGCGTGTCTGGAGCTATGTGGGTGTCGGCGTCTCCTTCGTCGCCTTCCTCTACATCCTCAAGATCGTGACCCAGGTGGTTTTCTTCGGCATCGACGTGCCCGGTTACGCCTCCCTGATGTCCGTTGTGCTGTTCCTCGGCGGTATCCAGCTGCTGTCGCTCGGCATCATCGGCGAGTACATCGGCCGCATGTTCGTGGAAGTGAAACAGCGCCCGGTCTACCTCATTGAAGGGGTCTATGGCCAGTATGCCAAGCAGGATGCGGGCAAACCGCAGAGCGCTGACAGCAACCCGCAAGAGCAGCAGGAGCAAGCGCCTCAATGATCTCCCGCGAGGAATTCTGGCGGCTGGTACGTTTCGGTTTTGTCGGCGGGGGGGCTACCCTCGTCGACCTTGGCACCTCCATCGCACTGTTTCATACCTGGCCCACCATCTCGGAGCATCTGGTTACCACGCTGGCTTTTGCCATCGCGTTCTGGTTCTCCTTCTTTGGTCACCGCTACATCACCTTCCAGAAGCAGGGAGCCGCCAGCAAGTTTCTGCTGGTCGCCCTCTTCTCGCTGGCGGTGCGTAACCTGATCCTGAGCGGCCTGCTGTTTGCGGGGCTCTCCGGTCTGCTGCCGGTGGTCATCGCCACCCTGACCGTTACCGTCCTCACTTACGTTCTCTCTCGCGTCTGGGTTTTTGCCTGATGAATGATATGACCAATACTGCCCCGCTAACCGGGGCTGCACTCCCCTATCGCCCGTCACTGCGCATCAGCGGTCGTGACTGGCTGATGATCATCGCTGCCTTCATGCTGAGCCGGGTGGCGCTGTATGGCATGGGCTACTTCGGTGTCCAGCTCTATGGCTCCCCCGACATCGGCCCGCTGCAGGCCTATTGCCAGTTCGACTGCGTCTGGTTCCAGCGCATCATCGAGAACGGCTACGATCTCTACCCTCGTTGGCTGAGCAAGGGCAATGCGGCAAACTGGGCCTTTATGCCGCTCTATCCGATGGTCTCCGGTGCCATCTCCAACCTGTTCAATGTCGAGAGCCTGATCGGCCTCATCATTGTTACCAACCTCTCCTTCTTCGCCAGCCTGCCGCTGATGCTGCTGGTGTTGCGGCAGCTCAAGCTGGGTGACGATACCGCCCGCTTCGGCGTCTGGCTGCTCGCCTTCTCCCCCTTTTCCGCCTACTTCGTCTCCGGTTATACCGAGTCGACCTTTATGGCGCTGATGCTGGGGATGTTCCTGTTCGCCTATCGGGAGCAGTGGCTGATGGTGGCCGTGCTAGGGGTCGGTATCTCCGCCACCCGCAACCTGGGGGTGATGATGGTCTTCCCGGTGCTGATCCTGGTGCTGCAGGCCTACGGCTGGCGGGAATTTTTCCGCTTTACCGAGCGAGCCTTCAAGGTTGTCTTCACCCTCTGGATGATCCCGTTTGGCCTGTTTGCCTACATGGTCTACCTCTATCACCTGACCGGCGATGCCTTCGCCTTCAAGCACATTCAGGTGGCCTGGGGTCGCTACATGGACAGCCCGCTGGACTGGTGGCTGAGCGGTTTCGAGCTGGGCGGCCGCAAGGCTTACCTCTCCATCATGGTGATCTTCGGCTGGTGCCTGAACGGTTACCTGTTCAGTCAGAAGCGCTGGGCGGAAGCGACCCTGATGTTCATCTGCTGCACCATCCCGCTGATGACCGGCCTCAACGCCATGCCACGCTACATGTTCGGGCTCTACCCGACCCTGCTGGCCATCATTCTGCTGACCCATCGCTGGCCAGCCATCCGCCCTGCTGTGCTCTGCATCAGCGGCATGGTTGCCTCCTTCATCGCGGTGGCCTTCGTCAACTTCAAGTTCTTCACCGTCTGATGTGACGACGATGCCTGACACCCCGAATGCCGGTCACCTGACCGGCATTTTTTATGGCCGCTATTTTTATCGACAGAGCGTCCCATCTCCTCTCCGTCACACTTTCCTCGGCTTGAAAACGTAACCATTTGAACTGAAGTCACAAATCGGCATTTTGCCGATCCAAGGCGCGCTTTGCTGCTCCTAGAATGGGCCCTTGTCCGAACTGCCCTGCTCAAGGAATGGCTTATGCGTCGTGCTCATCACTTATCCCCTCTCTGGCTCGCCCTGCTGGCCGCCCCTCTGTTCACCCCACAGGCGATGGCCGCCCCCGAGGTTCACCTCTATGTGGATGGTCAACCGGTCGCGACCCCGATCGCGCTGGACAAGGGCACGGTGGAGCTGACCCACACCCTTGCCAAGGGGAGCCACCAGATCCGCATCAGCGACGCAGACAACAGTTGCGGTACCAGCTTTGGCCCGAGCGAGAGCAAGCCGCTCCCCTTCGGCACCGCCCAGCCCATGGACAAATGCAGCAAGGATCAGAGCTTTACCCTGCGGGTGATGCTGGCCGGGGAGTATCAGTTCACCTTCAACCCGGATACCCCCAGCCTCAAGGTGCTGCGGGCGACCAAGAAGAGCGAGTTCAAGCGCCAGCCACCAGAAGAGCCCTGCATCAGCTGGGATGGCGACCCGGTCACTGTGTCGCTCAAAGGGGTCTGGCCCGACGGCACCCGACTGAGGGATGCCTACTCAAAACAGGAGGCGGTGGTCAAACAGGGCAAGCTGACCCTGACCCCGAGCAAAGAGAGCGGTGGCCTGCTGCTGCTCGAACCGGTCAAGGCGGCCAAGCCAGCACCGTTCAGCTGGGATCAGGCGAGCGTCTATTTCCTGCTGACCGATCGCTTCCACAACGGCGACCCCGCCAACGACCACAGCTTCGGCCGCCAGAAGGATGGTCAGGATGAGGTAGCCACCTGGCACGGCGGTGACTTCAAGGGGCTGACCGAGAAGCTCGACTACATCAAGAGCCTCGGCATGAACGCCATCTGGATCACCCCCATGGTGGAGCAGGTGCACGGCTTTATCGGCGGTGGCGAGCAGGGCAACTTCCCCTTCTACGCCTACCACGGCTACTGGGCGCTCGACTTCACCAAGATTGACCCCAACTACGGCGATGAAGAGAGCCTGAAAACCCTGGTGGACGAGGCCCACAAGCGCGGCATGCGGATCATCCTCGACGTGGTGATGAACCACGCCGGTTACGCTACCCTCGCCGACTTGCAAGATCTGGGGCTCACCGAGCTAACTCAGAACAGCAGCAAACTGCCGACCGTCTGGAACCAGTGGCGCCCGAGCGGCGGTCTCAACTGGCATGGCTACAACCAGTTCATCGACTATCAATCACCCGCGTGGAACAAGTGGTGGAGTGGTGACTGGGTGCGCGCCGGTCTGCCCGGCTACCCGCAGCCCGGCACCGACGATGTCACCGGCTCGGTGGCGGGGCTGCCGGACTTTCTCACCGAATCGACCAAACCGGTAGGGCTGCCGCCGTTGCTGGCGGCGAAAAAAGATACCCTCGCCAAGGCGCTACCCGACGCTACCGTGAGCGACTACCTGATCGCCTGGCACACCGACTGGGTGCGCCGCTTTGGCATCGACGGCTTCCGCGCCGACACCGTCAAGCATCTGGAGCCCGAGGTGTGGGCCAAGCTCAAACAGGCGGGCACCGCTGCGCTCAAGGAGTGGAAGACTGCGAACCCGGGCAAGGCCCTCGACGATCTGCCCTTCTACATGGTGGGCGAGGTGTGGGATCACGGGGTAGCCAAGGATTTCTGGTATCAGAACGGTTTCGATTCCCTGATCAACTTCGACTATCAGCGCGAGTTCGCACTGTCACAGGCCCAGTGCATGGCCAGCGCCGAGCCCACCTATGCCAGCTACGCCAGCCGTATCAATCAGGATCCCGAGTTCAACGTGTTGAGCTACATCAGCTCCCACGACACCAAGCTGTTCTTTGGCGACTATCAGGATGTGCCGCTACAGCGCCGGGTCGCCAACAGCTTTATGCTGCTGCCGGGCGGCATCCAGCTCTACTATGGCGACGAGTCCGGCCGGGGGCTGGCCAAAGATGGCGGGGTGTTCGATCAGGCGTTGCGCTCGGACATGAACTGGCAGGAGCTGGCCAGCGGTGACAAGGCTGAGCTGGTCAAGCACTGGCAGCAACTGGGCCAGTTCCGCGCCGCCCATCCGGCCATTGCGGCAGGCAGCCACCAGAAACTCTCGGATGCCCCCTACGCCTTCGTGCGGGAGAAGGGGGATGACAAGGTAGTGGTGGTCTTTGCCGGTCGGCAGAAGTAACTCTTGGGCCATATATACCAGCAACAGAGAGGGGAGCCACTGGCTCCCCTCTCTCGTTTATCTATCTGCCAAGGCTCACTGTGACAGGCGCGCCGCCACCGGCCACTGCAACCGCGCCTTGAGCAGGGTCGCCTGCCACAGAGGCCAAGAAAGCAGCGCCTGCTGATAGGCTCCGGCCTGACCGGGCAACAGGATGCCGTAGCTGGCCAGCCGATAGGCCATCACCGCATAGAAGGCATCGACAATGCCCGCCTCGCCAAAGTAGAAGGGGCCCCGCGTCTGCGACCAGATCTCCTGCAAACGGGCCAGCTCACCGACCGCCTCCACCGGGGGATCGATACGGGTTGGCGCCCCAAGAAAGAAGGGGAGCAGAGAACGGATCTGCCGAAATCCCGCGTGCAACTCGGCGCAGAGGCTGCGAGCCAGTGCCCGCTCGGCCAGCGAAACAGGATAGAGCTGGCGGTCGGGACAGAGCTCGTGAACATATTCGGCGATGGCCAGCGAGTCGTGAACCCGCACGCCATCGTGTTCGAGCCAGGGCACCAGACCGGCCGGTGCCAGCCGCTTGAGCCGCGCCAGCGACTTGGCATCCTCCAGATCGAACACCTGCTCCTGCCACGTCAGCCCGCTCATGGCGAGCACTAGTGCCGCCCGCATCGCCCAGGTGGAGCCGGTGCTCACCGCCAATACCAAGGATCCCATCTGTTGCCTCCTGCATGAGTTGCCTGCGACCGGCCTGTCTGCCCTTGATGGCAAAACATCCGATGGTCGCTTCACATTTGCGCACCGGCGGGTTTGACCCTCTTGGTGAGCGATGCTAGTTTGATTTTTCAAAACAATCAGTTAGCAACAATGTGAGCCATTAACCGAAATATGGACAGCCAATTTACCATCGTCATCGCAGATGACCACCCCCTGTTTCGGGGCGCCCTTTACCAAGCGGTGCACATGGCCATCAACGACGCTCAATTGCTGGAAGCGGACTCCATCGACAGCCTGACCAACCTGCTCGGCGAGCACCCCGAAGTTGACCTGTTGCTGCTCGATCTCAAGATGCCGGGGGCCAATGGCTTCGAGGGGCTGGCCCACCTGCGCGGCCAGTATCCCGACCTGCCCATCGTGGTGGTCTCCGCCTCGGAAGATGCGGCCATCATCCAGCAGGTGTTGCGGCTCGGAGCGCTCGGCTTCATTCCCAAGTCGGTGCCGATGAAGGAGCTGGTCAATGCCCTCAATACGGTGATCGGGGGGGATAACTGGGTGCCGGAAGGCATCTCGCTCCATCCCGAATCGGAAGATGGCCCCGATTTCGCCAGCAAGCTGGCCAGCCTCACCCCCCAGCAGTACAAGGTGCTGATCATGCTGCGCGATGGCAGCCTCAACAAACAGATCGCCTGGGAGCTCAACGTCTCCGAGGCCACCATCAAGGCCCATATCACCGCCATCTTCAGAAAACTTGGGGTCAAGAACCGCACTCAGGCGGTCATCGCCCTGCAACAGCTCGATATCAAGGAGAACTGACCCCCGCGCGCAGTGACACGCGGGAGACGACATAGCCAGCCATGCTGGCTATTTGTTGCTCGACAATTAGCACGATCGTACTTTATGCTGCCAGCGCCAACGAGGAGAGAGTGATGAGCAAGGGGCGCCTGACCCGGGAAAACATTTTGCAGACCGCCTTTGAGCAGGCGAGCCAGCAAGGGCTGGAGAGCCTGACCATCGGCTCGCTGGCCAGCGCCTGCGAGATGTCGAAAAGCGGCCTGTTTGCCCACTTTCAATCCCGCGACAATCTGCAGATCGCCGTGCTGGAGTACGCCGCCGAGGTGTTTCGGCTACGGGTGATCCAGCCGGTACGCCAGCAGGAGCACCAGAGCCAGCACGACAAGCTGATCGCCCTGCTGCGCGCCTGGCAGGCCTGGAACCACTGCTTTGCCGGACGCTGCATGTTTCTCGACGCCTGGACCTCGGCGCAGGATGGCCATGAGCAAAAGAGCCAGGTGCAGCAAGCCGCCCGGCAACTGGTGCGCTTCTGGCTCGACTATCTGGCACGTCAGGTGGTGCAGGGGCAGGCCGCTGGTGAGTGGCGACGGGAGATGGATCCCTGGCGCGCCGTTTATCGCCTCTATGGCCTCTATCTGGCGGATCAGGTGTTCAACGATCTCGAACTGTGTCAGGATCCGGCCCGCCACTTCTGGCCCGAGGTGGACGCTCTGCTGAGCAGCTGGCGCTGATGTTTTGGCATCCGTTCAACACTAATTTTTAAAAACCAACAAAAAAGCACGACCGTTCGCACATAAAAACCACAGGATGACCATGAGCAGCAAGATCTACTTCAACACCCGCCGCTTCAGCCCGAGCAAATGGCTGCTGGGGATCGGCACCCGGTTACACCACAGACTCGCCCCCACCCATGCCAAGCGCACCGCCAGCAAGTTACTGCTCACCCCCCAGCGCAACCAGCGGGGTGGCCACGAACCTGCCGGTCTGGTGAAGCAGGCCGTCCATACCAGCGAAGGGGTATTGATGAGCTATCGGCTCGGTCAGGGGCCGCTGTGGCTGCTGATGCACGGCTGGTCAGGCAGCGCTAGCCAGTTCTATCCGCTGATGAGCCATATCGCCGCGCAGGGTTTCACCGCCATTGCCTACGATCATCCGGCCCACGGCCAGAGTGCAGGCAACACAGGCCACCTGCCCCGCTTCGTACGCGCCTTCGACGAGCTAGCGACCAAGCTGGCCAACGAAGTAGGTCAGCTGCACGGGGTCATCGCCCATAGCATGGGGGGCACCGTCACCCTCTCCAGCCGTCAGCCGGGTATCGATACCCTGCCGCTGCTGTTGATTTCGCCGGTGCTCGACTATGTGCCCCAGCTCTACGGCATGGTGGCGCGCTCCGGCTACTCCATCCGGTTGTTCGATGCGGTGGTCAAGGAGATTGAGCAAGAGTACCAGCACCCCTTGAGCACGGTCGATCCGCTGGGTCGCCTCGCCAGTCGCAGCGGCGCGGCGATGATAGTGCACGACGAGGAGGACAGGTTTGCCCCGCACGGCGATTCCTTGCGGGCCAGTCAGGATGGTCATACCCGGCTGGTGAGCACCCGGGGACTGGGCCACGGTCGCATCCTCGCCAGCGCCCCGGTATTCGCCGCCTTCGATCAGCTGGCTCGACCGGAAAATCCTCACCGCGCCCTTTGACATGGGGCCATGAAAAAACGGGCGAGCGCCCGTTTTTATATTTGATACAGCGCCTTATAGTTAACTTGTCAGTGGGAACATTCTTGTCAGAACACGATAAGGCGCCAGCATATGGCCAGACCCAATACAGCGTTGTTGCTCACCGGTGGCGGTGCTCGCGCCGCCTATCAGGTCGGTGCCCTCAAGGCGATTGCGGAGCTCTACCCGCGCAATCTCGGCATCCCTTTTCCCATCCTGTGTGGCACCTCGGCGGGGGCCATCAATGTCACCGCGCTCGCCTGCTACGCCTCCTGCTTCCATCTGGGGGTGCGCAAGCTGGAGTGGGTCTGGCGCCGTTTCGAGACCCACCACATCTTCGATTTTCACCCGGGGCGCCTGCTGTGGCGGCTGATGTACGAGGGGTCGGCGGGGCTGATCAATCCCCATACCAACCACGCCTTTCACCTCTTTGACAACGCGCCGCTGCACCGCCTGCTGGATCAACTCATCGACTATCACCGCATTGATGACAACATCCTCTACGGCAGTCTGGAGGCGCTGGCCATCACGGCGTCGGATTACGATGACGGCCTCTCCACCACCTTCTTTCAAGGGCGGGCCGACCACCATCCTTGGGAGCGAGCCAGACGGCGTGGGGTGCGCACCGTGCTTACATCTGAGCATCTGCTCGCCTCATCGGCTCTCCCCTTCGTCTTTCCAGCCACCCGGATCGGCGAGAAGTTCTACGGCGACGGATCCATCCACCAGCTGAGCCCGCTCAGCCCCGCCATCCATCTGGGGGCGGAGCGGATCCTGCTGATCACGCTAGATCCGCCTGAGCACTCGGCGCCGACCCATCACCACGGCCATCTCACCAGCTCCAATATCGCCAGCCATCTGCTCGATACCGTCTTTACCGATACTCTCAACTCCGATCTGGAGCGGCTGTGGCGCATCAACCAGACTCTGGATCTTATCCCTGAGCGGGAGCGCAATCGCCTCAAGCTGAAGCGGGTGGAGACCTGCGTGCTGAAACCGAGTCAGGATCTCGACACCATCGCACTGGCCTACCTGCGCAAACTGCCGCTAAAGTTGCGCCGCCTGTTGCGGGTGCTGGGCGTGAAGGGGGATGAGACCAGCAGTCTGGCGAGCTTTCTGATGTTCTATCCGGGTTATTGCCAACAGCTGATCAAGCTGGGCTATCAGGACACTCTGAGGGAGCGGGAGAGAGTCGTCGCCTTCCTCGATATCGAAGGGCTACCAAAAGAGCGGGAGTAAAGGGGGCGGCCGATGAGTGCGAGGGGACTCAGCGCCCCTCCAGCAAACGCTGCTCCGCCTGCTCCATCGCCACCACGGTACCAAACAGGATCAGCCGATCACCGGCCGCCAGCACCAGCTCGGGTCTGGGTTCCAGACTCTGATCCCCGCGCTGCACCTCCTTGATCCGCACCTCATCAAGCGGCAACTCGCGCACTTCACGGCCTACCGCCCACGCCTGATCGTGCAGCAAAAGCGGATGGAGGCGTTCGAGCAGCTGATCTGCCTCCAGATTACTGGCACTCTGATCCCCCCAGTAGAAGCCTGCAGGAAGCGATACTGGCTGCTGCGCTCCAGCTCCATCCGGCGGATCACCCGACCGATGGGGATATCGCAGTTGAGCAGCAGGTGGGAGACCAGCATCAGGGCCCCCTCTTGGGATTCGGGGATCACCTCAAACGCCCCCGCCTGCTTGTACTGCTCCAGAAAACTGTCATCCCGGGTACGTACCAGCACCTTGAGATCCCCCGCCAGTTCGCGGATCAGTGCCAGCATCGCCTCCACCCGCTTGCAATCATCGAAGGTGATGATCACCAGCCGCGCCCGCAGCAATCCGGCGGCCAGCAGAATATCGCGGCGGCTGGCATCGCCGAAGGCCACCTGCTCCCCCGCCAGCTTGGCCTCGCTCACCCGCTCGGGGTCGAGGTCTAGGGCCAGAAAGGGGATCTCCTCGATCTTGAGAAAGCGGGCACAGGTCTGCCCCGCCCGGCCAAAGCCGGCGATGATGACATGCTGGTTTTTGCTCAGGCCCGACTGTGCCACCTCGGAGCGAGTCAGCAGCGCCGGATCGGTGAGGCTGCGGGCCAGCGAATGGGCCTGGGTCACCAGCCAGGGGGTCATGGCGATGGAGATGATGCCGATGCCGATCAGCAGGGAGACCAGTTGCTGATCCAGCAAGCCGTGGTGGAGCGCCAGCGCCAGCAGCACGAAGCCAAACTCTCCCACCTGACTGAGCATGATGCCGGCGGCCATGCTGTCGCGCTTGCGCTCCCCCATCAGCCGCCCGGCCAGCAGCACCAGAAGAGATTTGCACAGCACCAGCAGCACAACGCAGATCAGTACCTGCCACCAAGCCCGCGCCACCAGCTCCCACTCCATGGCCATGCCGATGGTGATAAAGAAGAGCCCCATCAGCACGTCGCGAAAGGGCTTGATGTCCACCTCCAGCTGATGACGGTAGTGGGACTCCCCCAGCATCATCCCCGCCAGAAACGCCCCCAGCGCCATCGACAGCCCCAGTGAATGGGTCATGTAGGCAGCCAGCAGCGCCACCAGCAGGGCACTCAGCACGAACAACTCGTCGGAGCGGGCTCGCGCCACCTCGTGAAACAGCAGCGGCAGCAACCACTTGCCCACCGCAAGCAGAGTGAAGAGAGCAAACAGCCCCTTGAGGGTGGCCCAGGCGATCTCGGCGGCCAGGGCGCTCCCCTGCACTTCCGGCTGGGCGAGGATAGGGATCATCACCAGCAGGGGCACCACCGCCAGATCCTGAAACAGCAGCACGCTCACCCCCAGCTGGGCGCGGCGGGTATGGAGCTGCTTCTGCTCGCCGAGCTGCTTGATCACCACCGCCGTCGAGGAGAGTGCCAACGTTCCCGCCACCACCAGCGACTGCGCCAGACCCAGCCCCCACCACCAGCCGATGGCGAAAAAGAGCTGTGACGTGAGCAGCACCTGCAACATCCCGACCCCCAGCACCAACCGGCGCATCGCCAGCAATTTTGGCAGGGAGAACTCCAGCCCCAGCGAGAACATCAGAAAGACGATCCCCAGCTCGGCAATGGTCTGCATGATCGACTGGCCGGTGATCACCGCCAGCCCGTGGGGCCCGAGCAAGACGCCGGCAATCAGATAGGCAAGGATCACCGGCAAGCCGAGGCGCCGGAAAGTTGCCACCAGCAGAACGGCGGCGAACAGCAGGATCAACAGGTCGGTGTACAAATTTCCCTCTCCTTTTATCGACTTAAGCTTAGTCAGCCGATCTGGCGGGCAGGAAAGATATATTGGGCATGCCAATTGCAGGGAGGAGACAGTAGTCAGGTGTTACAGGTGGAAGACCATGGAAAATACGTCGTCACTTAATGGCTTTAGCCATGGCATCGAGCAGTGGGTTCGCCAGATGGAGCGGCTCACGCCGTTGCCCAGCGTTGAACGCAACCAGTTGCTCGAGCAGTTGTTGGGGCAGAGCGATCTCGGCGGTCTGCTGACAACTTTTGCCGATCGTGCGGCAAGAATTGTCAGGATCCACGGTCTCTACCTCGATTGTGGCCAGCCCCATGTGCTGATCCAGCACCCGCCGCTGGCCACCCTCAACCTGCACAACTATCCGTTCGAACTGCGCGGTCAGCATGGCCAGCTGCTCGGCCAGCTCCACTACGAGCTGGAACATCCGCTGAGCGGCAGCCAGCAACGGGTACTGATGCAATACCATCAGCTGCTCTGCCTGCTGCTGCCCCTCTATCTGCGACTGGAAAAACTGGATCAGCTGGTCCGGCTCGATCACCTGACCGGCCTTGGCAACCGCTCCTACTTTGACGAAGCCATTGGCCGCGCCATCGAGCAGCACAGCCGCGAGCCCCATGGTTTGGTGCTGGTGCTGCTGGATCTCGATCGCTTCAAGCAGATCAATGATACCTGGGGCCATCCGGTGGGGGATCTGGTGCTGAGCCGCTTCGCCCAGCTGCTCAAGGGGTGCATCCGCAGTACGGATCAAGCCTTCCGGCTCGGGGGAGATGAATTTGCCCTGCTGCTGCAACCGGCCGAACCCGAGGCGTGGCGCCCGGTCTGGCTGCGACTGCAGCATATGTTGATGACCAATAAGGAGCTCAGCACCTTCTCGGTCGGATGCAGCCTTGGCGCCGCCAGCTGGCAATCCGGGGTCGATGTGCCGAGCCTCTACGAGGCGGCCGACAGTCACCTCTACGCCCGCAAAAAAGCAGGCAAGGCCAGCTCTAACGAATAATCCCGAACTCTTCTTTGCTCCGGCACATGCGCGCCATGTGACCGGAGCTTCTTTTTTTGGGGCTAATCCTCCCTCACACCGAGATCACCTCATGCAAGATCCTGCTCGGGCAGGATTGGGGCGGCACCGTTTCCCTGCCAGTGACAGACCAGCCCGGCACTCTGTGCCATAAAACCGTCGCAGACAAAGAGCCCCACCACCGCCGCCACCTGCTCGCCATAGTAGAGGATGGGAATGCGTCCCCGTTGCCACGAGGGAACACCATACTCTTGCAGCAGCTTCTTCATCCGCCGACTGCCGCTTCGCCCCACCGGTTTGAGGGGGATCCCGGGCGCTACCTGAAAACGCACCGAGAGCGGCTCGTCCGCTCGGGGGGCACGCAGCAGCCCCTCGCCGTGCTCCGCCATGCGTACCACCAGCTCACCCAGCCCGTCCGGCAGGGTCAGCGGCTCACCCACTGTCAGCGGCAACAGCTGATGGCAGGGTTGCAAGTCCGGGCTCACCAGATAGAGCCGCTCCTGAAAACGGCGGCAGCTCTGGCGCCCCCAGTTGAGCCGGGGATTGGCATCGCCGCGCGCCAGCGCTACCTCCTGCCACAGTCGGGCAAGCTGTTCACGGGATGGCATCTCCCCCCCCTGACGGCGGATCCAGTAGCGCAGCAGGTTGTTGCGCCGGGTGGGTGAAAGGGCGTGCAGCGGGCCGATATGGAGCGCCTCCCCCTCGCCCGCCAGCTGCCAGTCGCTCTCGGCCAGCTCATCCAGCAGCGCCTCCTGCTCGGCGCACAGGGCCATGCTGCGCGCCGCGGTCTGGGCCATGGCGGGCCAGCGCGCCTTGAGCTGGGGGATAAGCATCTGGCGCAAAAAGTTGCGGTCATAACTCACGTCCAGATTGCTCTCATCCTCTACCCAGCCAAAGGGGAGGCTCGCCGCCGCCTCGGCCAGCTCGGCGCGACTCATATCGAGCAGCGGCCGCAGCAACAGGCCGCCGGCAAAGGGCTGGCTTGGCAGGATCCCCGCCAGCCCGCGCAGACCGGCACCACGTTTGAGGGCCAGCAGCAGGGTCTCCAACTGATCATCCTGATGGTGGGCGGTGAGCAGCCACTCCCCCTCCGTCATGTGCTCCATCAGCTGCTGGTAGCGCGCCGTGCGCGCCTGCGCCTCCAGACTCTCGCCATTGCCGCGGGCCAGAGTCACCCGCTCCACCAGCAGTTCCACCGCCAATTGCTGACACACGGCTTCACAATGAGCGACCCACTCATCGGCATGGGGACTGAGGCCGTGGTGCACGTGCAGGGCGCGAAGCGGCAGGCTGTGCTCGCGGGCATACTGCGCCGCCAGTACCAGCAGCAGAGTGGAGTCGAGGCCGCCACTGAAGGCCACCAGCAGACCGGTGGAACCTTCCGGCGCTGGCATAGTCAGACAAAAGCGAGAATAAAGATGAGAAATCATAGGCTTCCCCAAAACGGACCGGCCGATCTTAGCAGAGTCGGGCTTATCAAGCTGCAACCCTGCTGCTAGAGTGAGGCTCGCCCGCCCTCTCCACCAGGCTGGCCGCAAGGCGGTCGCACAACCGGTTGGAGCAAGGAAGATGGGCAGGGAAGCAAACAATCCGAATTGGAATCAAACAAGATGAACAATAAGAAAAGCTTACTGGCCGGCCTGATTGGACTGGCCCTGCTGGCTGGCTGCAGTCAGGCACCGCAAGACACCCCCAAACACTCCGGGCTGGCGCTGGCCAATATGGACACCCAGGTCAAACCCGGCGATGACTTCTTCCGCTACGTCAATGGCAAGTGGCTCGCCACCGCCAAGATCCCCGACGATCGCCCCGCCGATGGCGCCTTCTACATGCTGCGGGACAAATCCCTCGCCGATGTGCGGGTGCTGGTCGAGGGGCTGGCCAAGCAGGAGGCCGCCACCGGCACGCCGACCCAGCAGATCCGCGATCTCTACGCCAGCTATCTGGATCAGGCAGGCCGTGACGCCAAGGGGCTCACCCCGCTGGCACCGGCGCTGGCCGATATCGACCGGATCGGTGATCAGGCCGCGCTGGCCCGCGCCTTTGCCCAAAGTGGCCGCATGGGCGGCGGCGCGCCGTTTGGCATCTGGATCGACGCCGATGCCAAGTCCCCCGACCGCTATGCGGTCTACCTCTATCAAGGTGGACTGGGGCTGCCGGATCGGGACTACTACCTCAAGCAGGATACCGAGAGTCAGGCCCTGCGCCAGAAGTACCAGCAGCATATCGCCGCCATGCTGAACCGCCTCGGGGAATCTGACCCGAGCGGCAAGGCCAAACGGATTCTGGCCCTCGAAACCCGGCTCGCCACCATCCAGTGGGACAACGTCGCTCTGCGGGATCGGGAGAAGAACTACAACAAGCGCCCCGCCAGCGAACTGGCACGGCTCGCCCCCCACCTCGACTGGCAGGCTTATCTCAATGCCGCGGACATCGCTGGCCAGCCGGATCTCATCATCGGCCAACCGACCTATCTGAGCGCGCTGGATCAGGTGATGGCCCAGACTCCCATCGCCGACTGGCAGGCCTACCTCAAGTGGCAACTGCTGACCGACTACGCCCCCTATCTCGACAACGAGACCGACCGGGCCAACTTCGCCTTCTACGGCACCACATTGAGCGGCACGCCCAAGCAGCGCGCCAGCTGGGAGCGGGCGCTCGGGGTGCTGAACGATCATCTGGGTGAAGCGGTCGGCCAGCTCTATGTGGCCCGCTACTTCCCGCCAGCGGCCAAGGAGCGGATGGAGCAGCTGGTGGAGAACCTGCGCACCGCCTACGGCCAGAGCATCAAGGAGCTCGACTGGATGTCGCCCGAGACCAAGGCGCAAGCCCTCGAGAAGCTGGCCAAGTTCCGCCCCAAGATCGGCTACCCCGACAAGTGGAAGGATTACAGCGCCATCACCATCAAGCCGGATGATCTGGTGGGCAACCTGCAACGCTCGCAAGCCTTTGAATACGCAGACAGTCTGGCGCGCCTCGGCAAACCGGTCGACCGGGACGAGTGGCACATGTCGCCGCAAACGGTGAACGCCTACTACAACCCGAGCAACAACGAGATCGTCTTCCCGGCGGCCATCTTGCAGCCCCCCTTCTTCGACATGACGGCGGATGATGCGGTCAACTACGGCGCCATCGGCGGGGTCATTGGTCACGAGATGGGCCACGGTTTTGATGATCAGGGGGCCAAATCCGACGGCGACGGCATGATGCGCGACTGGTGGACGCCGCAAGATCTCAAGGAGTTCCGCTTCCGCACCAGCCGTCTGGTGGCCCAGTACAACCGCTTCGAGCCCATCAACGGTCAGTTCGTCAACGGCCAGTTCACCCTGGGGGAGAACATCGGCGATCTGGGTGGTCTCACCATCGCCCACAAGGCCTATGAGCTGTCACTGGATGGCAAGGAGGCGCCGGTGCTGGATGGCTTCACCGGCGAACAGCGCTTCTTCCTCGGCTGGGCGCAGGTGTGGAAGGGGATGTATCGCCCCGAGCTGATGCAGATGCTGCTGCGCTCCGACCCCCACTCGCCGCCCGAGTACCGGGTCAACGGCGTGGTGCCGAACATTCCCGCCTTCTACGAGGCATTCAACATCCAGCCGGGGGACAAGCTCTATCTGCCGCCCCAGAAGCGGGTGAAGATCTGGTAGCAACATCACGGCGGGCTCCCCGGGAGCCCGCACTCAATAGACAGCAAGAGGTTGCAAGATGAACAGAGCATTGATGATGGCAGGGCTGCTGACCCTGCCGCTGGCGGCACAAGCCGAAGAGGGATTTAGCAAGCAGCTGACCCTCCCCTCCGGGCAGGTGATCCGGGTAGCGCAGGGGGCCGGTGAGCCCGCCTCCATCGGCAGCTATGACGTGCGGCTCTATTCGGGTCAGAACGCCCAATTTCCACTGGATGAGTTTCAGGATGGCAAGGTGATGGCCCGTAACGGCTTTATCCGGGAGCTGAAACTGGTCGATTTGAATGGCGACAAGCAGCCCGAGCTGGTGGTCATCATCGAGAGCGCTGGCAGCGGCAGCTATCAGGATGCCGATGCCTACACCGTCAGTCCGCAAGGGGAGCTGGAGATCTTCAATCAGGTCAAGGAGCTGGAGCCCAAAGAGGATGTGGTCAAGGCGCTCAAAAGCCCACAAGACTAAGCCATCTCCCCGAATCTGAAATATAAAAAGCCCTGATGATCAGGGCTTTGTTGTTTCTGCTGTTGGCGTAACCAGCTCAGAGGCGGGTCGCCCGGATGGAGACCTGCGGCAGCGCCATCTCGTGCTGGGCCGCTACCAGTTGCAGCTCGTAAGCCCCCGCCAGCCAGGTGCGAGCCAGCACGGCATCAACGCTGGCGTTGGTAAGCTCGAACGCCGCTACCGGGGTACAACCGGCCAGCAGATTGGCCAGCATGGTGGCGCTCAGCAGATCCCCCACCCCGATGGGATGGCGAGCAAAAGGGTAGAGCGGGCGGGAGAGGTGAAAGGTCCCCTCATCGCACACCAGCAGCATCTCGAAGCGGTCCATGGCAAAACCGGCCTTGCCCAGATGCTTGACCATCACCAGCTTGACCCCTTGCGCGCGCAGCTGCTGGCACGCCTCGATGGCCTCCGGCACATTGCGGATATCGCGGCCGGTGAGCTGTTCCAGCTCCAGCAGATTGGGGGCCAACATATCGGCGCAGGCCAGTGCCCGATGTTTCAGAAAATCGGCGACGCCGGGTGCCACTATGCACCCCTTGTCGGGGTGGCCCATCACGGGGTCACAAAAGTAGAGGGCGGCCGGATTGAGCGCCTTGAGCCGGGCCACAGCCGCCAGGATCTCCTCCCCCTGTTCGGCAGAACCGAGGTAGCCGCTCAGCAGCGCATCGCACTCGGCCAGCACACCGATCTCCGCCAGGCCGTTTACCAGCTGACGGATATGGCCGCCGGGCATCACCATCCCCTGCCAGCCTTCGCGGTATTGGGTGTGGTTGGAGAACTGCACCGTGTTCATCGGCCACACCTCGATCCCGAGGCGACGCATGGGAAAAACGGCGGCGCTGTTGCCGGCACAGCCAAAGACTACGTGGGATTGAATGGAGAGCACTCGCTTCATGATTGGCGACTCACGCAATAAGAACAGGAATTCCGGAGGGAAAAACGGGCCTTGCGGCCCGTTGTTGTCACTTTCGACTGTTGTCACTGTCGATTAACGCAGCACCTTGACGGTGTAGCTGCCATCGGCCTGACGATAGAGGCCGTGGATGTCGGTCTCAAAACCCGGGTAGTGGGCACCGATCTCGCACAGCATCTCGAGGAACTCGAGCACCGGCAGAGAATCCTGGGTCACCATCTCGCCCGGCAGTACCAGCGGTACTCCCGGCGGGTACGGCAGGATCATGTTGGCGCTGATGCGGTCAACCATGTCACGCAACGGCACCTCTTCCAGATTGCCCGCCAGCTCTTGCTGCCATGCAGCATGCGGGGTCATCTTCATCTCCGGCAGCACGTCGAACGCCTTGAACATCAGCTCCGGCAGACGGTATTTGCAGGTCAGATCGTGGATGCTCTGGGCCAGCTCCTGAATGCGCATCCCTTCGTAGAAGCTCGGATCTTCACGATAGAGGCTCGGCAGGATGTTCTTGATGGTCAGGTTCAGGTCGTAGCCACGCTTGAACTCGGTCAGGGCGCGCAGCAGCTGCATCGCCTTGGACTGATCGATACCGATGGAGAAGAGGAACAGCATGTTGTAAGGGCCGGTCTTCTCGACCACGATGCCGCGCTCGTCCAGGAACTTGGAGACCAGTGAAGCAGGAATGCCCTTCTCCAGCAGCTTGCCATCACGACCCATACCCGGGGTCAGCAGGGTGACCTTGATCGGATCCAGGTACATGTGGTTGTCATCGATGTCCTTGAAGCCGTGCCAGTCATCTTTCGGATCAAGCTTCCAGCACTCGACGGTGTCGATGTTGTCCGGCTGCCATACGTCGAAGAACCAGCCTTCGCTCTGATCACGCAGACGCTTGATCTCTTTGCGGAAGGAGATGGCGCGATCGATGGAGTCCTTGATCAGACGCTTGCCGGTGTTGCCACGCATCATGGCGGCAGAGATCTCGGTCGATGCCACGATGCCGTACTGCGGCGAGGTGGAGGTGTGCATCATGAAGGCTTCGTTGAAGGTCTCTTCCTCCACGTCACCCTTGATGTGGATCATCGAGGCCTGGGAGAAGGCCGCCAGCAGCTTGTGGGTGGACTGGGTTTCATAGAACACCTTGCCCGGCATCGCTTCGCCGCTCATGCCGCACTTGCCTTCATAGATCGGGCTGAAGTTGGTGTAAGGCACCCAGGCACTGTCGAAGTGGATGTAAGGGGTATCCAGACTCTCCTTGATGAAGCCGGTGTTGTAGAGCAGGCCATCATAGGTGGAGTTGGTGACGACGGCGTAACGGGGAGCCTGGGCACCCGGTGTCGCGGCAACCTTGGCAGCGATGGTGTCGCGGCTGAATTCGCTCTGCGGGATACCACCCAGAATGCCGTAGGCGTTGCGGGTCGGACGGAAGTAGATCGGCGTCACGTCGTTCATCATCATCAGGTGAGTGAGCGACTTGTGGCAGTTGCGGTCAACCAGCACAGTGCTGCCAGCCGGTGCGGAGAACATGCCGACGATCTTGTTGGCAGTGGAGGTGCCGTTGGTAACGATATAGGAACGATCGGCGTTGAAGGTACGGGCGATGTACTCTTCGGCTTCCTTGTGCGGACCTGAGTGATCCAGCAGGGAACCCAGCTCCGGCATGGAGATGGAAACGTCAGCCTTGAACGCGTTCGGGCCGTAGAAGTCATAGAAGATGCTGCCGGCCGGGCTCATCTGGAAGGCGGTACCGCCCATGTGACCCGGAGTACAGAAGGTGTATTTACCCTCTTCCACGTACTTGAACAGCGCCTTGGTAAACGGCGGCAGGATGGCGTCCTGATACTCCTGGGTGGCCTGGCCCATCTTGAGGGCGATGTCGTCAGCCATGCCGAGACGGTACTCGAAGAAGTGGACGTTCAGACGCAGGTCGGTCAGGTGAATATCCAGGGTGGACTGGTCGTTGGCGAAGGCGAAGATCGGCAGCTTCTCGTTGCGATCGTGGATCTCCTTGCACAGGCCCAAAGAGTATTTGTCCCAGTCGAAGATGGCGCCGCAAACGCGGGGGTTCTTCTCGATCAGTTTCAGCAGGTCAGCGACGTCGACCGGATAAACAACCTCGAAACCCTTGCGCTCGAGGGAGGCTTGCAGCTGGCGAATGGGTTCTTCTTTAAAGAAAACGCCGAGGTGGTTGAGGATGGCAATGATATTCATCGTAATGCTCCACACGTAAAGGGGCGCTCTCCATCAGGGATGGTGAGTGAAGAGCGCTCGGAAGATAAAAGGGGGAATTAGTTGCTGGGTTGTTCGTTCAGCAGGGCGTCGTGCTGACGCAGACCCTGTTTTTTGGCGTAGAACATCAGGATGATGAGCGACACCACGAAGGTAGCGGTAAGGTTGGAACCCTTGGCCCCCATCAGGGCCACCAGACAGAAGACACAGGCAACACCGGAGAAGATCATCGCGCCGATGCTGCGGGAGGTCATGCCCTCGAAGCGGATCAGGTTAATGCTGGAGTAGAAGTAGGGCAGCATGGTCAGCAGCACCGCATCTGTGGTCAGCACGTTGAAGAGATCGGCAGCGTGAGCGGACTGGGAGGTGAAGGCGGTCAGGCCAACCATCAAGGCAGTCATCTTGAGGGAGCCCAGGATCAGACCCTTCTTGGCCACACCGTTCTTGTCCACTTCGCCGTAGATTTTCGGGAAGTTGCCGTCGTTAGCGGCACGCTTGCCCGCTTCGCCCACCAGCATCATCCAGGAACCGAGCGAGGTGAAGCAGGCCAGGGCGGTGAAGGCAGAAACGAATGGCGCAGACCAGCTACCGAAGATGGCGGAAGAGGCCATGGCAAACGGGGCGCCGGAGGCAGCCACTTCACCGGCCGGGAACATGCCGCTGATCACCTGGGTAGAGAGGATGTAGATAACACCGGCAATACCGGTACCCAGCATGGTAGCGAGCGGTACGGTACGCTTGGGGTTCTTTACCATGCCGGAAGAGACGGCGGCAGATTCAACACCGACGAAGGACCAGAGGCAGATCAGCACGGCGCTGATGACCGCATGCAGGTCGCTGCCGCTGGTGGTGTTCCAGTTCTGGCTATAGACAGTGGCATCAAAATGACCCCAGCCCATCACCGCTGTACCGACAACTGGCAGCAGGATCAGCACCAGACCCAGAGTACAGAGTCGGCTCACCCAGCTACCGCCAAGCAGGTTGACGAAGGTGAAGATCCAGACGGCAGCGATGGTGGCTGCGGCGGCCGGAATTGGGCTATTGAGAATGGGGAAGAAGACCGAGAGGTAGGAGACGCCGGTAATGGCGATGGCCAGGTTACCGATCCAGTTGGCGTGGTAATAAAGCACACCGGTCTGGAAACCGAACACCGGAGAGATCTCGCCAGCGTAAGCAATGGGGCCACCCTCTTGCGGGTTCTTGGTAGCAAGGCGGGCGAAGACAAAGGCGAGGCCCATGGCGCCTACCAGACAGATTGCCCAGCTAAAGACAGAGATGGAGCCGATGGTGGCCAGTGCCGAAGGCAGCAGCGCGATGCCACTCCCCATCATGTTGCCGGCCACCACACCTGTACAGGCGATAAGGCCAATCTTCTTGCTCGTATCTAGGGACATAAGATCTCCGGTTCTATAAAAGGTCGGGTCGTCACATACACATTTGGCGGAACGCCCCGCCAAAGAATGGGCACAGACTAGGCCTCTCATCCCCGGAAAACATAAAGACCAGCTAACGGATAAAAATATGAGGCAACTTTTTTCGCCGCTTCACCACTTTTTATAAAAATCATTTAAAAACAGAACCTTGACGTCATATCGCACCACCATCTTGATAAAACCTTGATATCAGACAGCCCCGTTCTTGTCCCTTGATAACCCCCTTATCTCGCCGCCTTGATATTTTTGGCCAGATAAACCCGGGATAAAGCAGCTCCCAATGCACCCCCTCCCCTTGTAACCATCCGAACGCCCAGCTGACCATCACCCTGAGTGGCCGCTCACCTCCTGCTTGACCCTCCGCTCGGCTCATCACAATCCAAACTCAGAGGTAAAGCGCAACGGCGATAACCGGTAAGCAATGAGAAATGGGTCGTGACGGACAGCTTATCCCGCCGCCAACAATGAGCAGATGTCACAAGCTGCGCGCGGCGCAAAGCCGGGCAAACTCGAGTGCCGCGAATGCTGCGTGCAAGACAAAGGCAAATGGGGATAGTGGGGAGCGGCGGGGGATAAATCGGGCCACACCAGAGCGACCATCCCCGGTGGCAAACAAGCAGGATTGAGACAAGCAGAAACAGCACAGGCCGCCCAAAGGCAGCCTGTGGATGGGGTCGGCAACCGCACCGACCGGGGGAAAACCAACACTGCGGTGTTAGAAGAGCTTCACCTTGCTCTGGCCCAGCGCATTGAACAGAGCCGGGGTGAGGCTCTCCATATTGCTGTAGAAACCGAGCTGCTGGCAGAGCAGATAGGTCTGCTCGGTCGCCTCCATCAGGAAAGCCTGACTGTAGGCATCCCCCGCCGCCTCGGGGCGACCGTCCAGCTCCGCCAGCTTGCCCTGCAGTATGTAGTAGAGCACCGAGCGGCCGCGACTCGCCGCCTTCTCCAGCAGATAGTTGGCCTGCTGTTGCTGGCCGTTGAGGATCGCCTGCAGGGTCAACGCCTCCCACACCCGGGCTGGCAGGGCGCCGCTGTTTTGCACCACGCTGGCGAGATGGGTGCCAATCCCCTGCAGTCGCTCGCTCTCGGATTTGCCCGCAAGGGTGGCCAGCGCCTCGCCCGCCAGATAGCGCTCCGCCAACAGCAGCGGCTGATCCGGATGGGCAATCAGCGCCTGCTCCAGCAGATCGATGCCGCGCTTGAGGGCGACCGGATCCCGGCTGTTGATGTAGTACTGCGCCTCCATCATCGCCATCAGGGAGGCATCATCGGTCGGCCAGCCCATCCCCGGCTCGGCATCGGGTTGGTCGAGGGCGCGCAGCAGATCCTGGCTGCTGGCCTGCAACACACCGTGCACACTGTGGCGACTGAGCTGGTACTGATGGCTGAACAGCACCCGGTTGGTATTGATATTGCGATACTCCAGATCGAGATAGGTGCCACGGGGCTGGCGGGTGACCCGCACACTCAGCTCCTTGCCGGGCATGATACCCCCCATCAGAGTGGTGGCGCCGTACTGCACCCGCAGCGGCGTGGCCACGGCCACCTCCCCCATCAAGGCTCGGGTAATGCCATCAGCGAGGCGCACGTTCTCGTTGTTGTCATCCATGCCGGAGTGGAAGCGGAACACCAGCAGATTGGGATCCAGCATGGCATGCACCTGGGGGCTGGTGTGCTGGTAGCTGAGCATGCTGACAATGGCGATCAGCACGATGGCCACGAAGATATCGAAACTCACCATCTTCCAGCGGCTGCGGGCATCCTTGGCATGGGTGGAGATGGCGCGGGTCAGGGGCCCGGCGGGAAAAGGGGCGACATTGGGCTGTGCATCATCATCCTGCTCAGCCGCGGGCGGGCTCAGATCGGAGAGAGTCGGGTTGTCTGAGAGAGTGGTATTGACCGCAGGAGATGGCTGCTCGTCCGCCATCACTACGGAAACCACCTGCAGCGGCCTTACCGGTGCCACCAGCTTGTAGCCGCGCTTGGGTACGGTGACGATATAGTCGGTCGCATCGGTGCGACCATCTTTGAGGATCTTGCGCAGTTCGAAGATGGACTGGGTCACAACCTGATCGGTCACCTCGGCGCCATCCCACACCTCGTTGATCAGGGCATCGCGGCCAAACACAGTGCCGGCATTATGGGCCAGAAACCGCAACAGGTTGACCAGTCTGGGTTCGAGGTAGACCTCGCGGTCGGGGCGACACAACATGTTGTCGTCAACGCTCAGGGTCCAGTCGTGGATCTCAAAAACCGATTCGCTCATGATTCACTCGCTGCAGATGGTGACAATGCACGATGAGAGAGACGCAAAACCCGGGCTGACTGAACGGAACAAGGCGCTATCACCAGAGGTGACAGATAAAAAGAGAACCGAAGCAATCACATCTCTGAGAGTCAGTCTGGCCAGGCCATCCTGTTTACGTCTGAAGGGCATCCTTGCGGGCATTCCGACCACCGGGATCGGAAGGGATCACTTTAAGCAAAACGGGAGCTGGATCCCACTTTTTTTGGCTATAAATCGCCGTTGAGTTGATCCGACACCGCACTTTTCGGCAAATAGCGTGCCAACTAGTATTCATATGAACATCCCATATGCCGGAATCAAAAAGCCCTGAACATCAGGGCTTTCTCATTTCTTCGACCATCGGGGAGACGTTACTTCGCTACCGGAAGCGCATCCTGCTGACGACTGCGGCGCAGATGACGCCGCCACAACGAGAAGCCGCCGTAGCCAAGACTCAGCACCACCGCATAGAGCACCTGAGTGGCGAGCGCCACCAGCACCAGAGCGCAGAGCAGCACGCTTATCCCCGCCAGCCCCTTGCCCACCCCGCCGAGCAGACGCCAGCCCGCCGCCATGCAGAGCAGGTAGACCAGCACGAAGTTGCCGTTGGCGTAGCGGATCAGCTCATCGAGCGGCAGTCGCAGCCAGATGATGAGGGTGATACAGAGCAGGCAGATGGCGAGCACCAGACCGAGCGCCCGCAGCGGCGCGCCGCGCGCGGTGAGCACAGCCAGCGAGGCGGGCAGCTTGCCTTCCCGCGCCATGCTCCAGATCAGCCGGGCAAAGCCCTGAATGTAGATATTGATGCTGGCAAAGCAGGAGAGGTAGCCGAGCACCGCCACCAGCCACTTGGCGGTGGGGCCGAACAGCAGCGCCAGCAGGGAGGGGATGGCGGTGGCGTTTTTCGCCTCATCGCCGTAGAGGCCATATTTGAGCACCACCAGCGAGTGGATCCAGT
This sequence comes from Aeromonas sp. Y311-2, assembly GCF_027706025.1. NCBI lineage: Bacteria > Pseudomonadati > Pseudomonadota > Gammaproteobacteria > Aeromonadales > Aeromonadaceae > Aeromonas > Aeromonas sp. Y311-2. The sequence continues at coordinate 95,046 of NZ_JAPDCL010000004.1, read as the reverse complement.
AGATAAGCCCCGCCAGCAGCACCCCGCCGAGCAGGGCGATGGGGTAGTCCCGCTCCGGCCGCTTGAACTCCTCCCCCATGTGGGCGAAGGCTTCCAGCCCGACGAAACACCAGAACATCACCGCCAGCGCGGTAGCCATAGGGGGCCACTCATCCGCGCTCGGTAGCGGCCGGGCCGCATCGCGCCAGCTCACCTCCCCCTTGAACCAGATCAGCAGGGTGAGCCCCAGAATAGCCAGAGCTATCAACAGCTGCAGGTTGCCGGAGGAGCGCGCCCCGCGCAGCCCCAGCAGAAAGACCCCGAGCAGGGTCAGCAACTGGATGGCCCAGAGGGTCCACTCCCCCATATCGAACAGGGCGTGCCAGAAACCGGCGGCAATCATCAGGGCGGCAGGCAGGCCCACCGGCAGCACCGCCAGAAACAGGAAGGCGGAGAAGCGCTCGGCACCGTTGCCAAAAGCGAGGCCAATCAGGTGCGGCGCGCCGCCCGCATGGGGATAGCGACGGCCGAGGCGAGCGAAGGTAAAGGCGATGGGCAGCACCAGCGCAATCAGCAACAACCAGGCCCAGAGCGAGGCCCCACCCGCCAGCGAGGCGGCGGTCGCCGGTACCACGAAGATCCCGGTGCCGAGCAGCGAGGTGGCGAGCAGCCCCATTCCCTGCCAGAGCCCGAGATCCTTTTTCAACCCAGACATATCCTTTTGTCCCGACTAGAAAAACATCCCGCCATGTTAGGCCTGCTCCGCCCCTTTGTTAAGCACGATGGTTAAGCGCGGCGGCGAGAATATGCAGCCTTTTATTCGGGCTCGGGCCCAACTTGCAGGGATTCGGCCAGAAAATCCCCCAGCAGGGTGATCTTGAGCACCTGCCGCCGCGCCGCCGGATAGATGAAGTAGAGGGTCTTGGCCGGGCTCTGATAGCGACCAAGCAGCGGCAGCAAACGCCCCGCAGCGATATGGTCACTCACCTGTTCGGCGGGCTGCAAGGTGATGCCAGCCCCGGAAAGTGCCGCCGTCAGCAGCGCCGGCCAGTGGTTGATGCGCAAGCGCGAGGCGACCCGCACCTCCTCGCTCTGACCATCCTCGCCAACAAATTGCCAACGCTCGTGCTCGCCCCAGTTGCCGTGCAGACACTGGTGGCGGGCGAGATCGGCCGGATGACGGGGCACGCCGTGGCGATTGAGGTAGTCGGGGGCAGCGCAGAGGCGGTAGTGCTGGGTCAGCAACGGACGGGCGATCAGCGCCTCATCCTGCGGGCGCAGGGTGCGGATGGCGGCGTCGAACCCCTCCTCCACCAGATCGACCCAGCGCGGAGTGAGCTGCAGATCCAGATCCAGCTTGGGGTAGCGGTCGATAAAAGCGGGCAGCAGCGGCACCAGCCGATGGTGGCCAAAACTGAGGGGGGCGGCGATGCGCAGCCGGCCGGCCGGCTCAGCCAACAGATTCTGGGTGAGCGATTCGGTCAATGCCAGCTCCTCCAGTACCCGCTGGCAGCGAGCCAAAAACAGCTGGCCCAGTTCGGTGAGAGTCTGCTGGCGGGTGGTCTTGTGAAACAGCTTGCCCCCCAGCCACTGCTCCAGTCCCAGCACATGCTTGCCCACCATCTGGGCGCTGATCCCCTCTTCGCTCGCCACGGCGCTGTAGGAGCCGAGATCCACCACCCGGGTGAAGATACGCATGCTGGTCAATCGGTCCACAACCGCTCCTTTGTTCGTTCCTGAGTAACACGACCCGCTACCGAGCCCTAATTCACAACCAAAAGTTTAGTAAGAAATGGATTTTAGCCAATTTACTCAACTTTTAGTTACCAATACAGTGATGCCATCCCTTCCCCACAGGATAAATTCCCATGAAAAGCACCTATCTGGCCGCCCTGCTGGTCGGTCTGCTGGCCAGCGGCGCCAGTCAGGCTGCCGAGAGCAGCTTTATCAGCAACCACGATCAAGCCCCAGCCTCAGCAACTCAAGCCCGGCCCGATATCTTTCGGGTCAGCCTGCTCGGCACCGGCACTCCGGTGCCCCAGATAAGCCGGGGCGGCTACAGCACCCTGGTCGAGGCAGGCAACCAGAAGCTGGTGTTCGATTTTGGCCGCAACTCCGCCACTCGCCTGTGGCAGCTGCATATCCCCATCGGCCGGGTCAACGCCTTCTTCCTCACCCACTTTCACTCCGACCACACCAACGGGCTGGCGGATCTCTGGCTGACCGGCTGGCTGCAACCGGCCTATGGCCAGCGCCACGCGCCGATGGAACTCTACGGCCCCAAAGGCACCACAGCTCTCGCCCGTGGCTTGCAGCAGGCCTACGCCACTGACATCGCCACCCGGGTCAAGGATGAGGGAACGCCGCTGGACGGGGTGGAGATCAACAGCCACGAGGTCACCGCCGGGGTGGTCTACAACCATGACGGGGTCAAGGTAACCGCCTTTGACAACGACCACGGGGTCAACATCAAGCCGTCATTCGGCTATCGCATCGACTACCACGGCCACAGCGTGGTGCTCTCCGGCGATACCCGTTACAGCCCCGAAGTAGTGAAGCAGGCCAAAGGGGCCGATCTGCTGGTGCACTGCGTCTCCATGACCTCTGCCGAGCAGGCGGCCCGGGTAATGAACGAAGCCAGACCGGCGCTGACCGTGTTCAGCCATATCGGCCTCAACGGCAAGATCAGGGTAAAAGATCTGGCGCAGGATCTGCGCGCCCGCTACACGGGCCCCTTCGTCATCGGCAACGACCTGATGCAGATTGATCTGCCCACCACGGCTTCCGGCAAGGGTTATGCCCTCTGGCAGTCGGAGAATATCGACAATAAATAGATGGCACGGATGCCGGTCAGCCATGGCCGGCATCCGCAATCGACACCGGGGGCTATCTTTAAGGGGTGTTTGACCACAAGGAGTTATCCCTATGAGCCTGAAATGGAAGCACCTCGCCCTGGCCACTCTTCCCTTGTTCGGCATGTCGGCCGCTCAGGCGGCAGTGTTGACCAGCCTTGAATGGCCCCCTTACACCAGCGCCAGCCTCCCTGAGCAGGGCAAGAGCAGTCAGGTGGTGACCGCAGCCTTTGCCCTGGCTGGCGACCCGCTGACTATCAAGTTCTATCCCTGGCAACGGGCCGTGGACGAGGCAACCAACAACCCCGAGGTACTGGGTTATTTCCCCGAGTATCTCGACCCCAAGAGCAGCTGCCTCTTCTCTGACCCCATAGGTAACGGCCCCCTCGGCTTTGCCCAGCGAGCCGATCAGCCGGTCACCTGGCAGAGCCTTGATGACCTCAAGGGCAAGAAAATTGGTGTCGTCACCGGCTATGTGAATACCACCGAGTTCGACGAAAAAGTGGCCAGCAAGGTGCTCTCGGCTGACGCCACCAGCTCGGACAGCCAGAACCTGCTCAAGCTCGGCAACGGTCGGCTCGATCTGGCGGTCATCGACCAGAATGTGATGACCTATCTGCTGGAGAGCGATCCCCAACTCAAGGACGTTGCCGCCAACCTCGGCTTCAACGGCAAGATCCTCGAGGACAAGTCCCTCCACGTCTGCTTTACCAACTCTGCCAAGGGGAAAAAGGCGCGGGACAAATTCAACAAGGCGCTGGCCAGCGACGAGGTGAAGAAGCTGATGAAGTAGCGATACCGCATCCGCTCACCACCCCAAACAGCCATAAAAAAGCCGCCTCTTGTGAGGCGGCTTCTTCATTCAACTTGGTAACCGGAGTTATCAGGCAATCAGCTTGTAGATGATACCGGACATGGCGATCAGGCCGATGATGGTCACGAAGCCGTTGCTGATGTTGCCAGCGTATTTGCGCATGGCCGGAACCTTGGTGATGGCGTACATCGGCATCAGGAACAGCAGCATTGCGATGATCGGGCCGCCCAGGTCTTCAATCATGCCGAGGATACTCGGGTTGATGGTAGCGATGGCCCAGGTGGTCAGGATCATGAACACGGCAGTGACTTTGTTCAGCTGCTTGGTATCAACGTTCTTGCCCTTCTCGCGCAGCGCCTTGGCCATCAGGCCGTTCATGCCTTCTTGCGCACCCAGGTAGTGACCCAGGAAGGATTTGCTGATGGCAACCATGGCGATCAGCGGAGCCACAGTACCGATAACCGGGTTATCGAAGTGGTTGGCCAGGTAGGACAGGATGGAGATGTTCTGTTCTTTGGCAGCAGCCAGGTCAGCCGGGGAGAGGCTCAGTACGCAGCTGAATACGAAGAACATAACTGTCATCACCATCATGACGTGGGCGCCCAGCAGGATGTTGCTGCACTTCTTCTCGGCACCTTCACCGTAACGACCTTTGTTGTCCACCGCGAAGGAGGAGATGATCGGGGAGTGGTTGAAGGAGAACACCATTACCGGGATAGCCAGCCACAGGGTCTTGATGAAGTCACCGTTGAAGGCGTCGGACAGGGCCGGAGCTTCAGTGATGATGGCACCGTTCCAGTGCGGGATCAGGTAGAACGCCAGACCCATCAGGGTGAGCACGAACGGGAATACCAGCACGCTCATCGCTTTGACGATAACCTGGCCGCCCAGACGAACAACCGCCATCAGACCGAGGATCAGGGCCAGTGACAGAACGGCACGGGGAGGTGCAGACATGCCCAGCTGGTGAACAATCACGCTCTCGACGGTGTTGGTGATGGCGACTGAATACATCAGCACGATCGGGTAGATGGCAAAGAAGTAGAGCAGGGTGATGAATTTGCCTGCGGTCTTGCCGAAGTGCTCTTCTACTACTTCAGTGATGTCGCCATCACGGGTAGAGCCGGACAGCACGAAGCGGGTCAGACCACGGTGAGCAAAGAAAGTCAGCGGCAGCGCCAGGATCAACATGGCAACCAGCGGCCACAGGCCACCTACACCGGCGTTGATTGGCAGGAAGAGCACACCGGCACCGATCGCGGTACCGTACAGACCCAGCATCCAGACCACATCGGCCTTGTTGACGCCGCGGGAGGTGTTGCTGGCTAAACGACCATCAGCTGCAATATTCATGTCAGACATACGTTGTTCCTGTCATCTAGGAAAATGGGATTCTTGTTTGGTCGGGCCTTGGCCCGGTTCCATCTCCCTGGAACGCCTGCTGTCCGTCCTTGATATTAACCTCTCGCCCCCCGGCAACCTGGCCATCACTCCTTGTGACAACAGGATTGCAACAAACAACAGTGCGAGATTTTGACCCTGAGGGTCGGCGCCCGTCTCACTTAACAACCGATTAACGTGCGCCACTCTTGATGGGCTGACTTTAATTAAATGCCCTTATTAATCACAGCGTTTTTTTGAATTAATCAACCAAAGTTTGATTTTGGTCGCCTTTCGGACGACCAAGATCACACTCAAAGTGCCTTATTGTGAGTTTTTTTTAACAATTCAACTTAGTTTCACTGGAATCAATGGCCTGCGAGCAGCTACATATTTGCAACAAGCCACCCGTTTAGCGCGGATTGTGTGCAGCACGGCCTTGGCGTACCCTTGTGACTCACGCCTTTTTGTTGATTGATGATGACCATTACCCGTACCGATCTCGCCGAACTGGCGGTGTTTGCCGCCGTCGCCCGCCACCGCAGTTTCAGCAAGGCCGCCCTCGAACTCGGCGTATCCGCCTCCGCCATCAGCCACAGTCTGAAGGGGATGGAGGAGCGACTGGGGGTGCGGTTGCTCAACCGCAGTACCCGGGCCGTGGTGCCGACCGAAGCGGGCCAACGGCTGCTCAAGCAGCTGCTCCCCACCCTCAATACCCTCGAAGAAGCGCTTGCCGAGCTGGCCCGCAACAGCGATGAACCGGTGGGCAGGCTCAAGCTCTGCGCCCCGCGCAACGCCATCGACAGCCTGCTGGCGCCGGTGCTCATCGACTATCTGGCCCGTTATCCGCGGATGCAGGTGGAAGTAGTGGAGCAGGAGCTGATGCCGCGCATGATCGAGGATGGCTTCGATGCCGCCCTCTTTTACGGGGATCTGCTGCCCAAGGAGATGATCGCCATTCCGCTCGGGCCGCCCCAGCGCTATCTGGTGGTAGGCTCCCCCGCCTATCTGGCGCAAAACGGCACGCCGGAGCACCCGAGCGAGCTGAGCCGCCACGCCTGCATCGGCTATCGCCTCACCCCGCACCACCACTACCGCTGGGCCTTTGCCGCCGATGGCAACCTGCTGGAGATAGAGGTAACCGGGCCGCTCACCACCAGCACCCCGGCTCTCTATCTGGGCGCTGCCGAAGCGGGTTTGGGACTGGCCTACTGCCTTGAGGAGGAGGTGAGCCAGAAGGTTGCAGAAGGGAAACTCATCACGGTACTGGAGCCATGGAGCCCCACCTTTGCCGGCTTCTATCTCTTCTATCCGAGCCGCCATCAGCTCGGCAGCGGGCTGCGCATCCTGATCGACATGCTCAAGGCGCACTATCAAAACAGCGGATTGATGAGTAACACTCAGCAATTCATCAAGTAGAAACCGGATTATCACCAAAAAAGTATTAATCTAGACTAACTGTTCGATAACCGAGCACATCGAGAGAACAGATATGTCTGCCTACTTCACATTACGGCAACGGGCCATGACCCGCCGCTTCTGGGCCTATGCCCTCCCTTCGATCCTTGCCATGCTGGTGTCCGGTGCCTACTACCTGGTCGATGGCATCTTCGTCGGCCACTATGTGGGGGCGGCCGGTCTTGCCGGCATCAATCTGGTCTACCCGGTCATCATGGTGCTGCTCGGTCTGGCCGCCATGATCAGCATGGGCGCCGCCACCGGCATCTCCTACCAGCAGGGCGCCCGCAACTTCGCGCTGGCCCGTCAGGCGCTGGTCAATGCCCTCTGGCTGCTGCTGGTGCTCGGTATTACCGCCCCCATCCTGCTCTATTACCTCCACACCGATATTCTGCTGGGGCTCGGCATCGAGCAGGGTACCGAGACCTGGAAGCAGGCGAGCGACTATCTGCTCTGGATTGGCGGCGGTACCCTGCTGCTGGCAAGCAACCTAGCGGTGCCCTATCTGCTGCGCAACGACGGTCGCCCGAAACTGGCCATGGTGCTGGTGAGCAGCGGCGCCGTGCTCAACATCCTGCTCAACTACGTGATGGTGGCCAGACTGGGGCTGGGACTGATCGGTACCGCCCAGGCGACCCTGATGGCGGAAGGGGCGGTGAGCCTGATCGGCCTTGGCTACTTCTTTACCCCCTGGGCCCGGCTGCGCCTCGGTTGGCGCGACATGGTGCCGAGCCTGCCCACGGTGCCGAACCTGCTCTTTACCGGCCTGCCGAGCCTGATTGCCCAGTTCAACCTCGGCCTGCTGCTGATGCTGCACAACAGCCAGCTGATGGTGTATGGCAATGTGAAGGATCTCGCCGGCTTTACCGTGGCCGGTTACACCGAGGCGGTCTTTATCGTCATCCTGCAGGGACTGGCCTTCGGCATTCAGCCGCTCATCAGCAAGGCGGCCGGGGCCAAGCGCAATCGCGACCTCAAGTATCTGATGGAGATGGGGCTCAAGTTCACCTTCATCTACGGCATGCTGGTCTGGATCACCATCCAGCTGCTGCCCCAGCAGGTAGCCATGCTCTATACCGGCGATGACGACCCCGAGCTGCTGGCCGCCGCCGTCAGCAGTCTGCTGCTCAATCTGGGCGCTATTCCGCTGGAGGGGATCATCATGTTCGGCATCGTGCTGCTGCAATCCATGGCCCGTACCCGTCAGGCGCTGGTCATCTCGATTGCCAAAACCTTGCTGCTGCTGCCGCTCATCTTCCTGCTGCCGCTGCTGTGGGGCCGTGATGGGGTACTGATGGCCCAGCCGGCCACCGTACTGCTGCTCACCCTGCCGCTCTGCTGGCTGCTGTGGCGTGAATGGCTGCGCCTCAAGCGCGCCTGCGCCCCCACAGCCAGGCGCCGCACCAAGCCTGTCAGGGCCGACGGGGCCATTCAGCTGGCTCGCTAAACTCTGCCCAAACCCTGCCTGCAATCGGCATAAAAAAACCGGCATCCCTGATGCCGGTTTTTTCATCTCTCACTGCCCGAGCCAACTCAAGCCATCACTTCCGGTCTGAGCTGGGCCATCAACCCGGGGTTGTCGCTGTAATCCACCGGAATGGCCACCACGGCCGGCCCCTCCACCGCCAGCGCGGCACGCAGGGTGGCGCGCAGCTCGTCGGCCGAGCGCACCGCAAAACCGGCCGCCCCGAACGACTCGGCGTAGCGCTTGAAGTCAATGGCGCCGAACGACACGCCTGAGGTGCGGCAATACTTCTGCTGCTCCTGGATCGCCACCATGTTGTAGCCGTTATCGACCCAGATGATGTGGACGATATTGCTCTTGAGCCGCACCGCCGTCTCCAGCTCCATGCTCGACTGCATGAAGCTGCCATCCCCCGATACCGAGATCACCTTCTCCCCCGGCCGCACCAGCGCGGCGCCGATAGCCCACGGCAGGGCGACCCCCATGGTCTGCTGACCGTTGGAGATCAGCACCTGACGGGCGCGGAAGCTGTAAAGGTAGCGAGCGATCCAGATATGGAAGCTGCCCATATCGACGCAGAGGGTCATGTCATCACGCACCAGATCCTGCAGCTCGCGCACGATCCGCAGCGGATGCACCGGCGTGCCGTGCAGATCGTCGGCCCGCATCGCCAGCCGCAGCCGCTGCTGACGCACCCCTTGCAGCAGGCGATCTACCTCGGGGATGCGCAGCTTGGGCGAACCCATCCGGCGGGTCAGTTGCAACAGGTTGGCGCGGATCGACCCCAGCAGCTCCGCCGCCGGGCAGTAGCAACTATCGATATCGGCGGGCAGCACATCGATATGGAGGATGCGGCGCACCCGGTCGCCATTCCACAGCACGGGGTCGTACTCGATGGGGCTGTAGCCGATGGCAATCACCAGATCGGCCCCTGCCAGCAGCTGATCCCCCGGCTGGTTGTTAAAGAGCCCCACCCGCCCGGCGAAATCATCGAAGTGGCAACTGTCGACCACCCCGGCCGCCTGATAGGTACCGGTCACCGGCAGCCGCGCCTTGTCGAGGAAGGCGCGCACAGCCTCGGCGTTCTCCGGCCGGCTCGCCATCAGGCCGAGCAGCACCACCGGATTGTCCGCCTCGCGAATGAGCTCGAGCGCCTGGGTCAGGCTCGCCTCGTCGGCGGCGCCGGGCTCCGGCATCTCGCGCGGCACCAGCACCTCCCCCTGCACCGGCTTGTTGATGATGTCCATCGGCAGGCTGACAAAGGCAGCACCCGGGCGGCCAAACTCAGCGGCACGAAAGGCGTTGGCCATCACCTCGGAGAGGGCCGCCCCGCTGTTGACCTGAGCGCTGAACTTGGTCACAGGACGGCAGAGGTTGACCGTATCCATGCTCTGGTGGGTGAGCTTGAGGCAGTCGGCGCGGCGCACCGCACCGCCCAGCGCCACCATGGGGTCCCCCTCCGAGGTGGCGGTCGCCAGCCCGGTAATAAGGTTGGAGCAACCGGGGCCCGAGGTGACCAGCGCCACCCCCGCCTTGCCGGTGAGACGCCCCACCGCGGCGGCCATAAAGGCGGCGTTGGCCTCGTGGCGCACCACTATGGTCTCGATGGGAGAGTCCTCCAGCGCATCGAACACCCGGTCAATCTTGGCACCGGGAATACCGAACACCTGCTTGACCCCCTGCGCCTCCAGATGGCGCACCACCAGCTCGGCGCCGCACTTCCACTGTCTGTTTTCCATGATATTGCTCCTTCTATATCAGCCTTCTGCGGCCTGAATGGCGCGATCGAGATCGGCGGGGTTGAGGTCGGCCTGCCGGAAAGCGGGATCCGATGGCAGGGCCAGATTGAGATGACGCACCACGGAGAGACGCAGGGTGCCGTGGGCCATGGTGTAGTCGAGCAGATGACCGCCGCCGCTGCGATCGGCGGTGATCATGTGCTCGTGAAAGCCCGCCACATTGATCCCCTGCACAAACGGCGGGCAGCGAAAGCCCACCAAAGTCCCCGCCACCGCGGCAAAGCGGAACAGCGGCTGCTGCTCGATGGCCTCCAGCATGGGGCGATAGGGCGGCTCCTGACGCGGCACGGTGCGCACCTTGGCCGACTCGAACTGGCCGTCGAGGCGCATGGCGACGAACACGTTGTCGGAGCCCACCAGTCGGTCGACCCACTCGTGAATTTCGTCGCGGCTGAGGGGATGGTCGAAACGGCGCTCCAGACAGGGGCGAAAGTGGGTCATCACCGCAAAGGGGGTCTTCTGATCGGCGCGGGCGGGCCGGGCCGAGCCATCGGCCCGCAACTGGTGGATCTGGCGCTCGAAGGCGATCAGCTCGCCATCGAGGTGGTTGAAGGTACCGAGACCAAAGTCGCCGTGGCGCAGCAGCTCGCTCATGGTGGTCTCCCCTTCGTAGACCCCCGCCAGCAGGGCGCTCATCAGCGAGCTTTGGTAGATCTCGCCGCCATCGTGCTGCCTGCGCCAGCGGGAAAACTGCTGGCTCACTTCGAGGGCACACGCGCATCCGGCACTGTCAGATGTTGCAATACGTTCCATTCGGGTTTCACCTCCGGCCTGAATCCTGTTAGCGTTCGGATTCAATGGTGACCCGGATCACATTTCAACGCCAATACACCGATCCCGCGACTTTGAGACTCTTTCGATATGGAACTGCGAACCCTGCGCTACTTCATGGCGGTCGTCGACAAACAGAACTTCACCCGGGCAGCCGAGGCGCTCAACATGGCCCAGCCGCCCCTGAGCCAGCAGATCCGCAAGCTGGAGGAGAGCCTCGGCACCCCGCTGCTGCGCCGCCTGACTCGCGGCGTCGAGCTGACCGAGGCGGGCGCGAGCCTCTATCGGGATGCCACCCAGATCCTGACGCTGGCCGATGCCGCCAAACAGAAGGTGAAGCGGATCGCCCGCGGCGAGCAGGGGGCGCTGCGCATCGGCTTTGCCGGCTCTACCGTGCTCCACCCCGCGGTGCTGACCCTGCTGCACGACTATCGGGAACGCTACCCCGAGGTGGCGCTCACCCCGCAGGAGGGCACCATGCCGGCACTGGTAGAGGCGCTGCGCCACGACCGGCTCGATGCTGCCATCCTGCGCCTCCCCTGCAGCGGCAGTCAGGGGCTGGATCACCACCTCATCGAACAGGAGCCGCTGCTGATCGCCCTGCCGACCAGCCATCCCAAGGCCAAGCCGGGCCCCTTGCCACTGGCCAGCCTGAAGGATGAGAGTTTTATTCTGTTTCCCCACGCCATCGGGCCCGGGCTCTATGACGGCATCGTGGGCCTCTGTCGGGAGGCTGGCTTCGAGCCGATATTGGGGCCCGAATGCCCGCAGGTGATCTCCACCGTCGGCATGGTGCAGGCGGGCTTTGGCGTAACCCTGGTGCCCAGCTCGGTGGCGGCGCTGCGCCCGCTCGGGGTCAGTTATCACCCCATTGAGGGCAACGGCATGATGACCAGTATCAGTCTGGCGACACGACCACACCCAGGTAGTGCCGTGCTGCGGCACTTTATCGCCCAGATCCGTTCCGCCCAGATACGACAAGGCCTCCCGAAGGAGGCCCTGTTGAACAAGCTTGAACCGGTTTGATGGCAAGCTTGCCTGATGCGACTGCTTATTTGACGGTACTGCTTATTTGACAGTCACGCGGGCAAACTTGCGCTTGCCGACCTGATAGACGGCGGTACCGGCACCGATGAGTGCCTTGCCATCGTCCAGCTTCTCGCCATCAACCTTGACCGCGCCCTGCTTGATCATCCGCAGCGCTTCGGAGGTGGTGGCCACCAGATCGGCCTCTTTCAGCAGGTTGGCAATGGCCAGACCTTCGCCTTCCAGTGCCAGCTCGACCTCCGGCATTTCGTCCGGGATGGCGTTCTTGGAGAAGCGCTGGGTGAAATCTTCGTGGGCCGCTTCAGCCGCCGCTTCGTCGTGATAACGGGCGATGATCTCTTTGGCCAGCCAGATCTTCACATCGCGCGGGTTGAGGGTACCGGCAGCGATGCCTGCCTTGAACTCTTCAATTTCGGCCAGCGGACGGAAGGAGAGCAGCTCGTAGTAGTTCCACATCAGATCGTCGGTGATGGACATGATCTTGCCGAACATCTCGCCCGGAGCGTCGTGGACGCCGATGTAGTTGCCTGCGGACTTGGACATCTTCTTGACGCCATCCAGACCCACCAGCAGCGGCATCATCAGCACGCACTGGGTCGCCATGCCGGCATCTTTTTGCAGCTCGCGGCCCATCAGCAGGTTGAACTTCTGGTCGGTACCGCCGAGCTCAACGTCCGCCTTCAGCGCGACCGAGTCATAGCCTTGCAGCAGCGGATAGAGGAATTCGTGAATCGCGATGGATTGGCCGCCGGTGTAGCGCTTTTTAAAGTCGTCGCGCTCCATCATGCGGGCCACGGTCTGCTTGGCCGCCAGCTTGATCATGCCGGTCGCACCCAGCTCGCTCAGCCAGGTCGAGTTGTACTCGATGCGGGTCTTGGCCGGGTCGAGGATCTTGAACGCCTGCTCGGCATAGGTGAGGGCGTTGTGCTTGATGGCCTCTTCGGAGAGCGGCGGACGGGTGGCGTTCTTGCCGGAGGGATCTCCCACCATGGCAGTGAAGTCACCGATCAGCAGGATCACTTCATGGCCCAGATCCTGGAAGGTCTTCAGCTTGTTGAGGATCACGGTATGCCCCAGGTGAATGTCGGGGGCGGTCGGGTCCATGCCCAACTTGATGCGCAGCGGGCGCCCTTCCTTCAACTTGGCGACAAGTTCTTCTTCAACCAGAATTTCTTCCGCTCCGCGCTTGATCTCGGCTAGCGCCACCTCGAGCTGGGACATTTTTTGACTCTCCATCACGATTCCACAGGGCCAAACATATTACTGGAATGGCGGGCCAATTGGAAAGGCTGTAAAATCCGTCCATTCTGCCCGACTTCATCTGCTTCTCATGGTTATTTGGCACGCCTTCAACGCACTCCCCCACTGGCACCGCAAGATGGTGCTGATCTTGAGCATCATGATCATGATGCTGGCTGCCTGGCCAAGCGAACAGGCAGTAGCAACACGGGTCGATGAAAACGGCAACGAAATTGCCCTGCGGGAACCGGCCAACGACAACGCGCTGAACGACGAGCTGACGGCCGAAGCCGCCCAGCCCGTTACCCCGCCCAAGCCTCGCTACATCACCAAGCAGGTGAAGGTGCGCCGTGGCGACAACATGGGGGTGATCTTCCAGCGCATTGGCCTGAGCACCACGGATCTGCACCTGATAGACCAGCTCGAGGGCAGCGATCCCCTGCGGATGCTGCAACCGGGGCAGGAGCTCACCTTCAAGCTCACCGAGAACGGCGAGCTGCACAGCCTATATTACCCCCACAGTCTGGAGCAGGCGCTCAAGGTGAGCCGCAAGGAGGAGACCTTTGTCGCTCGCAACGTCAAGATCGCCCTCGACACCCGCGAACAGGTGAGCAAAGGGGAGATCCGCTCCAGCTTCTGGGGCGCCGCGGTGGATGCGGGGATGACCGAAGATCAGATCATGGACTTGGCCGCCATCTTCGGCTGGGACATCGACTTTGCCCAGGACTTGCAGCCGGGGGACAGCTTCCGGGTGGTCTATGAAGACAAGTTCCGCGACGACGAGCGGGTCGCCTCCGGCGATATTCTGGCGGCGGAGTTCGTCAACCAGGGCACCGCCTACCGCGCCGTGCTCAATGAAGATGGCAACTACTACACCCCGGAAGGCAAAGCGATGCGCAAGAGCTTCCTGCGCGCGCCGGTCAACTTCAAATACATCAGCTCCAACTTCAACCCGCGCCGCCTCCATCCTGTGACCGGCAAGATCCGCCCCCATAACGGCATCGACTATGTGGCGCCGGTGGGCACCCCCATCATGGCAGCGGGCTCCGGCAGCGTGGTGGCTGCCGGTTACAACCAGTTCAACGGCAACTACGTCTTTATCAAGCATGCCGGCAACTATGTGACCAAGTACCTGCACCTCTCCAAGCGCACCGTCAACAAGGGACAGCGGGTGAAGCAGGGGCAGACCATCGGCACTCTGGGTGGCACCGGTCGCGTCACCGGCCCGCATCTGCACTACGAATTCGTGGTGGGCGGCATTCACAAGAACCCGCGCACCCTCACCCTGCCGCAGGCAGAGACCCTGAGCGGACGCGAGCTGGCCAACTTCAAAAAGCTGGCTATGCCGCAACTGGCCAAACTCGACAACCCCGAGCTGCAGCTGGCCCAGAACAAGCGGGATAGTCGCGGCAACTAAGCCATCAGGGCTGGCAGGGTGAAGGCCCTGCCAGCCCCTTTTATTGAACCCGCGCCAGGAAACCAGATTGAAATGAGTCCAATTTCGGACATAAGATGAGATGGAACACTGGGAGCGGCATGTGGCACGGAAGTAAGGGCTTATCTATCCTGTCTCTCTCACTCTTTTTCCGGTCCGCATTGAGGATGCAACATGGTTGAGCGTTATATCGGTCTGATGTCAAAGACCACGCTATGTGGCATGGGATGAAAGCCGTACCCCTCTTCACCCTCTCTGCACACCGCATTTTCAAGCAGCAATGTAAGGAGACACCATGGCTGAGCGCTATATCGGTCTGATGTCGGGAACCAGCATGGACGGCATTGATGCCGTGCTGGTGATGATCGCCGGGGATGAACTGCGGGTCGAAGCGGCGCTTTGTCACCCCTGGCCGCAAGAGACCGCACGCACGCTGCATGCCCTCTGCACCCCGGGCGACAACGAAATCGACCGCATGGGTGTGGCCGATAATCTGGTGGCGCGAGAGTTTGCCGCCGCCACCCACGCGTTGCTGGCCAAGGCGCGGCTTGAGCCCAAAGATATTCGCGCCATCGGCAGCCACGGCCAAACCATCCGCCATCGCCCCCAGCTTGGCTTTACCCTGCAGATCGGCAACGCCGCCCTGCTGGCCGCCCTGACCGGCATCGACGTTATCGCCGATTTTCGCACCATGGATATGGCCCTCGGCGGTCAGGGAGCGCCGCTGGTGCCCGCCTTCCATCAGGCACTGTTTGCCAAGCCCGGCGCCCTGCGGGTGGTACTGAACCTCGGCGGCATCGCCAATATCTCGGTGCTGCCAGGCAATCCGGGCGGGGTATATGGTTTTGATACCGGCCCTGCCAACACCCTGCTCGATGGCTGGTATCGCCGCCATCAGCCCCACGGCGGCAGCTATGACGCCGGTGGCAAATGGGCCGCCAGTGGCAAGCCCATCCCGGCCCTGCTGGAAAAACTGCTGGCTCACCCCTACTTCGCCGCCCCCGCCCCCAAGAGCACAGGACGGGAGATGTTTACCCTCGATTGGCTCGATGGCGAGCTGGCAGGCACTTCATACGCCCCCGTGGATGTGCAGCGCACCCTGCAGGCACTCACCTGCCACAGCATCGCCCGCCAACTGCCCGCCCGGCCCGAGTCAGTCGGTACCAGCCAGCCGAAAGCCGAGCTGTTTGTCTGCGGCGGCGGCGCCCATAACACCCCCTTGCTGAAGGAGCTGGCCAGCCTGCTGACTGCATGGCGCATCGCCAGCACTGCCGAGCTGGGCCTTGCCCCCGACTGGGTGGAAGGCGCAGCCTTTGCCTGGCTGGCCATGTGCTTTGTCCACCGCAAGCCGGGCAACCTGCCCGCCGTCACCGGTGCCAGCCGTCCGGCTGTACTGGGTGCACTTTATCCCGCCTGAGTGATGACAAGGGGGCTGCGGATCAGTGTGCCCCCTTGAACAGACGCACAACCTGTTGCCGGATCGGTGCAAACAGCGGGGGCTTTGGCGGCTCCAGATTGATATGGCGCCGCCCGGCACGGGTTTCACAGCGAAGCAGATTCTGGATGTAGTGGTGGTGGGAGCGATGGATCAGCTGTGAAGCCTGATACGCCCACAGTCTGGGCACGCCCCACAAGGTGCTGGCAATCGCACCGACGATGCAGAAGAAAGCGGGCTCCTGAATTCCCATCCGGCTGGCGTTCTCCAGCGCCTCCTTGAGCGAGTTGGAGTGGGCAATACAGGTCATGATATTGACCATGAAGGCGTCGTAATCATCCTCCCCACCCTTGCCAACACGCGCCGTCAGGGTCGCCGCGGGCTGATAACCAAACTGATGGCCGATATTTTCCAACACCGTATTCCGCTGGCGGATCACCTTGCCATAAAACATCAGCATCACCATGCAGTCGATCGCCTTGCACAGCGCCTCGTAGTGGGGATGGCTCTTCTTGGGACGCGGCGCCGTGGCGAGGGCCAGCTCTTCAGAGATGGCCAGCAGGCCCACAGGTACGGCGGTGCTGACAAACGAGAGGTCAATCGACAGCTCCAGCCCCTCCTCCCCTTCCATGCGGGCCACAATCACATGTTCGCCAAACAGCCGACGCTGGCGCTCGATAAAGGCGCCAAAGACCAGATCACGAAACTGCTTTTGCGGATAAGGGGTATCGAGCAGGCTCTCGATGGTCATGATGGCGGCGGATACCCGGCCACGCAGTCGGTAATCGGCCGGAATGGGAAAACTCTTTCCCAGGCGAGGAGGTAACCGCTGCCCAGATGTTTGACAATACATATCGCCCAGAACGAAACCCAGCATAAATCCTCCACAGTCAGGTAATGATGATCGCGACGCGATCTCGCTTGCCAATCCTGGGCAATGGCCTGCCGGTGCATCGATGCTCTCCGTCAGGGCTCCTTGATCACCTTATTAATCATACGATTAATAGCGATTGAAAAAAGCGACCTGACTCGCAATCACGCCACTAATTAACAGTTTCATCAAGAAACCATAAGAAGCGGTCGATAAATCCATTTTTTGACGTATTTACCTTTAAAAACAACATATTGAACTTTGCGCCTGCGAAATCACCTGAACTGTTCCAGAGCCCTGAAAACCATCCCAATCATCACAACCAGCCACAGATAAGAGGGAGATCAGACAAAGCCGCAAAAAAAGTGGAAAAAGCGACGACGCGGGGCAACCCCACCCATCGGGGGATGCAACCGGCGTGAAGATAAGCGAATTACCACCACCTCCCCTTCCTCATCCAGCGCCACATCTCATCCAGCACCACAGCTCCCGCACTCCGTCACGCCAACGCCATGCTCCCCACTCCTGTGCAGCAGGGGCAGATCCGCCGTGCAAATTCATGGCATAGAATTTTATGGCGTTAATAACAGATCCCGGCTGCCAGCAAGGCGTCATCGAGTATGCAGGAATAATCATTAACAGAGAGGAATGCAAAAGCCATGAATTATATTCCAGAGGTATCTTTAATAAGGTGGATATGCATATTCACGGGAATTTTCATAGCCCCTTAAAAGAGCTGAAAACAGATATCCATGCACCATAACATGCATTATTTGCACATCGGCGCATAATATTAACCCTTTATTCACACGCCAATATCCCGAAGAGGGGGAGAGCAAACCCAGTCAGGGCAAGGCTGTCCGCCGGTTCGGCACCATTTGCGCACAAATTGGCTCCTATTTCGGGTGAATTGAATAGCAATATGATTAAATTTGCACCCATTGAGCCATCTCATAGAAATGCAATCAGCGGTTTGCAACCCCTGATAGCCACTCATAGAATCGCAGCGTCTGAAATATCTACCCTGTCCTCTTCTCCCTTATTCCTCTCAGTAATTGAGTGGATCACAAATAATAACCGGGGATGCCGCCGCTGGCGCAGTGGCCATGGCGCACAACAAGATGGGGTAAACCTGTACCTGAATGAACAACAAATATTAAAAAGAGGCATATCTATGAGTGGCACCATCATCAAGTCGGCAAGAAATACCCCCCATGCACCCCAGGATCTGGGCCCCTGCACCCAAACGGTGGCGTTTTCTCATTACAACAATATCTCCGCCCAGCTGCCGGTCGATCCCGCCACCGGCAAGATGGTGAGCGGCAATGTCACCGCGCAGGCCAGACAGTGCCTGAGCAACCTCAAGGCAATCATCGAGAGCATCGGCCATGTGATGGACGATATGGTGAAAGCGACCATCTTCCTGAAAGAGATGGCGGATCTGGAAGCGGTCAACGCCGTCTATCGCGAATTCTTCCCGGGCTATCTGCCGACCCGCACCACCCTCGCCGTCGCCGCCCTGCCGCTGGGTGCGCTGGTGCAGATCGATGCCATCATCTCCAACGGCGAAGGCACCTTCCCGCAAGATCCTTGCCCGCTGGTGAAGCTCGCCAGCAACAGTGACAAGGCGCCGCACAATCCGCTCTCCACCCATACCGTGGCCTTCTCCCACTACAACAATATCGGCGCCCAGCTGCCGGTCGATGCGGCCTCGGGCCAGCTGGT
Organism: Aeromonas sp. Y311-2; assembly: GCF_027706025.1. NCBI lineage: Bacteria > Pseudomonadati > Pseudomonadota > Gammaproteobacteria > Aeromonadales > Aeromonadaceae > Aeromonas > Aeromonas sp. Y311-2. Next base: position 76,776 of record NZ_JAPDCL010000004.1, on the reverse strand, counting down.
TGCCGGTGGCATCAAGGAGCAGGCGGGCCAGTGCCTGCGCAATATCAAGGCGGTGCTGGAGAGCATCGACGTGCCGTTTGACGATATCGTCAAGGTGACCGTCTATCTGACCGATCTGGCCGATCTGGAGGCCGTCAACGAGGTCTACACCACCTTCTTCCCCGACTCCGCCATCGCCCGCTCCGTCGCCTATCTGCCCGCCCGCTCGGTAGTCAGTGCCGCAGCCCTGCCCATGGGGGCACGGGTGCAGATGGATGCGGTCATCTCCCACGGTGACGGCACCCCGCCGCAACTGGTGGAAGACAGACACAATCTGGTGATCCGTGCCCGTAATACCGACAAGGCACCACGCAGCCCGCTCCATTGCCAGACTGTCGCCTTCTCCCACTACAACCATCTCTCTGCGCAGTTACCGATTGACCCCGCCACTGGCAAGATCCTGGCTGGCTGCATCAAGGAGCAGACCGCCCAGTGCCTGAGCAATATCAAGGCAATTGTGGAGAGCATCGGCCATGTGATGGACGATATCGTCAAGGTCAATATCCAGCTCGGCAATATCGCCGATCTGGATGCGGTCAACGCCATCTACACCAAATATTTCCCGGGTTATCTGCCTGCCCGCACCGTATTCGGAGTCAGCGAACTACCCGCTGGCGCCCTGGTACAAATTGATGCGGTAATGTCGAATGCGGAAAGCACCCCGCCGCAGGTGTAATGTTGCGGGAAATAAAAAAGAGACCGGCTGATGGCCGGTCTATTTTTACATGCCAGACAAAGGGATGGCCCCTCAGCCCTCGATATCGCGGTTCCTGATCGCCACTCTGACCGCCTCTGCGGTAGTGGCCACCCCCAGCCGACGGCGGGCACTGCGCAGATGGTTCTCGACCGTGCGCACCGAAAGCTTCAGGGTGGTGGCGATATCGGCATGGCGCCAACCCCGGGAGACCCACTCCAGCACTTCGCGCTCGCGCCCAGTGAGGCCACGCTCGTGACCCGCTACAGGCATCTCCATCAGGCGACGAGCTGCATGAAAAGCCGCCGCCGCGATCAGCGCAAGGCCAACCCGAGCGGGAGCGCTGGCATCGATCTGATCGCCACCAAAGCTCATCGCCCCTTCCAGTCCCAACGGCCCATAGACGGGAACCTGCAAGCCATGTCGGCCCGGCCCCTCAGGCTGGCGAACGATACGGTACTGCTCGCCAGCAGCGCCAACCGTTTTGCTCCAGAAGAAGGGCTGGTCTCGCTCCCTGATATGCATCGCCATCGGGCACTCGCGCATATAGGCATGCAGGTCGACCGCCTCGCCGCTCTCCAGCCACTCCCCCTCCAGCCAGTAGAGATGCTCGACCACCCCCTCCTCGCTGGCACTGATGGAGAAGAGCGCAAAGCGGTGATACCCCAGCGGGGTGGCAAAGGCGCGCACCAGTTGCTGGATCTCCTCCAGCCGCTGGCACCCTTCCAGCGCCACCGCGACCTGCAATGCATTCGCTGGCGATGACGACAACCTCATCGCTTGGCAACCGCCTCCAGCAAGGTGGTGGCGGCCAGCTTGCCGAGGTTATTACCAGCCAGCGGGCTGTCACCGGTCAGCAGATTGCGATCCCGGCACACCTCTCCCGAGATGCCGTTGTTGACGATCTCAAAGCCAATCTCTTTGAGTTTCTCGCCAAACTTCCAGGTAAGGTGGCCAGGCATATAGCCAATTGCCGGGGTCTGGGCATCCAGCTCATCGGGGAAAGCGCAGATCTTGTAGCCCGCGAAGGTCTCTGGATTGGCCACCGCCAGCAGCGCAGCAGGCCCGTGACAGAGGGAGATGATGAAGCGATCGTTGGCCATCGCCCACTCCAGCAGCGCTTTCACCTCGGCACTCTGCGGCAGCCCCATCAGGGCGCCGTGCCCGCCGGGAATAAAGACGCCGATATAGTCGGAGTCGGCGGCCAGCGCATCTTTCAGCAAGTCGGCCAGCTTGGCCGGTTGGCGGAACTGCGCCTGATATTTGGCATAGAGTCCCAGCACCTCTTCGTCTTCGCCGGGCATGGCCCACCACTCGAACTTGACCGGATTGCCGGAGAGGGTGGCCATATCAAAGGCAAAGCCCGCCTTGTCGAGGTGATACATGGGCAGCAGGGTTTCGACCGGATGGTTGCCGGTGGAAAACAGGGTGCCGTTGTCGGTGGGCAGATAACGCTCATCGGCACCGATCAGCAGGATCTTCCAGCGCCCCTCCCGATAGGGAGCGGGATAGTCGGCCCCGGCAAGGTCAGATTTGCGCGAGGTGAACTGGCTCAGGGAGTAGGGCGACGGGAAGAAGGCATTCTGCTCTGCCGGATCCGGGGTCGGTTGTTTATCGTCAACAAGCATGTCGGTCATGGGTCAGGCTCCAGTAGTGGTGGACTCGGTCTCACAGTATTGACTGTCAGAGACCAAGTAAATGAGGGTTTTCCCTCAACCGCCATGACTATGGCAAGAGGTGTGACCACGCTGCGACAAAACCTGAACAGAATCCCCGCCAGACTTAGGCCATTGCGGCAAATGCCCTGACGATAACATCCATGACCGCCCTGACCCGCGCGGCATGTTGCACATCCTGATGGGTCACCAGCCACACATCGTAGGATTGCTGTAACTGCCGCTCGGGCCAGACCCGCACCAACCCGGCTTGCTCTGCGAGCGGAACCGCTACCTCGCCAAGCCCCAGCCCCATCAACAGGGCCTGACGCAGCATCAGGCTGGTATTGACTCCCGCGGCGACCGTGGCTCCCTCGGCCGCCTCTTCGAGCATCATGGGGGATCGCGCGCTCTGCCAGTAGGGCTCATACACCACCAGCGAATGGCCCGCAAAACCGGTGCCCGCTTCGGGAATACCATGGCGAGCCAGATAGTCGGCGGAGGCATACAACCCGACCGGCCAGGAGGCCAGCTTGCGAATAATCAGGTCGGGATTGTCCGGCTTCACCGTCCGGATCGCGATATCCGCTTCCCGCAGGGACAGATTGACCACCTGGGTCGAGGTATTGAGGATGACCCTGATATCGGGATAACGCTGATGCAGCTCGGTCAGAGCCGGTATCAGGAAATCCATCCCCAGGGTGTCTGTGGTCGCCACGCTGACCTCCCCAACCAGGCGGTTGTCGACCCCTTGCGCCGCCCGCACAAAATCAATGGCCGCCAGCTCCATCTGCTGGGCGCTGGCCAGCACTATCTCTCCGACATGAGTCAGCACATACCCTTTGGATGTGCGGAGAAACAGCGTGGCCGCCAGACGATGCTCCAGTGCGGCAATCCGTCTGCCAATGGTGGCCTGATCGACCCCGACCACACGGGCGGCGCCCCTCAGGCTCCCTTCCCGATGCAACGCCAGAAAAATTTTCGCATCATCCCAGTTCATCACGACTCCCGATTGAAATGCATTTTTGCATTACAGGTGAGGGATAATACTGCGTTTATTCATCAGCAATCTCCACTATCTTGGTGCTCATCCCATCCGGGGAACCTCATATCACCTCGTTACAAGGAGCCGCTGATGCATAACGCCTATTCCATTCCCGCCACCATGAGCGCGGTAGAGATTACCCAGCCAGGTGGCCCCGATGTCTTGCAACTGACCACCCGCGCCACACCGGCGCCCAAGCCCGATGAGGTTTTGATCCGGCACTATGCGACCGGCATCAATGGGCCGGATGTGATGCAGCGCAAGGGGCTCTACCCGCCTCCGGCAGGGGCATCGGATATTCCCGGGCTGGAGGTCGCCGGGGTCGTGGTCGCCAAGGGGGAGCAGGTGACTCATCTCAAGATTGGCGACAAGGTCGCCGCGCTGATTTCGGGTGGCGGCTATGCCGAGTACAGCGTCGCCCACCAGAGCAATGTCCTGCCCCTGCCGCCCGGATTGAGCTTTGTCGAAGCCGCGGCACTGCCGGAAACCTTTATGACGGTCTGGTCAAATATGTTTGAACGGGGTCAGTTCAAAAAAGGGGACATTATCTTGATCCATGGCGGTGCCTCCGGCATCGGCACGACCGCCACCATGCTGGCCAAGGCATTTGGCGCCGCCAAAATCATCACCACGGTCGGCTCCCCCGAGCAGCAGGCCGCCAGCATCAAGCTGGGCGCGGATGTGGCCGTGCTCTACAGGGAGGAGGATTTTGTCGAGGCAGTGCATGCAGCCACCGATGGCCATGGCGCCGACATCATTCTCGATATCATTGGCGGAGAGTATGTCGCGCGCAACTATGCGGCGGCCGCCATCAATGGTCGCATAGTCCAGATCGGCATTATTGCGGGCGCCGCCCCCAATCTGGATCTGTTTCCCATGCTGCAAAAGCGGCTGACCCATATCGGCTCCACCCTGCGCTCGCGTACTCCGCAGGAAAAAGCCGAACTGATTGCCCAGCTGCAAACTCATGTCTGGCCATTTATCGAACGCGGCGAGGTCAAACCGCAGGTTTACCAGACCTTCCCGCTGGATGAGGCCGCTGCCGCTCACCATTTGCTGGATTCAGGCCGTCATATCGGCAAGCTGGTATTAACCATGGCGCCGTTGTCGTCAGATTGATAAAGCCCATAGTGGAGCAGGCCGAGGTGGATGCGGTGATATCCAACGCGGAAAGTACCCCCGCCGCAGGCGTAAGGGTTGCAGAAATAAAAAAGAGACCGGCTATATGCCGGTCTCTTTTTAGGTAACAGGAAGGGGCATTATTTTTATGGCATCGTCTTAAAGAACGCGAACGTCCGATTACGCTTCGCTAATCGAACCTACGTGCTACAGGTTATGGCTGTTTAGTTTGATACCATTTTTACGTATAAACTCATCTCTATATGCTGGGTCTAAGATCTTAACCGCCTCTTCAAAACTGGGCGACATATGATATTCAAATAGATGTAGGAGAGAGGGATAAACTGCTTCCCTAGCTCGCCCGACAATATATTTAACACCATCAGCAGTAATTTTTAGTTCTGCTCCAATCTCATGGCGCTTCCCCTTGAATTTATTATCTATAGCTAGAACGGCCATAAGATGCTCGGGATCTTTTTTCCGTTTTATGTTTTTCCTACCCCATGGTTTTCCATCTTTCAGGTGTTCCGTAATTCCAGCTATCAATAGCTCAACCATTCCAGGCAATAACGGGCGGTCCGTTTGAAGGAAGTAGCGCGTTAAGGCGAGGCTTACCTTCAAGGGGTCCTCATCGAAAAATTCGTGGCCAAAATAAGCATCAATCAGAGCATCTTTTGGTGATAAAGCCTTAGTCGTACCGTCTTTGTCGGTACATCTGGTCACCTTGGCACCATCAGGCCAATCGTTTCTAGTCATGCCCTCCGCAAGTTGTTCTAGATCAAAGTTGAACCCATTTACCGAAAAAAAAGGATCCTGCGACATGCTTTCTTTGCTCATGATGACTCCTATTTGGGTTTTTGCCATTTATCAGTGGTGCTTTATCAGGTCGAGTAGATTTTAACAAATCTGTAAATTGTACTCGTGTAGTTTCTGAAAAATGGCAAACTACCTTATTCTTCATCACTAAAAATTCATCAGATAATTTATTTCCTTCAAAAAATGGAATTCTATTTTATGGGAGTGAATATTCCGTATTCTGCAATGTACGGCTTCCTCAGTAAAAAAAGTCCATAAAAAAGCGCCTCCCAAGGGCGGCGCTTTTCAGTTCAATACAAAGCAATCAGCGATTACAAGGATTCAGCGGTCGCAACCACGTTTTCCACAGTAAAGCCGAATTCCTTGAACAACAGCTCGGCCGGTGCGGACTCACCGAAGGTGGTCATACCGATGATCTTGCCGCCGAAACCGACGTACTTGTACCAGTAGTCAGCGATGCCGGCTTCGATGGCCACACGCTTGGTGACGGAGGACGGCAGGACGGACTCTTTGTACTCGGCAGACTGGGCGTCGAACACGTCGGTAGAAGGCAGAGAGACCACGCGCACGGCACGGCCCTTGGCAGTCAGCTGCTCATAGGCGGCAACGGCCAGTTCCACTTCGGAACCGGTGGCGATCAGGATCAGCTCCGGAGTACCGGCGCAATCCTTCAGCACGTAGCCACCCTTGGCGGTGTCGGCCAGCTGCTGGGCAGTACGATCCATCTGGGCCAGGTTCTGACGAGAGAAGATCAGAGAGGTCGGGCCGTCGGTACGCTCGATGGCGTGTTTCCAGGCGATGGCAGATTCAACCTGGTCACACGGACGCCAAGTGCTCATGTTCGGAGTCAGACGCAGGGAGGCGATCTGCTCAACCGGCTGGTGAGTCGGGCCATCTTCACCCAGACCGATGGAGTCGTGGGTGTAAACGAAGATAGCGCGCTGCTTCATCAGGGCGGCCATGCGCAGGGCGTTGCGGGCGTACTCCATGAACATCAGGAAGGTGGCGCCGTAGGGGATGAAACCACCGTGCAGGGCGATACCGTTCATGATGGCGGACATGCCGAACTCGCGTACACCGTAGTGGATGTAGTTGCCGGAGGCATCGTCGTTGGTCAGAGACTTGGAGCCGGACCACATGGTCAGGTTGGACGGAGCCAGGTCGGCAGAGCCGCCCATGAACTCCGGCAGCAGCTTGCCGAACGCTTCCAGAGAGTTCTGGGACGCTTTACGGGTTGCGATCTTGGCCGGGTTGGCTTGCAGGGTTTCGATGATCTTGGCGGATTCAGCAGCCCAGTTGGCCGGCAGTTCGCCAGCGGTACGGCGCTTGAATTCGGCAGCCAGCGTCGGGTGAGCTGCTTCATAGGCGGCGAACTTGGCAGCCCAGTCGGCTTCCAGTGCAGCACCCTTCTCCTGAGCGTTCCACTCGGCAGCGATATCGGCCGGGATAACGAACGGGGCGTGGTCCCACTTCAGGAACGCGCGAGCCGCGGCGATCTCGTCGTTGCCCAGCGGTGAGCCGTGGCAGTCGTGAGAACCGGATTTGTTCGGAGAACCGTAACCGATGATGGTGCGGCAGCAGATCAGAGTCGGCTTGCCGGTCTCGGCCTTGGCGGCTTCGATGGCGGCATTGATGGCTTCCGGGCTGTGACCGTCAACAGCCGGGATTACGTGCCAGCCGTAGGCTTCGAAACGCTTGACGGTGTCGTCGGTGAACCAGCCTTCTACGTGACCGTCGATGGAGATACCGTTGTCATCCCAGAACGCGATCAGTTTGCCCAGTTGCAAGGTACCTGCCAGGGAGCACGCTTCGTGGGAGATACCTTCCATCAGGCAGCCGTCGCCCATAAAGGCGTAGGTGTAGTGGTCAACGATGTCGTGGCCCGGCTGGTTGAACTGCTCAGCCATGGCTTTTTCGGCGATCGCCATACCAACGGCGTTGGTGATGCCCTGACCCAGCGGGCCAGTGGTGGTTTCAACGCCCGGTGCATAGCCGTACTCCGGGTGACCCGGGGTGCGAGAGTGCAGTTGGCGGAAGTTTTTCAGATCGTCGATGGAGAGGTCATAACCGGAGAGGTGCAGCAGGGAGTACAGCAGCATGGAGCCGTGGCCGTTGGAGAGAATGAAACGGTCGCGGTCGGCCCACTTGGGGTTGTTCGGGTTATGTCTGAGGTGGCTACGCCACAGCACTTCGGCGATATCCGCCATTCCCATGGGGGCGCCCGGGTGACCGGAGTTGGCTTTTTGAACGGCATCCATACTCAATGCACGAATGGCATTGGCAAGCTCTTTACGAGAAGGCATCTGAATCTCCTGCGATTGCTTCATTTGATGGCCAAGATTAAGGCGCGTTATTGTCCCAGCAGGGCGCGCGGCGTGCAAATATTATCTGGATGAATAAAGTGGCTTTGGGAGGACAATCGCTTTTCTTGCCCTCTATTGACCAAAGCAACCAGAGAAAAACGTTTGATTTCCATCCCTTTCGGGATAGGAGAGCACCGCTTGTGACCCATTGGACACTGCGCGACAAAATAGTGCTGGCAATCGGGGGGGGCGCTAATTAAAATAGACGTCCAGATGTAGATACCTCTACACCATCCTATTCATCCGGTTATTGCTGTGGCGATAACCCAGACAAGCTGAGACTCTTATCATGGCAAAGCTGTTTACTTCCGAGTCGGTCTCCGAAGGCCATCCCGACAAGATTGCGGACCAGATCTCCGATGCGGTACTGGACGCCATCCTCAAGCAAGATACCAAGGCACGCGTTGCCTGCGAGACCCTGGTCAAGACCGGCATGGTCATGGTGGCCGGCGAAGTAACCACCTCTGCCTGGGTTGATATCGAAGAGATCGTGCGTGATACCGTACGTGAAATCGGCTACACCCACTCCGACATGGGCTTCGATGCTGACTCCTGCGCCGTGCTGAACGCCATCGGCAAGCAGTCCCCGGACATCAACCAGGGCGTTGACCGCAGCGATCCGCTGGAGCAGGGCGCTGGCGACCAGGGCCTGATGTTCGGCTACGCCACCAACGAAACCGACGTGCTGATGCCCGCTCCCATCACCTACTCTCACCTGCTGGTGAAGCGTCAGGCTGAAGTGCGCAAAAATGGCACCCTGCCGTGGCTGCGTCCGGATGCCAAGAGCCAGCTGACCTTCGCCTACGACGACGCAGGCAAGATCATCGGTGTCGATGCCGTGGTTCTGTCTACCCAGCACGCTGAATCCATCAGCCACAAAGATCTGGTTGAAGCGGTACGCGAAGAGATCATCAAGCCGGTACTGCCGGCCGAGTGGGTCAACAAGGACACCAAATACTTCATCAACCCGACCGGCCGTTTCGTTATCGGCGGCCCGATGGGTGACTGCGGTCTGACCGGTCGCAAGATCATCGTCGACACCTACGGCGGCATGGCCCGTCACGGTGGTGGCGCCTTCTCCGGCAAGGATCCGTCCAAGGTTGACCGTTCCGCTGCCTACGCCGCACGTTACGTTGCAAAAAACATCGTTGCCGCCGGTCTGGCCGATCGCTGTGAAATCCAGATCTCCTACGCCATCGGCGTGGCCGAGCCGACCTCCATCAGCGTCGAAACCTTCGGTACTGCCAAGGTCGCCGAAGAGCTGCTGGTCAAACTGGTGCGCGAGCACTTCGAACTGCGCCCGTATGGCCTGATCGAAATGCTGGATCTGAAGCGCCCGATCTACCAGGCTACCGCTGCCTACGGTCACTTCGGTCGTGACGAGTTCCCGTGGGAGCAGACCAACAAGGCCGAACTGCTGCGTTCCGCCGCTGGCCTGTAAGGCTCGCTGTTGTGATAAAAGGGGAGCCTGGCTCCCCTTTTGCTTATCCGCTATCTGACGAGATGTTGATGTCTGCCACTCCTGCCCAGCTTGTCGCCCTGCTGCAACAACGCGTAGAAGCCTGCTTTGTGCAGGCCGAGGCGCGCCTTGGCCGCACCTTCCCCCGCCCGCGGATCTACTGCAATATGCGGGGCCGGGCGGCAGGATCGGCGCGGCTGCAAACCTGGGAGTTGCGCTTCAACCCTGCCCTCTATCAGGCCAACCAGCAGGCGTTTCTGGATGAGGTGGTGCCCCACGAGGTGGCCCATCTGCTGGTCTATGCCCTGTGGGGTGACGGGCGCGGCAAAAACCGGGTGCTACCCCACGGCCGCCAGTGGCAATCGGTAATGCGGGAGGTGTTCGGCCTTGAGCCCAGAACCACCCACAGCTTCGATCTGGCGGTACTGGCCCAGCGCACCGTGCCCTATCGCTGTCACTGCCAGCAGCATCAACTGTCGATACGCCGCCACAACAAGGTGGTGCGTGGCGAAGCCCGCTATCACTGTCGTCGCTGCAAGCAGCCGCTGGAGCGGGAACGGCCGGAGCCAGAGCAGTAAGCCAGCTTGTGTCGCGCCCCTGTGGTAGGGTGCCCGCCATCGTTCGTCAATCACCCCGTTTGCAAGGAATCCCATGCGTTTCATCTCCTCCCTCGCCCTGACCCTGCTGGCCGGTTTACCGCTGCTCAGCGCCCCCCTGCACGCCCAGACCTTTCGCGAAGCCAAGCAGGATCTGGTGAAGATCTATCGCAGCCAGCCTGCGGTCACCACCTTCTACTGCGGCTGCGACATCGACTATCAGGGCAAGAAAATGAGCCCGGATCTCGCCAGCTGCGGTTACGAGCCGCGCAAGCAGGCCAAACGCGCCGCCCGCATCGAGTGGGAACACGTGGTCCCCGCCTGGGAGTTCGGCCACCAGCTGCAGTGCTGGCAGGATGGCGGTCGCAAGAACTGCGAAAAAGCGAGTCCCGAGTTCAACAAGATGGAGGGGGACATGCACAACCTCTTCCCCGCCATTGGCGAAGTGAACGGCGATCGGGCCAACTACCGCTTCTCCGACTGGAACGGCAAGCCGGATCAGTACGGCCAGTGCCAGATGCTGGTGGATTTCAAGGATCGTCGGGTGCAGCCGCCCAAGGGGCCGGTACGGGGCCAGATTGCCCGCGCCTACCTCTACATGAGCCAGCAGTATGGGCTGCGTCTGGCAGCGCAACAGCGTAAACTGTTTGAAGCCTGGGATCGCCAGTACCCGGCAGAGGGCTGGGAGTGCGAGCGCAACCGCCACATCGGCAAGCTGCAGGGCAATACCAATCCCTTTATTGAAAAGCAGTGCCAATAACCCCATTTGACCTGGGAGGGGATAGCCCCTCCTATCATGAAGCCCTTCCCCACTGCCGTGTGAGCCTTGCTCGCCGCAGGATATGAAGGGTTTCCAAGCAAGAGACTGACAAGCAGCCATGCGCATTCCACGTATCTATGAACCGGCCACCCTGCAAGTTGGCCAGACCATCGCCCTGTCGGAAGACGGCGCCAACCATATCGGCCGGGTACTGCGCATGCAGCCGGGCCAGCAGCTCGAGCTGTTCAACGGCGATGGCACTCAATATCCCGCCACCATCGCCAGCGTCGGCAAAAAGTCGGTGGAAGTGACCATCGACAGTTGTGACGTCCAATCGGTGGAGTCACCGTTGGCCATCCACCTAGGTCAGGTGATCAGCCGTGGCGACAAGATGGACTTCACCATCCAGAAATCGGTGGAGCTGGGCGTCACCTGCATCACCCCGCTCTTCTCGGAGCGCTGTGGCGTCAAGCTGCCGGCCGATCGACTGGAGAAGAAGCGCGAGCAGTGGCAGAAGGTGGTGATCAGCGCCTGCGAACAGTGCGGCCGCAACGTGGTGCCCGAAGTGCGTATGCCGATGGAGCTGGATGCCTGGCTGGCGGAAGAGACCAAAGAGCTCAAGCTCAACCTGCACCCGCGCGCCGAGTACAGCATCAACACCCTGCCCGTTCCCGAGCACGGCGTGCGCCTGCTGATTGGCCCGGAAGGGGGATTGTCGAGCGACGAGATCGCCCGTACCGTGCAGGAAGATTTCAAAGAGATGCTGCTGGGGCCGCGGGTGCTGCGCACCGAAACCGCCGCCCTGACTGCGATTACTGCGCTGCAGTGCCGCTTTGGCGATCTCGCTTGATACTATCGGCCGCATCAATCAGCCCCATGGCTGCATCGACTCAGCCTCAAGCGGACGATTACGCTGCGCTAATCGACCCTACAATCCTATCGAGCCATTAAAAAGGAACAGCGGATGACCATTAAACTCGGCATCGTGATGGACCCCATCTCGGCCATCAACATCAAGAAAGATTCCAGCTTTGCCATGCTCGAAGAGGCGCAAAAGCGCGGCTATGAGCTCTTCTATCTGGAGATGAAGGATCTCTACATGGAAGCTGGTCGCGCCTTTGGCACCATGCGCCCGCTCACCGTCAAATATGACTATGCCGACTGGTACACCCTGGGCGAGGTGGTGGATCAGCCCCTCTCCAACCTAGATGTGATCCTGATGCGCAAGGATCCGCCGTTCGACACCGAATTTATCTACGCCACCTACATGCTGGAGCGGGCCGAGGATGAGGGTTGCCTTATCGTCAACAAGCCGCAGAGCCTGCGCGACGCCAACGAGAAGCTCTATACTGCCTGGTTTGCCGAGCACACCCCGACCACGCTGGTAACCCGCCGCGCCGACAAGCTGCGCGCCTTTCACGCGAAGCACAAAGACGTCATCCTCAAGCCGCTGGACGGCATGGGCGGCGCCTCCATCTTCCGCATGAAGGAAGATGACGCCAACGTCGGTGTCATCATCGAGACCCTGACCGCCCACGGCAGCCAGTACTGCATGGCGCAGACCTATCTGCCCGCTATCAAGGATGGCGACAAGCGGGTACTGGTGGTGGATGGCGAACCGGTTCCCTACTGTCTGGCCCGTATTCCGGCGCAAGGTGAGACCCGTGGCAATCTGGCTGCCGGCGGCCGTGGTGAAGCGCGTCCCCTGAGCGAAGCCGACTGGGCCATCGCCCGCGCGGTGGGCCCAACGTTGAAAGAGAAAGGCCTTATCTTCGTCGGCCTCGACATCATCGGCGATCGGCTGACCGAGATTAACGTCACCAGCCCGACCTGCATTCGCGAGATTGAAGCCGCCTTCGACGTGCACATTACCGGCATGCTGATGGATGCCATCGAGCGTCGGCTGGGCAAATAATCGCCAGGCAGGCTAAACCGGCCTGTTCAGGGGTAACCCGTCCCCGACAAGCCCGGAAACAGAGAGGGTGGCCCGGCGCCACCCTCTCTGTTTCAAGACAATCCGGAAAGGGGCGGGATCTCGCCCAGCCCAAAAAGCGGTTTTTCCCATGGGGATCAACTGCCATAATTGACCTCAAATACCTTTGCACTATTTGGCCTCTATGCAAACACTGCAAAATCACTTCCTGCTTGCCATGCCAAGCCTGACGGATCCCTACTTCGAGCGCTCGCTGGTCTATCTGTGCGAGCACAACGAAGAGGGCGCCATGGGACTGGTCGTCAACATTCCGGTCGAGATGTCGCTGGAAACCATGCTGACCCAGCTCCAGCTCAATCCGCCCAACAACCCGGAGCTCAAGCAGCCGGTGCTGCAAGGGGGACCGGTTCACGCCGATCGCGGCTTCGTGCTGCACAGCTTCCGCCCCGGTTTCAACTCCACCCTGCAGGTGGGGGATGAGATGATGGTGACCACCTCCAAGGATATTCTGGAAACCCTGGGTACGAGCGAGGCTCCTGCCCATTGGCTGGTGGCCCTTGGTTATGCCGGCTGGAGCGCCGGGCAGCTGGAGCAGGAGCTGGTGGACGGCGCCTGGCTGGTGATCCCCCCCAATCCGGCTCTGGTGTTCAAGACCCCCATTCACAAACGTTGGCAGCAAGCCGCCGCCAGCATAGGGGTGAACCCGGTTCACCTCTCCAGCGACATCGGCCACAGCTGATCGGCTGGCCCGCTCCGCTCTCTATTTCGAGGATTTATCAGTTATGTCATCACGCAGCATCATGGGCTTTGACTATGGCACCAAGAGCATTGGCGTCGCCATCGGTCAGGAGCTGACTGGCACAGCCCAGCCTCTGCGCGCCCTCAAGGCCAACGACGGCATCCCCAACTGGGACGAGATTGAGAAGCTGCTCAAGGAGTGGCAACCGGATCTGCTGGTGGTCGGTCTGCCGCTGAACATGGATGGCACCGATCAGGAGATCACGGTACGGGCCCGCAAATTCGGCAACCGGCTGCATGGCCGTTTCGGCAAGCCGGTGGAGTTCAAGGATGAACGACTCACCACCACAGATGCCCGCGCCCGGCTGTTTGAGCGAGGCGGCTATCGCGCGCTGGAGAAAGGCAGTGTGGACGGGGTATCGGCGCAGCTGATCGTCGAAGCCTGGATGGAAGAGCAGTACAACTAAACCATCAACAGCAAGGCAAGGGTCGCCGCCCTTGCCTTGTCTCGCACAATCCCCTCATTACGCCTGTGATTGTCCCGCCACCAGCCCCTCGGCCTCTGTCGGCGTCGCATTCATCATCCGGTTGAGCCAGGGCACCATCAGCCCCATCACTACCGCAATCAACAGGGTCGCCATCCCGATCTTGCCAAATACGCCGGTGTAAATGGGCAAGGTTTGCAGCGGATCCGTCATCCCTTGCGGCACGGCGGTAAAAGTCGCCACATAGCCACCCAGCAGGGACGCCATCGCTTGAGTCAGGAACCACATTCCGAGAATAAAACCCATCAGCCGTTGCGGCACCAGCGCAGCCACCATCGCCAGTCCCAGGGCACTGATCATCAGCTCGCCCAGACTCTGGAACAGGTAGATAAGCACCATAAACCAGGGGGAGGTAAGCCCCTGCTCATCGGCAAACCACCAGCCGGATGCCGCTGCCGTCAGAAAGCCCAGCGAGCAGAAGAACATCCCGAGGGTGAACTTGAGCGGCATGGTGAGATCCCGCCCCTTGCTGCCCATCCGGGTATAGATCATCGCGAGTACCGGGCTACCCACCACCACCCAGAAGGGGTTGAGCGCCTGGAAGCTGATGGGGTTGACGCTCATGCCCAGCATTTCGTGGTGCATGTTGTTGATGGCAAAGAAGTTAAGCGAGGTCGGCATCTGGGCATACAGCACATAGAAGAGCACCGCCTCCAGCATCAGCACGAAGGCCACATACATCTTGTTGCGGCCCACTGTGTCGAGCCTGAACGCCTCGCGAAAGAAGAAGATCACCACGGCGATGGTTACCGTCATCAGCACCATGTTGGCGATCACCACGTGGTGCATCAACCAGGCGCAAAAGAAGACCATGGCTACCGAGCCCAATATAACCAGCAGCAGCTTGCTGTAATTCAGTGGCAGGTGATCCGGCTCGGAGCCAATATCCTTGACCATATTGCGGCAGGCAAAGAAGGTAAGCAGCGCAATAATCAACCCCACCCCGCACAGGTTATAGGTCACGGTATAGCCGTAGTGATCGGCAATCACCGGCGCGAGCGAGAGGGAAATAAGGGAGCCGATATTGATCGACATATAGAACAGGGTAAACGCCCCATCCAGCCGCGGATCTTTTGGCTGGTAGCATTTTGACAGCAGGCTGGCCGGATTGGCCTTGAATAGGCAGTTACCGACCGCGATGGTGCCCAGCGCATAGAAAATCAGGTCGGGATTGTAGATCGACAGGCCGGTCATAAAATAACCGACCACCAACACGATAGCCCCGAGCACCATGGTGCGCTTGGTGCCGAGCACATGGTCGCCGACATAGCCGCCGACCGAGATCAGACCATATACCAGCGCCGAGAAGGCACCGAAGGTAATAAAGGATTGCTCTTGGGAAAAACCCAGTTGCTGTACAAAGAAGACCGCCAATATCCCCTGCACGCCGTAATAACCGAAGCGCTCCCAGAGTTCGACGAAAAATATCATAAAGAAGGGTTTGGGCTGTTGTAACAACCCGGTCGGTGCTGTTGCTGGACGCATATCAACCTGCCTTTGCTGAGATTTATTTTTATTAATCTGGTGGTGGCTGCCGCACTATTTTTTGCCCGCCATTGCTATAACGGAGAGCACAGTCAGCCTGCCAATCTGGCTATTTTCGGGTGCACGCGCCCCGTTCGATGAAAGGTGTTTTTCATCTAGCCGGTTTCAATTACGGGTTATCGGGGGATGATGAGTGGCGTCTCCCAGTACAGTTACCGGCTCCGGGTTCTACCTTTGCTGCATCCCTTTACTCAAGCCGGTTTATCAACCTTGATGCTTATTCCCCTCTGCTCCGTCACTCATGGCTGGTGGCCAGATAGCCGGGGCATGGCACGGCCACAGACGACCTGTGGGGCTGGCTCACGCCGCGCTCTAATGGCAGTCACCTACGCAGGCGCTATCTAACCCCGCCATTCCAAGGGGTGTTATGCCATATCACTGCAAATACAGGAACTTAATGGTCGATCACACTTTAAAAGTGACCATTAGTGAAGTTTTCTAATGAAACCACATGAATTTTTTTCGTGAAAAGAGCTTCACTCGAGACGTGCAACCAAGGCCAATCTGTGCATAAAGAGAGTTGAATGGCACACAGTTTGAACCCGAGCTCGGCACTTAAGTCGTGCCAAAGCCCACTCATCCGGGCGATGCGACAACAAAAAGCCGGAGCAGATGGCTCCGGCTGATCGATGGGCACCGTCACGGCCACATTAGCGTGGCGATTCGTCGTTGTAGAGCCGCCGGATCTCGTTGCGCAGCCACATCACCTTGGCATCCTGATTGTGCCGCTTGTGCCACAGCAGGATGAAGGCGATCTCCAGCTGGGCGTAGAGCTTCTCGGGTAGCGGCAGCGGCATGGCGATCAGATTGCCGTGATGCCGACTGGCATAACCACCGCAGTAGGAAGGAGCCACCGCAATCAGTTCGTGGCTCGACTGGGAGGCAATATGCAGCGCCTGCTCGAAGCTTGAGACCATGATGGGCACCTCCCGCTTCAGCCCCTCGTCCTCCAGCAGACTGTCGAGGGCCCAGGTATCGTTCGCCTCCCACACCATGCTGATCTGGGGGCTGGCCAGAAAGTTCTCCAGCGACCACTTCTGCTCGAGCAATGGGTGATCCTTGCGCAGAAAAACCACCGGGCGATCGGTAAAAAGCACCTCGTGATCAATGTAATAAGGCAAGCGGTTGACCCTGGCTTGGGAGCGGCCATGGGTCTCGCGGGCACAAAAGCCGAGATCCGCATCGCCGTTGACGATGTCGTTGAGGGAGTGGTGATCCCACCCCAGCATCCTGACCACCGAGTTGGGGTACTTCTGGTAGATGGTCATGGGCAGATCGCTCAGGAAGCTGATGTAGAAGGGGGACTCCATCACCAGCGTGAAACGAGCTCCGTCGGGGATCGCCTCGCTATTGAGCGAGGTGATGCTGTCGGTGAGCTGGAACCAGACCTTCAGCTCCTCCTCCAGGGTCAGGGAGAGGTTGGTGGGCTGCAACCCCTGCCGCACCCGCACAAACAGGGGATCGTCAAACCACTCCCGCAATTTGGCCAAAGACTTGCTCACCGCCGACGGGGTGACACAGAGCTTTTTGGCCGCCCCTGCCACACTGCGCTCCTGCATCAGGTACTTGAAGACCACCAGCAGGTTCAAATCGAGTTCACCCAGATTGCGCATATCCCCTCTCATCTTCCATCAGCCCTGCGACCGCGCTTCACGAAGCGCGAGCCATAGTACCAGCCCTTTGACAGCCAGGTAACTGAGCAGAGCCAGCAGCAGGGCGCAGATCAGCATCTCGGTCGGGGCAAAGCCAAGTTGGCCCAGCAGCCAGATATAGAGGCCGGAGAGGCTGATCTGCATGATGCAGAGCACGGCGCTGGCAAACGCCACATTGTGCTGACAACCATCGAGCGCCTCCCCCATCGCCACTCCAAAGCCGCAGGAGAAGCCGACACAGACCAAGGCAAATCCCGGCAGCAGCAGATGGATATCGCCTCCCGTCTGCCAGCTGCCGAACAGTGAGCAGGCCGCCAGCAGATAGGAGAGATGAGACACCGCCAGCACCTTGTGCTTACCAAGCCAGCGCAGCAGCAGCGGCGTCAGGAAGGAGGTGGACATGCTCACCCCGGCCATCACCATCATCACGATGGAGTACTGCTCGGTAGTGAAGCCAAACTCCTTCATCAGGATCAGCGGCGAGACGCTGACATAGACCAAAATAGAGGTCACGCTGGCACTGGTCAGCAGGGAGAGCAACATAAAGCGCGGGGAGCGCAGCAGGGCAAATGGCAGCGTTGTGCCCCCCCCCGTTTGCCGGGCCGGGCGGGTCTCCTTGAGCAGCAACCAATTCACCAAACCGCTGACAGCCGCCACCAGCGCCATCGCCACGAAGATCCCGCGCCAGTCAAAATGGGACAGGATGAGGTAACCGAGCACCGGCGCCAGCACCGGGATCACGCAGATGACCCCGTTGATCATCGAGAGCGCCATCGCCAACCGCTCCTGACTTAGCACGTCCCGCAGCACGGTAAAGGTCATGACATAGAGCGCCCCCGCCCCGACTCCCTGCCAGAAACGGCCGAAATAGAACTGGCCAATCCCCTCTGCACTGCCTGCCACCAGCGAGGCGAGGACAAAAATCAGGGCGCCCCCGAGCACCACCCAGCGCCGCCCGTAGCGATCGGCAATCATTCCGCCCAGCAGCACGGTCGCCGCCATGCCAAACAGATAGATGGAGAAGGCGGTGTGGATCTGCGCCTCGCTCGCCTGCAGGGTATCGGCAATCTGGGGCACGGCGACCAGATAGAGATCGATCCCGACCGGATAGAGGATGATCATCAGAAAAGTGCACAACAGGAAAACAGGCATGGATGCTCCATAACAGATTGACCCGCCTACCCCCGCCAGATTGCAGCAACATAGAGCAAAAGTTGGCGGGGCCAAGGTGGTGACAAAGGTAGCAACGCAGCGCGTCGCAATGGGGGCAACTATATGGGCGCCCACCGCCCTCACCTAGTGAAGAGATGGCGATCGGTACATTCCAATCAGGAAATATCATATTAAGTTGCGTGCCTGAGCGGCCATATTTAATCGACCAGACACAGCAATAAACCGGGTCACCTCCCGCTCATTGCCATCTCATCGCCTCACTTTTACCGCCCACCAGTTATCCGCCTTCGGCTTTGCGGGCGTATAAGCTGTAGGGGCAACGCAATACAGGGAATGTGTATGACGGGTATGAAAAAAGAAGAACAGATTGCCGGGCTGCTGGCGGCACTGGAGCAAGTCATTCTGGGCAAGCCGCTGCAACTGAAAATCGCGCTGGTAACCCTGCTGGCGCGCGGTCATCTGCTGATCGAGGATCTGCCCGGCATGGGCAAGACCACCCTGGCCCACGCGCTGGCGCAGGTGCTGGGGCTGGCATGCAGGCGGTTGCAGTTCACCGCCGATCTGCTCCCCGCCGATTTGCTGGGCCTGCAGATCTTTGATCCCCGCCAGCAGCACTTCACCTTTCACCCCGGCCCCATCTTCACCCAGGTGCTGCTGGCCGACGAGATCAACCGCGCCAGCCCCAAGGTGCAGAGCGCCCTGCTGGAGGCGATGGCCGAGGGCAAGGTGAGCATTGAGGGGAATACGCACCCACTCCCCGATCCGTTTTTCGTCATCGCCACCCAGAATCCGGCGGATCAGGCGGGCACCTATCCGCTGCCGGAGTCCCAACTCGACCGCTTCGCCGTGCGACTCTCTTTGGGTTTTCCGCCACGTGAGGCGGAGCGCCAGCTACTGCGGGGCAACCAGCCGACTGACCCGTTGCCCGCCATGCTGAATGCCGCCGAGCTGACTGCCCTGCAAGCGGACGGTGATGCTATCCATGTTTCCGATGCCACCCTCGACTACCTGCTGGCGCTGGTGCACCAGAGCCGCTTTGATGGGGATATGCCACAGCCCCTCTCCCCCCGGGCAGCCCAGACCTTGCTGGCGGTGAGCCGGGCCTGGGCGCTGGTGGCGGGGCGGCGCTTTGTCACGGTGGAGGATGTGCAGGCAGTCTTCCCCTATGTGGCCGAGCATCGGCTGCGGGGCAGCTTTGGCGTGCAACACGGCGAAGCCTGTCCCCTTAGCCAGCGGCTGCTGGCCAGGGTCGATCCGGACAATCCCTGATGAGCACCTTGTTCACCCGCTGGCAGCAGTGGCGTGCCCGCTGGCAGCGACGCTGGCTCGACCGCCGCATTCCCCCGGCCCGCCAGATCACGCTGGGTACCCGCAGCCTCTTTATCCTCCCCACCCGCATGGGGCTGCTCTATCTGCTGGTGCTGCTCGCCATCTATCTGCTAGGCACCAACTACCAGAACAATCTGGTACTGCTGGTGGCCTACTGCCTCGGCAGCCTGTTTATGGCAGCCATGTGGCTCACCCACCGCAACCTGCTGGGGCTGGAGCTGCTGGGTGGGCCGCTGGTGCTGGGGGAAGCGGGTAGCCAGCTTCCTATCCGCATCTTGGTGCAGAGCCCGCGCCCGGTACAGGCACTTCACTTTAGCCTCAACGAAGGCACCCTCTGGCTGGCACAGGCCGACGCTGTGCCCAGCACAGTTATCCTGCCAGTATCGGGCTCTCGCCGCGGGCCACTGCCCCTTGGTCGATTGCGGGTCGAGAGCCGCTACCCCCTCGGTCTGTTTCGCTGCTGGTCCCTGCTGGACTTGCAACTGGAGGGCTGGCTCGCCCCCAAACCGATGTTCGGGGCGCCAAGAGGGGAACATGCGACCCAAAGCGAAGGACATCAGGGCCAGCCCGCTCCAGCGCCCCTCGGTGACTTTGATACCCTGCGGACACATCAGGCCGGTGAACCACTGAGCCGGGTCGCCTGGAAGCAACTTGCCCAGGGGCGCGGCCTGCTGACCAAACAGTTCCATGAGCCACAGCAGGATGACACTCACCTCACCTTGCAGCGGGTCGCGGGCGGGGATCTTGAGCATCGGCTGGCAGTGCTGGCCTGGTGGTGCGCAGATTACGGCAAGCGGGGCATCCCCTTTACCCTGACACTGGCAAACCAGACGCTGGGACCCGATAGCGGCGCCGCCTTTGTGCAGCGCTGCCTGCTGGCACTGGCCCGATTCGATGCCACACCACCGAAGAGCACGCCCGATGCTGCTCGATAACCGCCGCCTGTTGCCACTCATCGCCCTGCAACAGCTGCTGCTGGTCGCGGCGCTCTGGCCCCAGTTGCAACTCTGGGTAGTGGCGGTGGGCGCCATGACCCTCGGCATCCGGGCCATGATGCTGTGGCGTGGCTGGCCGCCCCTCCCTGCCCGCTGGTTGGCGCTGCTGGCCATCACCACTGTGCTGTTGCTGGGGTTGCAGTGGCGCACATTGGGCACCCTGCCCGCCCTGATCAATCTGCTCTGGCTCGGCTATAGCCTCAAGATGATCGAGGTACGGCGCGAGCGGGATATCGAGCTGGTGCTGCTGCTCGCCTTCTTTCTCATCGCGCTGGCGCTGGTGCAGCGACAGAGCATCGGCTGGACGGCCGGAATGACAGTAGCACTCTGGCTGGCAGTAACCACGCTGGTGGCCGCCATCGCTCCCGAGCAGAAACGGCCTTGGCGCAGCGCGGGCGGCGCCCTGCTGCTGGCGCTTCCCCTGCTCATCACTCTGTTTCTGCTGCTGCCAAGGCTGCCGCCCCTCTGGCAGATGCCCACCACCAGTCGCGCCCTGTCGGGGCTCTCGGAAGAGTTGGCCCCCGGCGATATCAGCGAACTGGTCAACTCCTCCGAACTGGCCTTTCGGGTCACCTTTGCCGATGGCCCACCCCCTGTCCGCGAGCGCTACTTTCCGGTGATGCGCCAAGAAGTTTTCGATGGTCAGCGCTGGTTGCTGAGCCCCGAGGTCAAAGCATGGCAGCAGACAGTGCCGGTGCAAACCGGGCTGACCCTTCTGGCATCCTCTTCACAAGCCAGTACACAACTGGCAGATAACCCGTTGCCAGCCGGGAGCTACGAGGTGATCGCAGAGCCCCAGCGCCACCGCTGGGCCTTTGCCCTGAGTGAACCACGTCTGCTGGCGGGCCCTGTGCTGCTCACCCCTCTCGACACCCTCTATCGTCAGGGGAGCGGCGAGGTGGCGATCCGCTATCGCATTGGCCGCGGTGAAGCGCAGCCCGAGGATGACCACCAAGCTGCCCAGCGCAACCTGCAACTGCCAGCCGGAGGCAACCCGAGAGCGCGCGCCCACGGCCAAGGGCTGGCTGCGCGCTATCCAGAACGCGCAGCGCTGGTCGCCGCCCTGCTAGCGCAGTTTCGCAGCCAATCCTATTACTACACCCTGACCCCGCCACGGCTTGGCAGTGACGGGGTGGATGAGTACCTGTTCGATACCAAACGCGGCTTTTGCGGCCACTACGCCATGGCGACCGCTTTCGTGCTGCGCGCCGCCGGTATTCCGGCACGGCTGGTCACCGGTTATCTCGGCGGTGAGTGGAATCCAAGGGGCAACTATCTGGCGGTACACCAGTTCGATGCTCACGCCTGGGTAGAGTATCTCGATGAAGAGGGATCATGGCGGCGAATCGACCCCACGGCGGCAGTGGCGCCGGAGCGCATTGAAGGCGGCGTGAGGGAGGCCCTGAGCGACGAGTTTACCGCCGCCGACCCCCTCGCTCTGCAGCGTTATCGCAACTGGGCCCTGCTCAATCAACTGCGCTGGTGGGGCAACAATATCGACTACCAGTGGAGTCGCTGGGTGATTGGTTACGATGCGGGCCAGCTCTGGCAACAAATTGGCCTGCGCTGGCCTGCACTGGCGGGACACACACCCTGGTTGATCCTCGCCAACCTGATGCTGGTCGCCCTGCTGGTGAGCCTGCCCCTGCTGCGGCCCGCCCGCCTGTCGCCAGAGCGGCGCATCTGGCAGCCCCTGCTCAAACGGGGCAAACGCAGTGGCTACCCACCCCAGCCCGCCGAGAGCATGGGGGCATGGTGCGAGCGGCTGGCACGGCTGCGTCCCGACCTTGCCCACCCCCTGCTAAAGAGTGCGTGGCTCTATCGACTCTGGCGTTATGCCCCCCTCAGCGAACGGCAACAAGGGCGCTGCTGGCGCCAGTTACGACGGCGTGTCAGACAACTCGCCCAGCGCTGGGATCAACAGCCAACGAGTACACCATAAAAGAAGGGGGGAGCCACCGGCTCCCCCCTTCAGGTTTTAATCAAGAGGTTTGATTCACCGCTTGTTACTTTTTGGTCGGATTGTCCCAGATCCCCTCTTCCAGCTGGGAGCGGATCTCGGGGTACTTGTTGGCATCAAAGGTGGGCACCTTGCCCAGCCGGAGCTGGTCGTTGTAATCCTTCGCCAGCTTGATGGCAATGCTGGAGAGCAGCAGGATCGCCACCAGGTTGACGATGGCCATCAGCCCCATGGAAACATCCGCCATCGCCCACACGATCGGCAACTCACCCACGGCGCCGAACATCACCATCCCCAACACGAACACCCGGAACAGCATCAGGCCGCCCTTGTGGTTGTGCTCGAGGAACACCAGATTGGTCTCGGCATAGGAGTAGTTCGCCACGATAGAGGTGAAGGCGAAGAAGAAGATGGCCGCCGCAATGAAGATGTTGCCACCGCTACCAATCTGGGAGGAGAGCGCCCGCTGGGTCAGCTCGACACCTGTCACGCCGGAGCCCGGCTCAAACTGACCGGACATCAGGATGATGGCGGCGGTACAGCTGCAGATGACGATGGTGTCCATAAAGACCCCCAGCATCTGCACATAACCCTGGGAGGCCGGGTGCGGCGGATAGGGAGTGGCAGTAGCCGCGGCGTTGGGCGCAGAGCCCATCCCTGCTTCGTTGGAGAAGAGACCGCGCTTGATACCGTTGATCATCGCCTGGGAGATGGCATAACCGAGCGCACCCGAGCCTGCCTGCTCAATCCCGAAGGCGGACTTGATGATCAGCATGAAGACATGGGGCAACTCGGTGATGTTCATCGCCACGATCACCAGTGCCAGCAAGATGTAGGCCAGTGCCATAAAGGGCACCACCAGCTCGGCAAAACGGGCTATGCCACGAATGCCGCCGAAGATAATCAGGCCGGAGAGCGCCACCAGCGCCAGACCGCTGACCCAGTCAGGAATGCCAAACGCCACCTTCATCGCCAGACTGATGGAGTTGGCCTGCACCGCGTTGAACACCAGGCCAAATGCCAGGATCAGGCAGAGCGAAAACACCACCCCCATCCAGCGCATGCCAAGGCCTTTCTCCATGTAGTAGGCCGGGCCACCACGGTAGTTGCCATCCTCATCCTTGACCTTGTAGAGCTGGGCCAGGGTGCTTTCGACGAAGGCGGTCGCCATGCCGATAAAGGCTATCAGCCACATCCAGAAGATGGCGCCGGGGCCACCCAGATAGATGGCGACAGCCACACCGGCCAGGTTGCCGGTGCCGACACGGGCGGCAAGGCTGGTACAGAGGGCCTGGAAGGAGGAGATGCCCGCGTTGTCCGATTTACGGCTGTTTTTCAGTACGGAAAACATGTGGCCAAAGTGACGGATCTGGATAAAACCCAGGCGGAAGGTGAAAAAGATACCGACCCCGATGAGCAGGTAGATGAGCACGGCTCCCCACATCAGGTCGTTTAGCATCGCAATCAAGGTGTCCATAATTCTCTCGTTGTTATTCACATCCATGGCCAGTCTGCGCTGACCGTTTTCTGTCTGTCGTTTAATTAGCGTTTCGCTAAAGGGGCGGAATCTAGCACAGCGGGAGAGCCCGGAATAGTGATCCCGGTCACGCGAGACACAAAAAACGAACGGTAAAAGCCCATAAAGCTCCATTTAAATCGCAAACTTTCAACAAACTCAATAATTCAATCAGACAGGCCACCATTAAGCCCCATAAGAGAACCATTTTGATATATCCCTGATGAGCTATGCGAAAACGCAAACGCTTGCATGAAATGGCTTTCAAACGGAGACATTTCGCCAAACGTTTTCGCTGTAATTAAATTTCAAGTACGTAGCGAGATAATTTATGTGATCGATGACACAAATATGGATATTGGCTAAAAAAGTTCAGCTGAAAGCAAACCGGAGCGAGGTCGGGAGGAAATGTAAAAAACCTTACTAATCATATAGTTTCAAGCCATAAAACGGGATAACTCAACAGCCTGAATGTTTAACAACCAAGCGCCCCTATTGCAGGATGCACCACATCAGTATTAATTAGGCAGGCAATGACGATGGGCCGCCCCCATCGCGCTTTTCTGAGCCTGAGGCACCAAGATCCTGTAATTTTATTTCAGAACCACCGTCTCAAGCCCGCAACCCAGGGATTACTCCCTCATTAAGAGATGATATTCGCTATGGCCGATAAATTAACCCAGCTGAAAGCCCTGACCACTGTTGTTGCCGACACCGGTGATATCGAAGCCATCAAACGCTATCAGCCCATCGATGCCACCACCAACCCCTCTCTGGTTCTGAAGGCCTCCGAGATCCTCGAGTACGCTCCGCTGATCGAAGACGCCATCAACTGGGCCAAAGCCCAGAGCCAGGACAAGGCACAGCAAATCATCGACGCGGGCGACAAGCTGGCCGTCAACATCGGTCTGGAAGTGCTGAAGATCGTTCCGGGCCGCATCTCTACCGAAGTGGATGCCCGTCTCTCCTTCGATACCGAAGCCAGCATCGCCAAGGCCCGCAAGCTGATCCGTCTTTACAACGAAGCGGGTATCAGCAACGACCGCATTCTGATCAAGCTGGCCTCCACCTGGGAAGGGATCCGTGCCGCCGAGGTACTGGAGAGAGAGGGTATCCAGTGCAACCTGACCCTGCTGTTCTCCTTCGCCCAGGCCCGTGCCTGTGCCGAAGCCGGTGCCTTCCTGATTTCCCCATTTGTGGGTCGCATCCTCGACTGGTACAAGGCCAAAAATGGCCGTGATTACACCGCCAGCGAAGATCCGGGCGTGGTCTCCGTCACCTCCATCTACAACTACTACAAGCAGCACGACTACCCGACCGTCGTGATGGGCGCCAGCTTCCGCAACACCGGCGAGATCCTGGAACTGGCTGGCTGCGACCGCCTGACCATCGGCCCGGCCCTGCTGGAAGAGCTGAGCAAGACCGAAGGCGCCGTGGTACGCAAACTGGACTACACCGGTGAGCGCAAGGCCAAACCGACCCCGATGACCGAAGCCGAATTCCGCTGGGAACTGAACCAGGACGCCATGGCTCACGAGAAGCTGGGCGAAGGCATCCGCATGTTTGCCATCGACCAGGGCAAGCTGGAAACCATGCTGGCAAGCCGCCTGTAATCGGTTCTTTTTTCTGATAAAAACCGGGCCCCCACCAAGGGGCCCGGTTTTTTTTCATGGGCTTTTTTAGCGCTGTCATAGAGTCGTCACGAAAACGTTTTAATTTCAGATTCGTTATGTTATACGGGTGGTGAAAACGATAAAAACCAAGGAGGGAGCCATGGAAATGTTCAACTTCGATTATGACGAGGTGGTTGAACTCGGTTCGCGTAGCCGCGGGACAACGGGAAAAAAACGTAAATGGCGTGAAATCGAGGCGTTGAAAGACAAACATCGCCTGCAGAAGGAGCTGCAATCCATCGATATCGCCTATGAAGGTCTTACAGACGAGATTGAACTGTAATACCGCCAGACACCTGTAAAAGCGCTCCGCATAGTCGGGGCGCTTTTTTATGCCGCAATCGGATGATCAAGCTACTTGTCATGCCACCGCCAGCGATGCCCAAGGATGCTGCAGGCTAATGACAGTCATCACCAACAGCGTGGCATCCAACCCTGCCCCACACCCACGAATGCAGACCTGCGCCGTTTCAGGGCGCATTGGGGCAATCACCGCAAGACAAGTCATCAGCAATAAAAAACCCCCGTCGATGACGGGGGCCTGAACACTCGGGGCTGACGGCTGCGCTTAGCAGTAGCCGTAGCCCAGCAGACGCTGGTAGCGCTGCTCCAGCAGTTGCTCGGTATCGAGCGGACGCAGAGCGTCCAAATCCTGCTTGATGCGAGCCTTGAGGTTTTTGGCCATCTTCTCCACATCGCGGTGGGCACCACCGAGAGGCTCGTCGATCACGTGGTCTATCAACTTGAGCTCTTTCAGACGCTGGGCAGTGATGCCCATCGCTTCGGCAGCTACAGAGGCCTTGTCAGCGCTCTTCCACAGGATGGAGGCACACCCTTCCGGCGAGATGACGGAGTAGGTGGAATACTGCAGCATGTTGACCCGGTCACCCACGCCGATTGCCAGCGCACCACCTGAGCCGCCCTCACCGATCACGGTGCAGACCACTGGCACGGTCAGACCGGCCATCACTTTCAGGTTGCGGGCAATCGCCTCGGACTGACCACGCTCTTCGGCACCGACGCCGGGGTAAGCGCCCGGGGTATCGATAAAGGTGATGATCGGCATCTTGAAGCGCTCGGCCATCTCCATCAGACGCAGGGCCTTGCGGTACCCTTCCGGACGCGGCATGCCGAAGTTGCGCTTGATCTTCTCTTTGGTCTCGCGACCCTTCTGGTGACCAATCACCATCACCGGCTCACCATCGAGACGGGCGATGCCGCCGACGATAGCCTTGTCATCGGCATAGGCGCGATCGCCAGCCAACTCGTCGAAATCGGTGAAGATATGCTCGATATAGTCAAAGGTGTAGGGGCGCTGGGGATGACGCGCCATCTGGGATACCTGCCAGGCACCCAGATCACCGAAGATCTTCTTGGTCAGCTCTTCGTTTTTCTTCTCCAGCCGGCGGATCTCGTCTTTCAGATCCACGGCGTGATTGCCTTCACTCACATGTTTGAGTTCATCAATCTGCGCCTGCAACTCGGCAATCGGCTGTTCAAAATCCAGAAAAAGACTCATAGGGCCTTAGAACCTCTAATCAAAAACCAATTCAACCCGCTCTCGTCCAAGCAGGACTCGCAAGTCATCTATCAGTTGATCGGTGGGCGTCACCCGCCACTCGGTACCGAGCGTCAATCGCACCCGGGAGCCGGGGCGACGATAGTTTACCTGAACCGGACAGACTCCGGCACGGGCGGGCTCCAAAATCTCGCACAAACGCGGGAAAAAGCGATCATCAATCCGCTGTTCATCGAGGGAGATGCGGATTGCTCTGGCAAAACGCTCCCTCGCATCGTTGATATCCAGTAATTCTCGAGCCGACATTTTAAGGCCACCGGAGAAGTCATCAAAGCTGACCTGTCCAGAAACCACCAAAATGCGGTCTTTTTGCATCAATTCTTCATATTTTTCCAGCGCTTCACTGAACAGGGTCACATCGAGGCGACCGGAACGGTCGTCCAGGGTGAAGATCCCCATCTTGTTGCCACGCTTGGTCACCATGCTGCGGGCCGCAATCACCAGCCCCGCCGCCGTGGTTACGGTATCGCGGGAGGTGGGATGCAGATCGCACAGGCGACCCGAGGTATAACGACGCAATTCGCTGCTGTACTGGTTGATGGGGTGGCCGGTGAGATAGAGTCCGAGGGTCTCGCGCTCCCCTTCCAGCCATACCTTGTCAGGCCAGTGCGGCACGTTGGCAAACGCCTTCTTGACGTCGTCAATCTCTTCGGTGAGCACGCCGAACATGTCGACCTGCCCCACCGCCTGCGCCTTGGCGTGCTGCTCGGCGGCACGCATCGCCTCCTCCAGCGTCGCCATCAGGGCGGCGCGGTGGGGGCCGAGCCGATCCATGGCGCCGGAGAGGATCAGCTTCTCCATCACCCGCTTGTTGAGCTTCTTGATGTCGACCCGGTTACAGAAGTCGAACAGATCGCGGAACGGGCCGTCCTGATCCCGGGCGCTCAAGATCGCATCGATGGGGCCTTCACCGACTCCTTTCACCGCCCCGATCCCGTAGACGATATGGCCATCTTCGTTGACCGAGAAGCGATAGCGGCCGGTGTTCACATCCGGCGGGATCACGGTGAGCCCCATCCGCTGGCACTCATCCACCAGGGTCACGATCTTGTCGGTGTTGTCCATATCGGCGGTCATCACCGCCGCCATGAACTCGGCCGGGAAGTGGGTCTTGAGCCAGAGGGTCTGGTAGGAGACAAGCGCGTAGGCGGCGGAGTGGGATTTGTTGAAGCCGTAGCCCGCAAACTTCTCCACCAGATCGAAGATCTTCATCGCCAGTTCGCCGTCGACGCCATTCTTGACGGCGCCCTCCTCGAAACCGGCCCGCTGCTTGGCCATCTCCTCGGGCTTTTTCTTACCCATCGCCCGGCGCAGCATATCCGCACCACCCAGCGTATAACCCGCCAGGGTCTGGGCGATCTGCATCACCTGCTCCTGATAGAGGATGATGCCGTAGGTCGGTTCCAGAATCGGTTTCAGGCTCTCGTGCTGCCACTTCTCGTCCGGATAGGAGATCGCTTCATTACCGTGCTTGCGGTCGATGAAGTTATCCACCATGCCAGACTGGAGCGGGCCCGGTCGGAACAGGGCCACCAGTGCGATCATGTCTTCGAAGCAGTCGGGGCGCAGCCGCTTGATGAGATCCTTCATGCCGCGGGATTCGAGCTGGAATACCGCCGTGGTCTCGTAGCGCTGTAGCAGGTCGAACGACTTCTTGTCATCAATGGGGATGGCGGCGATATCGACCGGCGGCTTGCCCTCTTTGGCAAGACGCGGGTTTATCATGCCGAGCGCCCAGTCGATGATGGTGAGGGTGCGCAGACCCAGGAAGTCGAACTTCACCAGTCCGGCGTACTCCACGTCGTTCTTGTCGAACTGGGTGACCGGGTGATGGCCTTCGTCATCGCAGTAGAGCGGCGCAAAGTCGGTGATCTTGGTGGGTGCGATCACCACGCCACCGGCGTGTTTACCGGCGTTGCGCACCACCCCTTCGAGGCGACGGGCCATGTCGATGAGGTCTTTGACCTCCTCATCCTGCTCGTAGAGCTCGGGCAGCTTGGGCTCGGCCTCGAATGCCTTGGCGAGTGTCATCCCTGGATCCGGCGGGATCAGCTTGGAGATGCGATCGACAAAGCCGTAAGCGTGGCCCAGCACCCGGCCCACGTCCCGCACTACTGCCTTGGCCGCCATGCTACCGAAGGTGATGATCTGGGAGACCGCATCCCGGCCATACATGTCGGAGACGTGCTCGATCACCTCGTCGCGTCGGTCCATGCAGAAGTCGACGTCGAAGTCGGGCATGGATACCCGCTCGGGGTTCAAGAAACGTTCGAACAGCAGGTCAAATTCCAGCGGGTCGAGGTCGGTGATCTTGAGGGCGTAGGCCACCAGGGAGCCCGCCCCCGAGCCCCGGCCCGGACCAACGGGAATGCCGTTGTCCTTGGACCACTGGATAAACTCCATCACGATGAGGAAGTAACCCGGGAAGCCCATCTGGTTGATCACTTTCAACTCGATGTCGAGACGCTCGTCATACTCGGGACGGCGCTCGGCACGCACTTGCGGATCCGGGAACAGGAACTCGAGACGCTCCTCCAGACCCTCTTTCGACTTGGCCACCAGAAAATCTTCGGTAGTCATGTCGCCGGTCGGGAAGTTGGGCAGGAAGTATTCGCCGAGACGCACCGTCACGTTGCAGCGCTTGGCGATCTCCACCGTGTTTTCCAGCGCTTCGGGAATGTCGGCAAACAGCTCCGCCATCTCCTCCTGACTGCGCAGGTACTGCTGGGGGCTGTAGCGACGGGGGCGGCGTTTGTCCATCAGGGTATAGCCATCGTGGATGGCAACCCGGATCTCGTGGGCATCGAAGTCATCGGCGTTGAGGAACACCACCTCGTTGGTGGCGACCACTGGCAGCTCGAACTCGGTGGCGATGGCCACCGCCATGTGCAGGTAGACCTCTTCGTCGGGTCGACCAGTACGCAGCAGTTCGAGGTAGTAGGCATCGGGGAAGTGGGTCTGATAGAAGGCGACACACTGCTCGGTCATCTGCCGATTGCCCTTGAGCAGGAACTTGCCCACATCACCCTCGCGGCCACCGGAGAGGACGATCACCCCCTTGGCATGCTCGGCGAGCCAGCTCTTGTCGATAACCGGCCGCCCTTGCACGTGGCCGCGCTGGTAACCGCGGGAAATAAGCAGGGTGATGTTCTGGTAGCCGTCGTTATCCATGGCTAGCAGGGTTAGACGGAACTGCTCGTCGCCGAGCTCATCGCTCTGCACCCAGAAGTCGGCCCCGACGATGGGCTTGATCCCCTTGCCGTGGGCGGCGCCATAGAAGCGCACCAGACCGCACATGTTCATCTGATCGGTCAGCGCCAGCGCCGGCATGTTGTTGGCCGCCGCCGCCCCGACAATGGGGTTGATCTTCTGCAGGCCATCGACCATGGAGAAGTCGGAGTGGACTCGCAGGTGGATAAAACGGGGGTCAGCCATCGTCATCTCCTCTCGCTGCTCAAACTAAATGGCATGGTCTACTCGATCCCCAGTGCGCGGCGCACCGGTTTGAAGCTCTTGCGATATTCGGGCAACGGGCCACGCTCGGCCAGAATGGCTAGGTGCTCCGCAGTCGGATAACCCTTGTGACGGGCAAAACCATATTCGGGATGACGGCTGTCCAGCTCGGTCATCTCCGCATCGCGGGTCACCTTGGCGAGGATCGAGGCGGCGCTGATGGCGGCCACCAGGCTATCGCCCTTGACCACGGCGCGCGCTTCCATCGGCAATGCCGGGCAGCGGTTGCCATCGATAAAGACCAGCTCGGGCGTCACCTTCAGTCCCGCCACGGCGCGCTGCATCGCCAGCATGGTGGCATGCAGGATGTTGAGCTCGTCGATCTCCTCCGGAGTGGCGCGACCGATGGCCCAGGCGAGCGCTTTCTCTTTGATCTCGTCAAACAGGGCGAGGCGCTTCTTCTCGGAGAGCTTCTTGGAGTCAGCCAGCCCGACAATGGGATTGGCGGGATCGAGAATGACCGCAGCGGTGACCACGTCACCTACCAGGGGGCCACGGCCCACTTCGTCCACACCGGCAACCAGCTTGTCGTCAGGAATATCGATCATCATCTTGTAGCCTTGAATCAAAACAGGCCCCGTGGGGCCTGACAGGGGTCGACTGGCGCGGCATTACCGCTCGAAAACGAATGAACGGGTAGCGCGGCGCAATCGACGGTCCGAAATAGCGTTATCTGCCGAGCAGATCCGCCACCGCATCGGCGGCCTGCAAGTCGGCATTGCAGCGGATCAGCTGGTGCAGCTCGGTGAAGGTGTTGACCAGCGCACTGTTGTCGTGCTCGAAGTACTTGCTCACCTCTTCCACCAGATTCTCCGCGGTGCACTCGTGCTGGATGAGTTCCGGCACCAGCATGCGACCGGCAAGCAGGTTGGGCAGAGAGACAAATTCGGTCTTCACCAGTCGCTGGGCCAGCCAATAGCTGAAGGGCTTGAGCTTGTAACCCACCACCATCGGCTTTTTCACCAGCATGGCTTCGAGCGCCGCTGTGCCAGAGGCCAGCATCACTACGTCGGCGGCGATCATCGCCTCGCGGCCCTGCCCTTCCAGCAGCACCATGTCGAGACCCGGCGCTACCTCGGCCTTGATGGCCATAAACTGCTCACGCCGTTTCTGGTTGACCAGCGGCACGATGAAGCCGAGATCCGGATAGCGCACCGTCAGGTGTTTGCACGCCTCGAGAAACAGCGGCGACATAAAGCCCACTTCTGCGGTACGGCTGCCCGGCAGCACCGCCAACCAGCGGCGATTGGCATCGATACCGAGATTGCGACGCACGGCAGCCTGATCCGGCACCAATGGAATGTCATCCGCCATGGTGTGACCGACAAAACGGCAAGGGGCGTCGAAGCGGTCGTAGAAGGCTTTCTCGAACGGCAGGAAGGCGAGCACCATGTCGGTGGCGGCCTTGATCTTGTGAATACGGTTCTGGCGCCAGGCCCACACAGAGGGGCTGACATAGTGAACCGTCTTGATACCGGCGCGGCGCAGTTTCAGCTCCACTCCGATATTGAAATCCGGTGCATCCACGCCGATGAAGAGATCGGGCGGATTGGCAATAAAGTGGCGCAACAGTTCGCGACGGACCTTGAGGATGCGCGGCAGACGGCCCAGCACCTCGGTGATCCCCATGACGGAGAGCTCTTCCATCTCGAACAGCGCCTTGACGCCGAGGGCCTGCATCCGCGGCCCGGCGATCCCTTCGAACTGCGCGTCCGGGTAGCGGGCCTGCAGCTCGCGCACCAGACCGGCAGCCAGAATGTCGCCGGAGACCTCTCCGGCGACGATACCGATTCGAACCGGATCAGGCACGGATGATCCCGCGCTCGTTATCTTTGAGGAAATCCACATAGAGCTGGACGGCCGGTTCGGCTTGCGCCATCTCGATCAGCACCGGCAGCACCTCTTCGATGGTCTTGCCAGAACGGAAGATCTCTTTGTAGGCACGCTTGACGGCAGAGATGGCCTCGGCGCTGAAACCGCGGCGACGCAGACCTTCGGAGTTGACCCCGAATGGCTTGGCGTAGTTGCCGGCGGCCATCACGTAAGGCGGCACGTCCTTGTTCAGGGCGGCGCAGCCACCGACGAAGGCGTGGGAACCGACGCGACCGAACTGGTGAATGGCGGAGAGGCCACCAAAGATCACGAAGTCACCGATCACCACGTGGCCCGCCAGGGTCGCGTTGTTGGCGAAGATGCAGTTGTCACCGATGATGCAATCGTGGGCAACATGAACGTTGACCATGAACAGGTTACCGCTGCCCACCTTGGTCAGGCTCTGATCCTGAATGGTACCGCGGTGGAAGGTGCAGTTCTCGCGAATGACGTTGTTGTCGCCAATCTCGAGGAAAGTGCGCTCACCGGCGTACTTCTTGTCCTGGCAATCCTCACCGATGGAGGTGTGCTGGAAGATCTTGTTGCCGCGACCAATCTTGGTCGGGCCCTTGATCACCACATGGGAACCTACCCAGGTGTTGTCACCGATTTCCACCTCGGCGCCGATGACAGAAAAGGGGCCGATTTCAACCCCTTTACCGATCACGGCAGACTCATGGACGATGGCAGTATCGTGAATGATGGCAGTCTGGTCGATCACGTGTGTTAAACCTCGCGTTTGGCGCACATCAGCTCGGCGGTACAGACCACTTCACCGTCGACGGTGGCGACACCGGTGAACTTGGCAATACCGCGACGCTCTTTCAGGAACTCCACGTCCAGCACCAGTTGGTCACCGGGGCCGACCGGACGCTTGAAGCGAGCGTTGTCGATTGAGGCAAAATAGTAGAGTTCGTTGGGAGACGGCTTGCCCACCATGGTAAAGGCCAGGATACCGGTGGCCTGTGCCATCGCTTCCAGGATCAGTACGCCCGGGAACACCGGCTTGGCCGGGAAGTGCCCCTGGAAGATCGGCTCGTTGAACGAGACGTTCTTGATGGCGCGCAGGGTTTTGCGCTCATCGCTGATCTCGTAGTCGTCTACACGATCCACCATCAGAAACGGATAACGGTGGGGCAGCAGATCCATGATTTCCTGGATACCCAGGCTCTTCTTTTCAGTAGTCAAAACAGTACCCTATACCAATCGTGATTATTCTTGATCCAGCTTCTTCTCAAGCTTGCTTAACCGCTTGTGCATCTCTTCGATACGCATCACCCGGGCGGCGGTCTTGCGCCACTCTTTATTGGTTTGCAGAGGGATGCCGGAAGAGTAGACACCGGGCTCGGTAATGGGTCGCATCACCATGGCCATACCGGTAACGGTGGCCTGGTCGCAGATCTCCATATGCCCGTTAAAGACGGAAGCGCCGCCAATGATACAGTATTTGCCGACCTTGAGACTACCAGCCATCACGGTGGAGC
Organism: Aeromonas sp. Y311-2; assembly: GCF_027706025.1. NCBI lineage: Bacteria > Pseudomonadati > Pseudomonadota > Gammaproteobacteria > Aeromonadales > Aeromonadaceae > Aeromonas > Aeromonas sp. Y311-2. The sequence goes on along the minus strand of NZ_JAPDCL010000004.1, from coordinate 42,723 downwards.
CCGCCACGGCGGTGCCGTAACCGATCTCCACGTTGTGGGCGATCTGGCACTGGTTGTCGATGATGACGTTGTCAGCGATGCGGGTATCTTCCAGCGCACCGCGGTCAATGGTGGTACAGGCACCGATCTCGACCCGGTTGCCAATGGTCACACCGCCGAGCTGGGGGATCTTGATCCACTCGCCACGCTCGTTGGCGTAACCGAAACCATCGGCCCCGATCACTGTGCCGGATTGAACCAGACAGTCGGTACCCATGGTCACATTGTGATAGAGGGTGACGTTAGCCCACAGCCGGGAGCGGGCTCCCAGCCGGGTATTTTTGCCAACAAAACAGCCCGGACCAATGCGTACATCGTCACCCAGCACGACGCCGGATTCGATCACTGCATTGGCGCCGATAGCCACTCTCTCGCCCAGTTGCACGTCAGCCGCGATAACGGCGCTCGGATGGATATCCGTGGCCGGCTGCGGGGTGGTGTCCAGCAGTTGGGCTACCCGGGCAAAGCCCACATAGGGGTCTTTGAGCACCAGGGCATTGGTGGGACAAAATGGCAGATCCGCTTCTGTAATGAGTACGGCGGTCGCCTTGCTCTGCTCCAGATAGTGCCGGTACTTCTTGTTGGACAGGAAGGTGATATCCCCCTCCCCGGCCTTTTCCAGTGTCGCTACCTTGCGGATTTCCAGGGTTCCGTCGCCATGGACCTGGGCCCCCAGTTGCTGGGCCAGCTGTGCGAGAGTGAATGCCATCAATTAGTTGCTCTTGCTTACCTGAGAAATAACCTGGCCGGAGATGTCCAGCTTGCTGGCGGCATACGGGGCGGCATTGCGCTCCAGCACCAGATCGTAACCATTGCTCTTGGCGATGGAGTCGATGGCAGCCTGCACCTTGGTCAGGATCTTGTTGCGCTCTTCGGACTGACGGCGGCCGTTGTCCTGCTCAAAGGCTTGACGCTTCTGGTTGAACTCCATCTGCAGCTTGGCCAGCTTCTCCTGGTTCTGCTTCTTCTGCTCGGCGCTCATGAAGGCTTCATCCTTGCGGAACTTCTCGACCAGCTTCTGGCCTTCCTGTTCCAGCTTCTGCAGCTCACGCATGCGCGGCTCGAATTCACCTTTCAGCTTGGCTGCAACGGCTTCACGCTGGGGCAGCTTTTGGAAGACTTCGCCCATATCAACCACGGCGATCTTGGTCTCAGCGAAGGCAGAACCCATGCCGGCAGCCATCAGTGCAAAGCTCAAACCAGCTACTTTCAACGCTTTATTCACACTTACTCCTTGTTCCCTCATGGCGAGGGCTACCTGATTTACCCGATTATGCAAGCGGCGTTAAGGCCGTCTTGTTACCTGGTGAGGCACGCATACCGCGCGTCCCATCATTGAAGACCCCCACCGCATGGGTGGGGGCGAAACTCTGCTTAGAAAGTACGACCGATGTTGAAGGAGAAGAACTCGGTACGATCCCCTTCGTATTTCTTGATCGGCTTGGCCAGGGCGAACACCAGCGGGCCCATCGGCGAGAGCCACTGCAGGGAGACACCGGCAGAGACCCGGATATTGCCCGGGCTGGAGTAGTCCTGGCTCAGATAGTTGCAATCAGAACCGGCGGCGCAAGGATATGCTCCGTTGGCAAAATCAGTGCTCCAGACGGTACCTGCATCCATAAAGACGGTGGAACGGATCTGCGGACGATAGGTCTCGGAGACGAACGGGGTCGGGAAGACCAGCTCCAGTGTTGCAACGGCCAGAGCGTTACCGCCCACCGAGGTGTCGGAACCTTCATAACTGCCGGTCTCACAAGGTTGACTGCCAGTACAAGTGCCAACCCCCGGTTTGTTGTAGGTCTTGTAAATCGCCTTGGGACCAATGGTGTTGCTCTTGAAGCCACGTACCGTATCGAAACCACCGGCATAGTAGTTCTCGAAGAACGGCAGCATGGGGTCATCGCCATAGCCGTTACCGTAGGAGACGCGCCCCTTGCCGATCATCACCCAGTTATGATCCGCATCGAGCGGGAAGTAGTGGGCATCTTCGGCGGAAAGCTTGTAGTACTGCAGTTCCATCCCCGGCACGGTCACCTTGGCGTTGACACGCTGGCGGTCACCGGCGGTAGGGAACATCCCCTTGTTTAGGGTGGAGCGGGTCCAACCAGCGGTCACATCGATGGTCACGAAGTCGAGATTGGAACCATCCTGTGAATAGAGATTCCAGAACTGATCCATCTGCACCGACTGGCGGTTATCGTTCCACTGATCCCAGCAGTAGGTATTGCCATCAGTATCCGGATTGTCCTTCAGACACTCCTGATAGTTCTGGCTGTTGAATGATGGACGGCTCAGCTTGGTGCTCTCGATACCGGTGCTGAAGTCGAGACGGTTGAACTCGTTGACCGGGAAGCCGCTGGAGAGACGGAAACCGATGGTTTCGTTCTCGTAATCGACGATATCGGCATCATCGGCGCGGAACTGGTTGTAGTAGACCCGACCACCCAAGCTGACACCATCTACGGTGAAGTAGGGGTCGTTGTAGCTCAGGTCAACGTTCTTGGAGTAGTCGTTGGTGCTGGCGTTGATGGAGACCGTTTTACCGGTACCCATAAAGTTATTCTGAGAGATCCCCGCTTGCAGGCTGAGACCCGATTCGGTGCCGTAACCGATACCGGCGTTGATGGAGCCAGCAGGCTGCTCCTTGACCTTGAAGTCGAGGTCAACCAGGTCATCGTTGCCCGGCACCCGCTTGGTGTCCACTTCGACGCTCTCGAAATAACCAAGGCGGTTGAGACGGCTCTTGGACTGCTCGATGTTGTCGGAGGAGAGCCAGGTGCCCTCCATCTGGCGCATCTCGCGACGCAGTACCTGATCTTCGGTGGTGGCGTTACCGCTGAAGTTGATATTGCGCACATAGACACGGGGGCCCGGTTCAACGTTGACGATCAGCTCCACTTCCTTGGTCTTGTCATTGATCTGCGGGAAGGTGACTACTTTCGGATAGGCATAACCGTAACGACCGAGGAACTTGGAGAGCACCTCTTCGGTATGAGTCACCTGACTGGCAGAGTAGGTACTGCCGGCAGCAATCGGGATCAATCCCTTCATCTCGCCACCGCGATCGATCAGGTCACCCTTGAGCTGGACACCGGAGACCTTGTACTGATCCCCTTCCTTGATGTTGAGGGTGACATAGACGCCCTTCTTGTCGGGGGTCATGGAGACCTGGGTAGACTCCTGCTGGAAGCGGATATAGCCGCGGTCCATGTAGTAGGAGCGCAGGGTCTCGATATCACCCGCCAGCTTCTGCTTCTGATAGCGCTGGTCGGCGGTGAAGTTCCACCAGGGCACTTCGTCGCGCAGGGAGAGCTGAGCAATCAGCTTCTCTTCAGGGAAGACGCTGTTGCCGACGATGTTGATCTGCTGGATCTTGGCCGCTTCCCCTTCCACGAAGGTGAACTTGAGGTCGACCCGGTTGCGCGGCAACGGGGTGACGATGGCCTTGACCTTGGCGGAGTATTTACCCACGCCATAGTAGAAATCTTCCAGTCCCTTCTCGAGGGAAGTGAGTACGGTGCGATCCAGCGGATCACCCACACGAATACCTGAGGACTCCAGACTCTGGGTCAGTTGCTCCTCTTTGATATCCTTGTTGCCGGCAAACTCGATGCTGGAGATGGTCGGACGCTCCTTGACCATCACCTGCAGCACCTGGCCGTCACGGTAAACCTTCACATCCTCGAAGTTACCCGAGGCATAGAGCTTCTTGATGGCGCTGGCCAGAGCCACGGAGTCGACGGTATCACCGACCCGGATCGGCAGGTTCAACAGTGCGGCACCCAGGGTCACCCGTTGCAGACCTTCGACCTGGATATCTTGCACCACAAAAGAGGCAGGGGCCGCCTGGGCCAGGAAACTGGCACCCAGCAGGCAACTCAACACCAATGCTTTTTTAACAGCCATTTTGTTCTTATGTGTCCTTGTTGATGCTCTGGCCTCAGAGGCGAGCGAAATCGTTAAACAGCGCAATGCCCATCAATAACATCAGAATGGCGGCGCCGATCCTGAAACCAACTTCCTGTATTTTCTCTGATACCGGCTTGCCGGTGACCGCTTCGATCAGGAAATAGACCAGATGGCCACCATCGAGCACCGGCAGGGGGAACAGATTGATAATTCCCAGGTTGACGCTGATCAGCGCCAGAAAACTCAAGAAATAGACCAGACCATAGTCGGCACTGCTGCCGGCGCCCTTGGCAATGGAGATGGGGCCACTCAGGTTGTCCAGCGACACGATGCCACCGATCAGCTTGCCAATCATGTCAAAAGTGAGCGTGATCAGGCTCCAGGTCTTGTCCGCGCCATGCCACAGCGCCTGCAAAGGCCCATACTGTAACAGAATTCGATATTCATCCGGTAATGGAACCAGTTGTGGCGAGAGACCGACGAATCCTACCAGCTTGCCCTGCACCTTGCGGCTATCCGGGGTCAGGGTCAGGTTGAGATCACTGTTGTTGCGCTCAACCACCACTTGCAGGGGTTCGCCCGGTGCCTGCTGCACTAGCTCGACAAACTGGGCCCACGCGGTAATAGGCTGATCGCCGACCTGTTTGATACGGTCACCGACCTGCAGCCCAGCCTTTTCACTGGCACTCTTGGCCACCACGGCAGCCACGACGGACAACACTTTGCCACTCAGGGGGACGATCCCCAGACTACCGATGGGCGACTCTTTATCCGGATCGAAGGTCCAGCCGGTCAGCGACAAGGTTTTGTCGGTGGCATAGCTGGTATTGGGTGCCTGCACCTTGAGAGTCACAGCATCATCACCCAGATGGCTGATAAGGGCGTAAGTGACGCTCTCCCAGTCACCGGTCTGCTCATCGCCGACCCCGACAATCTCCATCCCCGGCAGCACACCCGCCTCGGCAACGATGGATGCCGGACGCACTTCACCGATCACCGGCTTGACGCTCGGCACCCCGATGATAAACATCAGCCAGAGGGCAAACAGGGCAAAGACGAAGTTGGCCATGGGACCTGCGGCGACAATCGCCATCCGCGCCCAGACACTCTTGTGGTTGAAGGCATACTGCTCGTCACCGGGCTTGAGTTCATCGACCCGGCCATCGAGCATCTTGACGTAGCCACCGAGCGGGATCAGCGCCAGCACATATTCGGTGCCATCTTTACCCATCCGGCGCCAGATCGCCTTGCCAAAACCGATGGAGAAGCGCTCAACCTTGACGCCACAACGACGGGCCACCCAGAAGTGACCAAACTCGTGCACCGCGACCAGCAGGCCCAGCGCAACAACAAAGGCACCGATATTCCACAACACACCGCCCATCAGCCAAGCTCCTCAATCAAAGTGTGAGCACGGGCTCTTGCCGCACCGTCCAGGGCAAACAGATCATCGAGCGAGCCGACTGCGCTGCTCTCCAGCGCCAGCATCACGGTCTCGTTGACTCGGGCAATATCCATAAAGCCGATGAGCCCGGCCAGGAAGGCGGCAACCGCCTCCTCGTTGGCCGCATTGAGCGCAGTGGTCGCCGCTTGTCCCTTCTGGCAGGCATTGATGGCCAACGCCAGACAGGGGTAGCGATCATAATCAGGCCGGATAAAGCTGAACTCTCCGACACTGAAGAAATCCAAAGGTTCCACACTGGAGGGGATGCGATTGGGATAAGCCAGCGCATGGGCAATGGGGGTACACATGTCCGGATTGCCAAGCTGAGCCAGCACGGAACCATCCTTGTACTGCACCATGGAGTGGATCACCGACTGGGGGTGGATCACCACCTGGATCTGCTCGGGCGCCGCATTGAACAACCAGCGCGCCTCGATGTACTCCAGCCCCTTGTTGATCATGGTGGCGGAGTCGACCGAAATCTTGGCCCCCATCGACCAGTTGGGATGAGCGATAGCCTGCGCAGGCGTCACCTTGGCCAGCTCGCTGATCTCGGTGTAACGGAACGGGCCGCCAGAACCGGTCAGCAAAATCTTGCTGATCCCCGCCGCCGCCAGATCGCAAAAACCGGGCTGGCGCTGCACGGCGGTCGGCAGACACTGGAAGATGGCATTGTGTTCGCTGTCGATCGGCAGCAGCTCGGCGCCATGCTCGCGCACGGCCTCCATGAAGAAAGCACCGGACATCACCAGCGCCTCCTTGTTGGCCAGCAAAATACGCTTGCCGGCACGTACCGCGGCCATGGTCGGGGCCAGTCCGGCCGCCCCCACAATGGCGGCCATCACGCTATGGGCGTCGGGGTGAGCGGCAACCTCGCAAAGGGCTGCTGCACCAGACATGACCCGGGTCGCACTGCCGTGCGCTTTCAGACGGGCAGCCAGTTCACGGGCGGCATCCTCATCGACCATCACGGCAAAACGGGGGGAGAATTCGAGGCAGTCCCGCAACATGGCATCCACGTTGCGGGCGGCGGTCAACGCCAACACTTGCCAACTGCCCGGGTTATGGCGCAGCACTTTCAAGGTACTCTGACCAATGGAGCCGGAGGCCCCCAGAATAACCAGTGACTTGTGCATCAAAACTCCTGACTGAGTAGCAGATAACTGAGCAGAAACACCGGCAGGGCGGCGGTCAGGCTGTCAATCCGGTCGAGAATCCCGCCATGACCCGGCAGCAGAGTGCCGGAGTCCTTGATGCCTGCTTCGCGCTTGAACATGCTCTCGGTCAGATCACCGAGTACGGAAGCAAGCACCGCCAGCAGAGAGCAAAACAGCACGGTGATCATCTTGGCAGGAACAAATCCCATCGACCAGGTAACGCCGATGGCCAGCAGGCTGGCGGTAAAGAGGCCACCGCACATTCCTTCGATGGTCTTGCCCGGACTGACGGCGGGTGCCAGCTTGTGCTTACCGAACGCCTTGCCGAAAAAATACGCGCCAGAATCTGCCGCCCAGACCAGTCCCATCACGAACAACAGGATCCAGGCGCCCATCATGGGGTCATGGTAAAAGTTGTAACCACGGATAGCGACCAGCGACCAGAAGAAGGGAACCAGGGTCACCAGACCAAACAGCGACTTGAGCCAGATAGACTCTTTCCACAGCTTGGCGCTTTGGGGATAGCGCAGCACCAGCAGCAGACCCAGCAGCCACCAGCTTACCGCTGTCCAGAGCACGCCCATCACGAGGGGGTGCAGGTGGGGCGTCCAGAGTTGCTCCACTGGCAGCCAAAAGAGGCTGGCACCGAGCAACAGACAAAATACGATGGGCAACCATTGCTGCGGAGCAGCAGAGACAAACCCACTCCATTCTCGACTGGCCAACAAAAACACCAGCGCTGCCAACAGGGCAAAAAATTTCAATGGCAGAAAGAAGAGCGCCCCCAACACCAGGGGGATCAACATCAAAGCAGTAATAATTCGTTGTTTTAGCAAAAGAAACCTCTCTCTTGGGAGCGGGGTTTAGCCGGTCTGCTGCTCGGCGATCAATTCCCGTATCTGTTCACCCGTGCAACCGAAGCGACGCTCGCGGGCAACGAAAGAGGCGACCGCCTCACTGAACTCGGCCTCGTTGAAATCGGGCCACAATACCGGGGTAAAATAGAGCTCGGCATAGGCGAGCTGCCATAACACAAAGTTGCTGATGCGATGATCGCCCCCAGTGCGGATCAACAGGTCCACAGGTGGCAGATCGGCCATGCAAACCTCGCGGGTCAACATGGATTCATCAATGTCGTCAGCGGCCAGTTCACCGGCCGCCACTGCTTTGGCCAGCTTGCGGGCCGCCTGGGCGATATCCCACTGGCCGCCATAGTTGGCCGCAATGTTCAGGGTCAACCCCTTGTTATTGGCGGTCAAGGCCTCCGCCTTGGCGATTTTGGCCTGCAACCGCTCACTAAAGCGAGCAGTATCGCCAATCACCTTGAGCCGGATCCCGTTGTTGTGCAGTTTCTGCACCTCACGACCCAGCACTGTGATGAACAGTTCCATCAAGGCACTGACCTCCCCTTCCGGGCGGCGCCAGTTCTCGCTGGAGAATGCAAACAGGGTCAATGCCTCGATCTTGGCACGCGCAGCAAAGGTAACGGCCTCGCGCACTGACTTGACGCCCGCCTTGTGGCCATAAACCCGCATCTTGCCTCGGTTCTGGGCCCAGCGACCGTTACCATCCATGATGATGGCGACGTGACGGGGTAAAGACGAGTTGGCACAATCACCCAACGCAGCCAAAAGCGACATGTAATTCTCCCACAAAGACAAAAGCGCCGTGCAGGGGCACTACACGGCGCTCGTAATATACCTTTCAGACGGTTAGATTTCCATTAGCTCCTTCTCCTTTACGGCAAGGGCCTCATCGACCAGCTTGACGTAGGAGTCGGTCAGTTTCTGGATCTCTTCCTGAGCGCGACGGTCGTCGTCTTCGGAGATCTCTTTGTCCTTCAGCAGCGCTTTCAGATCAGCGTTGGCGTCACGACGGATGTTGCGCACGGCAACACGGGCATTTTCCGCTTCGGCACGGACGATCTTGGTCAGGTCGCGACGGCGCTCTTCGGTCAGCGGCGGCAGCGGCACGCGCAGGGTCTGGCCATTGCTGGACGGGTTCAGGCCCAGATCGGAGGTCAGGATCGCCTTCTCTACCGCCTGGATCATGGAGCGGTCAAAAATGGAGATGGAGAGGGTGCGAGCATCTTCTGCCACGACGTTGGCCAACTGTTTCAGCGGAGTGGCAGCACCGTAATACTCAACCTGGATGCCGTCGAGCAGGCTCGGGTGAGCGCGGCCGGTACGGATCTTGGACATTTGAGTCTTGAGCGCTTCTACGCTCTTGCCCATACGGTCCTTGGCGTCGTTTTTAATCTCGTTGATCACAGTGGTTTTCCTTTTGGCGAACGAGCCGCTACACGGCCCGTGTCTATCTTATTTACTGACGTGATGGATAGGATAAGAGCGCCAGGTGGCTCACTTTTATCTTATTTACCAACGTGGTGGATCAGAGTGCCTTCCGGTTCACCCATGACAACCCGGCGCAGGGCACCCGGTTTGTTCATGTTGAACACGCGGATCGGCAGATCATGGTCACGTGCCAGGGTAAAGGCAGCAAGATCCATCACCTTGAGCTCTTTTTCAAGAACTTCATCATAACTCAGTTCATGATACAGCACGGCATCCGGATTCTTGACCGGATCTTCGTTGTATACACCATCAACCTTGGTGGCTTTGAGCACCACGTCGGCTTCGATCTCGATCCCGCGCAGGCAAGCCGCAGAATCGGTAGTGAAGAAGGGGTTGCCGGTACCGGCAGAGAAGATAACGACTTTGCCAGCGCGCAGCTGGCTGATTGCCTCGGCCCAGCTGTAGGAGTCGCAGACGCCTTGCAGGGAGATGGCAGACATCAGACGGGCATTCACATAAGCACGATGCAGGGCATCACGCATGGCCAGACCGTTCATGACAGTTGCCAGCATACCCATGTGGTCGCCCACCACGCGGTTCATGCCCGCTTTGGCAAGACCGGCACCACGGAACAGGTTGCCGCCACCGATGACCAGACCGACCTGAACACCCAACTCAACCAGTTCTTTGATCTCTTGGGCCATCCGCTCCAGCACCGCCGGATCAATGCCGAAACCCTCGGATCCTTGCAGGGCTTCACCACTCAACTTCAGAAGAACACGTCTGTATGCAGGTTTGGGATTGGTACTCATGTCACTGATTCCTGGTCATATAAAGACCGCGACATAAGTCGCGGTCTGGGGAAACGGAAAAACCGGTTCGATTAGGCCTTTTGAGCGGCCGCGATTTGGGCTGCAACTTCAGCAGCGAAATCGGTCTCTTGCTTCTCGATGCCTTCGCCCACTTCGAAACGGGTGAAGGAGACAACGTCAGCGCCTTCTTTCTTCAGCAGCTCGGCAACGGTCATGGAAGGATCTTTCACGAACGGTTGACCAGTCAGGGAAACCTCACCGGTGAACTTCTTCATGCGGCCTTCAACCATCTTCTCGGCGATCTCTTTCGGCTTGCCGGAGTTGATGGCGATGTCGATCTGGATTTCGCGCTCTTTGGCAACGACTTCAGCAGACACGTCTTCAGGCTTGACGAATTGCGGGCTGTTGGCAGCAACGTGCATGGCCAGATCTTTGGCCAGCTCGGCAGAACCACCGGTCAGCTTGGTGATAACACCAATGCGGGAACCGTGAACGTAGGTACCCAGGTTGTCACCTTCAACCAGCATCACGCGACGCAGGTTCATGTTCTCACCGATCTTGGCGATCAGGTTGGTGATGGTCAGCTCGACGGATTCGCCGTTACCGAAGTCAGCGGCTTTCAGCGCGTCAACGTCAGCAATTTTCTGGGTCGCAGCGATGTCCGCGATCTTCTGGCCCATTGCCATGAAGCTGGCATCTTTGGCGACGAAGTCGGTTTCGCTGTTCAGCTCGATCATGACGGCAACGTTGCCTTCGGTGCGAGCAAAGATAACGCCTTCAGCGGCGATACGGCCAGCTTTCTTGGCGGCTTTGGCCTGACCGGATTTGCGCATGTTCTCAATTGCCAGCTCGATATCACCAGCAGCTTCTTCCAGTGCTTTTTTGCAATCCATCATGCCAGCGGCAGTGCGCTCGCGCAGTTCTTTTACCAGGGCGGCAGTAACGTTAGCCATGTCCAGTATCCTCGGTCTTGAATTGACAAGAAACAGGGGCCACAAGGGCCCCTGCTAACCAATTACATCAGCTTGGTTAATAAGGGCTTTACAGTCCTTATCAATTACTCAGCTTCAACGAAGCCATCTTGTTCGGCTTGAACAACGATGTCCTGAGCGCGAGCTTCCAGTACGGTGTCAGCAGCAGCATTCAGGTACAGCTGTACGGCACGGATAGCGTCGTCGTTACCCGGGATGACATAGTCAACGCCGTCCGGGTTGGAGTTGGTATCAACGATGGAAACTACCGGGATACCCAGGTTATTGGCTTCTTTGATAGCGATATGCTCGTGGTCGGCATCGACAACGAACAGAACGTCAGGCAGGCCGCCCATGTTCTTGATACCACCCAGGCTCTTCTCCAGCTTTTCCATTTCGCGAGTACGCATCAGCGCCTCTTTCTTGGTCAGCTTGTCGAAGGTACCGTCCTGGCTCTGGGTTTCCAGATCTTTCAGGCGCTTGATAGACTGACGAACGGTTTTCCAGTTGGTCAGCATACCGCCCAGCCAGCGGTGGTTTACATAGAACTGGTCGCAACGCTCAGCGGCTTCTTTTACGGCTTCAGACGCGGCACGCTTGGTACCAACGAACAGTACCTTGCCTTTCTTGGCAGCTACGGAGCTGATGAAGTTCATGGCATCGTCAAACATCGGAACGGTTTTTTCCAGGTTGATGATGTGAACTTTGCTGCGGGCACCGAAGATGTAGGATTTCATTTTCGGGTTCCAGTAACGAGTCTGGTGACCGAAGTGAACGCCGGCTTGCAGCATGTCGCGCATAGAAACTTTAGCCATTTTATACCTCTGTATTGGGGTTAGGCCTCCACACATCCCATATAACCGACCCGTTAAGGCACCCCGGCATATGTGTCGATGTGTGTGTGTTGTTTAAGTAAGGGTGATGAAATCGGGACGCAAGTTCCCCATTCCGGCGCGCTTTATACCATAACTTTGTTCAGGACACCACCGGCCGACACCCTAAACAGGTGTAAATATGGCTCCCGCCAGAGGATGCTGCGACGCCGATTTGACGTTGTGATGACAATCACACTGGAAGTACGCGGGGGTTGCGGATAAAATTTTGCCCTGATTGCAAACGCATCTATTTTTCATTACCTGTCCTGTCTGCCCTCGCAGGCCCAGCGGCAGGCCGCAAGAGAGATCCCATGTCCATTAAAATCAAGACACCGGAAGAGATTGAAAAGATGCGCGTTGCCGGCCAATTGGCCGCCGATGTGCTGGTCATGATTGCGCCCCATGTCAAAGCTGGCGTCACCACTGACGAACTGAACACCCTCTGCCACGACTATATTGTCGACGTACAACAGGCGGTTCCAGCTCCGCTCAACTACCACGGCTTCCCCAAATCCATCTGCACCTCGGTGAACGATGTGATCTGCCACGGTATCCCGAATCACAAGAAGCTGCGTGATGGCGACATCATCAACCTGGATATCACCGTCATCAAGGATGGCTACCACGGCGATACCTCGGCCATGTTCATCGTGGGTGAAACCACCCCGCTGCGCCGCCAGCTCTGCAAAGTTGCGCAAGAGAGCCTCTATGCCGCCATCAAGAAGGTGCGTCCGGGTGCCTGCATCACCGAGATTGGCGCTGTCATCCAGCCCATCGTCGAGAAGGCCGGTTTCTCCGTGGTGCGTGACTACTGCGGTCACGGCATCGGTGCCGAGTTCCACGAAGAGCCGCAGATCCTCCACTACCGCAACAGTGGCAAGCTGGAGCTGAAAGCGGGCATGTGCTTCACCATCGAGCCCATGGTCAACAGCAAGAAGTATCACTGCAAGGTCAATCCGAAGGATGGCTGGACCGTGACCACCAAGGATGGCGGCGACTCCGCCCAGTGGGAACACACCCTGCTGGTGACCGAGGATGGCTGCGAGGTGCTCACCCTGCGCCCCGATGACGCTATCGACCGCTTCATCAAACACAGCTAGCATCGAACCCCGGCCCTGAACTTCCAAAGCGCCGGGGTTTTTACTTCTGTTTCAGCCGTTTGCCTGCCACTTGCGTGTGAGATGCCATGGACGCCAGCCTGCTTTCCCCCCATTTGTTACCCGATGACCAGCTCACTCGCGACAACTGCAAAGAGTACCTGAGCCGCTTTCTCGGCTGGCTGCACGCCCGTTTTGATGCCGGCGACAACATCATCGAGCTGGTCGCCACCCGCTCCGAATACATGGATCAGCTGCTCTGCCGGTTGTGGCAGAAGTTCGGCTTCGACAAGAGCGACCTCACCCTGATCGCGGTAGGCGGTTATGGCCGTGGCGAGCTGCACCCCCACTCCGACATCGACCTGCTGATCCTCTATGACGGCGACGAACTGGACGAGGTGTTGGGGCTGCGGATCGGCGAGTTCATCACCTTGCTGTGGGATCTCAAGCTGGAGGTGGGTCAGGCGGTGCGCAACGTGGCGGAGTGCCTCGAGCAGGGGCGCGCCGATATTACGGTAGCAACCAACCTCATCGAGGCCCGCTACATCACAGGTCGCCAGGAGGGCTTTCGGCAACTAAAAGAGGCCACCGGCCCCCAGCACTTCTGGCCGAGTGAAGCCTTCTTTCGCGCCAAGCGCCAGGAGCAGGCGGAGCGCCATCAGCAGTTTCTCGGCACCGCCTACAAGCTGGAGCCGGATCTCAAGAGCAATCCGGGCGGCCTGCGGGATATTCAAACCCTCGCCTGGGTCGCCCGCCGCCACTTTGGCGCCACCACCTTGTTCGAGATGACCAGCCACGGCTTTCTCAATCGCGCCGAGTATCGCGAACTGCTCGACTGCCAGAATTTCCTCTGGAAAGTGCGCTTTGCCCTGCACATGGCCATCAACAAGGGAGATAACCGCCTGCTGTTCGATCGCCAGCGCACCGTAGCCCAGATGCTGGGGTTCGAGGGGGAAGGCAACACTCCGGTCGAGCAGATGATGAAGCGCTTCTACCAGACGGTACGGCGGGTTTCCGAGCTCAACGAGATGCTGCTGCAGCTGTTTGACGAGGCGATCCTCGGCAACACCGCCATGGATGTGCGCCGCCTCTCCGACGAGTTCCAGCTCCGTGGCCGCCTCATCGATGCGGTGGATGCCGAGCTGTTTAGCCGTGAACCAGCTGCTATCCTGCGCCTCTTCTATCAGATGGCCCAGCATCCCGAGATTGCGGGCATCCACTCGGCCACCTTGCGCCAACTGCGCGAGGCACGGCGCAAACTTAACTGCTGGCTGCAGGACTTGCCCAACTGCCGTCGTCTCTTTATGGCGTTGCTGCGCCACCCCAACGGCATCGGCCTGCCGCTCACCCTGATGCACAAATACGGCATCCTCGCCGCCTATCTGCCGCAATGGAACCTCATCGTCGGCCAGATGCAGTTCGACATGTTCCACGCCTACACGGTGGATGAGCACACCCATCGGCTGCTCAAGAACATTCATCAGTTCCCCAATCCGGCCAGTCGCCAGAGCCACCCGCTCTGCCACGAGGTCTTCACCCGGCTGCGCAAACCGGAGCTGCTCAGCATCGCCGCCCTGTTCCACGACATCGCCAAAGGGCGGCGCGGCGATCACTCGGAACTCGGCGCCGTCGATGCGCTGGAGTTCTGCCAGCTGCACGGTCTGGATCGCTACGAGAGTCGGCTGGTCGCCTGGCTGGTGCGCCACCATCTGCTGATGTCGGTCACCGCCCAGCGCCGCGATATCTATGACCCCGACGTGGTCACCGACTTTGCCCAGAAGGTGCGCGACGAGCAGCATCTCGACCTGCTCTACTGCCTCACCGTGGCCGATATCTGCGCCACCAACGATACCCTGTGGAACGACTGGAAGGGCACCCTGCTGCGGGAGCTCTACTTCGCGACCCAGAAGGCGCTGCGCCAGGGGCTGGAAAACCCGCCCGACATGCGGCTGCGCATTCGCGAAAACCAGCGTCAGGCCAAGCAACTGCTGGCGCAACGGGATGTATCGATCGATGCGATCAACCAGCTCTGGGCCGATTTCAAGGCCGACTACTTCCTGCGTCACAGCCCGGAGCAGATCGCCTGGCACTGCCGCCACATCATCGAGCATGGCGACAATCCGGCGCCGCTGGTGATCATCGGCAAACACCCGACCCGCGGCGGCAGCGAGGTATTTATCTACTGCCGCGACACGCCGAATCTGTTTGCCACCGTGGCCTCGGCGCTGGATCAGAAGAACCTTAACATCCACGACGCCCAGATCATGAACTCGCGCAGCAACTATGTGCTCGATACCTTCGTGGTGCTGGAGCCGAGCGGCGAGCCCATCAGCCCCAACCGCACAGCCACCATCAAGAAAGCGCTGGAGAAGGCGCTGCAGGAGCCTGGCAAGCTGGTGCTGCGCAATAAGCCGCTGTCGCGGCGCCACCGCCAGTTCAGCGTGCCAACCAGGGTGGTCTTTTTGCCTCATAAAGGGGAAAGCCGCCACACCCTGATGGAGCTGACAGCCCTCGACACTCCTGGCCTGCTGGCGCGGATCGGTGCCGTATTCCAGCAGTGCGGGCTGTCGCTGCACGCCGCCAAAATTGCCACTTTCGGTGAGAGGGTCGAGGACTTTTTCAGCCTGACCAGCCTCGATGGCGAACCATTGACCGCCGAGCAGCAAAAACAGCTGGAAGAGCGACTGGTACACCAACTCAATCCCCAACAGTCGGTACTGGATTAAGCGAAGAGTGATTCGAAAGAGGCTGATTGTCGGGCGTTTTTTGCCATGCCAAACAACTGGTTGGCGCACACAGGATGAAGAAATGGCCGCTGGCCGGAAGAATTCCGGTCAACCCCTTAAAAACAGTCGGAAAAGTGTGATACAACAAACAGAATTTTTTAAAGGAAACCTGTCATGACCGAGTTGCAACAGATCATTGAAGCGGCCTTCGAGCGCCGCGACACCATTACTCCGGGCTCCGTGGATAGCGCCACCAAGTCCGCCATCCTGCAAGCCATCGACCTGCTGGACTCTGGCAAGGCACGGGTTGCCGAGAAGATCGCCGGTGAGTGGGTTGTCCATCAGTGGTTGAAGAAAGCGGTACTGCTCTACTTCCGCATCAACGACAACGGCATCATCAAGGGCGATGATGCCCAGTACTACGACAAGGTTCCCCTCAAATTCTCCAACTACACCGCCGAGCAGTTCAAGGAAGCGGGTGTGCGCGTGGTGCCGCCGGCAACAGCCCGCAAAGGCTCCTTTATCGCCCCCAATACCGTGCTGATGCCCTCCTACGTCAACATCGGCGCCTTCGTTGACGAAGGTACCATGGTCGATACCTGGGCCACTGTCGGCTCTTGCGCCCAGATCGGTAAGAACGTTCACCTCTCCGGCGGCGTCGGCATCGGCGGCGTACTGGAACCGCTGCAGGCCAACCCGACCATCATCGAAGACAACTGCTTTATCGGTGCCCGCTCCGAAGTGGTTGAAGGGGTCATCGTCGAGGAAGGTTCCGTCATCTCCATGGGCGTCTTTATCGGCCAATCCACCCGCATCTATGACCGCGAAACCGGCGAGATCCACTACGGCCGCGTACCGGCTGGCTCCGTGGTCGTCTCCGGCTCCCTGCCCTCCAAGTGCGGCAAGTACAGCCTCTACGCGGCGGTGATCGTCAAAAAGGTCGATGCCAAAACCCGTGCCAAAGTCGGCATCAACGCCCTGCTGCGCTCCATCGACGAGTAATCAGCATTGCCGTGATGAAAAGGGCGCCTGATGGCGCCCTTTTGATTTTGGCGCCCTTGTCACAGGCAAGCCATGAGGCATCGGTTAAGATGGATGGGACAGGATCGTTTCAAACCGAGGAAGCCTGATGTACGAGAATCTGAAGAGCCTGGGGATCCAGGATCCCGCCTCCGTCGACAGCTATACCCTGCGCCAGGAGGCCAACCACGACATCCTCAAGATCTACTTCAAGAAGCAGAAGGGCGAGTTCTTCGCCAAGAGTGTCAAATTCAAGTATCCCCGCCAGCGCAAGACCATGCTGGTCGACTCCGGTACCCATGAGTACAAGGATGTCACCGAGATCAACGCCAACCTCAAGTATGTGGTGGACGAGCTGGACAACCTGACCCAGGGCGTCCATCAGCAAGCCGACCCGGACATCAAGCAAAAGATCCTGCGCGACCTGCGCCATCTGGAAAAAGTGGTACAAAACAAGATCAGCGAAATCGAACGGGATCTGGAGAAACTCTAATCCCCTCGACTCGACGAAAGAGCGCCCAGATGGCGCTCTTTTTATTGGCTGATTACTGGATGACTTTATCTGGCTATAAGGTTGATCTGGTGATGGTGTGCGATAAGGCGAGCGAGGCACACCAGCAGTTGTGCCGACAGAGGGCATCCCGTTACATATCGCCCCTTGGGCAAAGAGACTCCTGCCGAGATCGATCTACAGCGACTCGCACGCTCCATAACCACAAATAGCAAGAGGGAGGCTTTCGCCTCCCTCTTCAAACACGCTGATATTCAGGCAACAGAATTAGTTGCTCTTCATCCAGATGTCCATGTCGGTTTTCAGGTTGTCGGACTTGGTACCGAAGATGGCTTGAACGCCGGAACCAGCCACTACCACACCGGCAGCACCCAGCTTCTTCAGACCAGCCTGGTCAACCTTGGCAACATCTTTCACGCCAACACGCAGACGGGTGATGCAGGCATCCAGAGAAGCGATGTTCTCTTTACCACCGAAGGCGGCAACCAGAGCAGCAGACATCTCGTCTTTGCCTTGGCCAACGGCCTCTTCAGCAGTCTCGTCTTCACGACCCGGGGTTTTCAGGTTCATGGCACGGATAACGAAGCTGAATACCACGTAGTAGATGGCCGCGTAAACCAGACCCAGACCTACCAGCAGCAGCATGTTGTCGGCACGCGGAGATTGCACCACGAAGTCGATGAAGCCGTTGGAGAAGGTGTGACCGTGTACGATACCCAGAGAGTTGGTCAGCACATAAGCCAGACCAGCCAGTACAGCGTGGATTGCGTACAGAACCGGAGCGATGAACAGGAAGGAGAATTCAATCGGCTCGGTGATACCGGTCAGGAAAGAGGTCAGGGCTGCAGAGGCCATGATACCAACGATCTTGGCGCGGTTTTCCGGCTTGGCAGCGTGAGCAATGGCGAACGCAGCAGCAGGCAGACCGAACATTTTGAACAGGTAGCCACCAGCCAGCTGACCGAAGCCGTTACCGGCAGCGCGGGAAGCGTCATCAGCAGTCAGGAAGCAGGTCATGATACCGTGAACAGTTTCACCGGCACCGTTGACGCAGGTACCAGCCTGATAGAAGAACGGTACGTTCCAGATGTGGTGCAGACCGAACGGGATCAGGGAGCGCTCAACCACGCCGTAGATACCGAAGGCCAGTACCGGGTTCTGGTTGGCAGCCCAGTCAGAGAAGGCACCGATGGCGCCACCCACTGGCGGCCAAATCACGGACAGGATCACACCCAGACCGATGGAGAGGAAACCGGTGATGATGGGTACGGCACGTTTGCCCGCGAAGAAGCCCAGGTACTCTGGCAGCTGGATCTTGTAGAAACGGTTGAACGCCCAGGCAGCGATACCACCGGCCAGGATACCACCCAGCACGCCGGTTTCGATGGTTTCAACACCCATCACAGGTGCCATGACCTTCAGGGTTGCGACCATGATGCCGTAGCCAACGATGGCTGACAGACCGGATACGCCGTCGTTATTGGTAAAGCCCAGAGCAACACCCACTGCGAACAGCAGGGCCATCTGACCAAATACGGAACCACCAGCTTGCTCCATCAATTGGGAGACAATTTCTGGCAACCAGCTGAAGTGGGCAGCACCCACCCCCAGCAGAATACCTGCGACCGGCAAGACTGATACTGGCAGCATCAGAGCCTTACCAACCTTTTGCAGATTAGAGAAAGCATTTTTGAACATTGTGTGCGCTCCTGAATGGATTGTCTTCCCTGAACGATCTATCTGAATGAAATAACCACTGATTCATCCAGATATCTTCGAGTCGGGCTTGTTTATTTTGACCATCAGAATATAACCCAGCGGGTCATAAATTGCTGCTTTAGGAAGCGGGGGAATATTGAATTTGGAGGGAAGATCACAACTTGTTTAGCAGCGAAAAAACAACGTTAATATAAGTTAGTAATCGGCATTATCACTCTATTACAAACATATATGAATTGCAGTTTCACTTTGTATTTTAATAATGCAATATGCATCACTGAGAAACCAATTGTAACCAAATGTAACAGCATCATTTTTATTTATTACAGTCTACCGATTAAAAAGGCCTCCAACAAGGGAGGCCTTAATAAATATATCTGACCAACAACAGCCGATATTACTCTATTTTTGCGAGCGCTTTACTGCATCGACAAACACGGTTTTTGCCTTGGTTGAACCGGCCCGCTCGGCCTCGTTCACCAGCTTCATCGCCTTGTCGATATCCCCCGCCTTGACCGCTTTTTCAATCTGGCTCTGATAGAAGGCTTCCGTTTCACTCAGCATGGCAGGAGCAGGTTTGGCTACGACCGCAGCTGTTGCAGTTGTGGTAACAGCAACAGCCGTCGCCGGAGCGGCCTGACTCATCGCAACCTTATCTGCGTACTCGGGTTTGAACACAGCCTCAAGGCCCTGCCCCTTGGCCATATCGACCACCTCAATCTGTACCAGCCCCCACGGTGAATGCGGGATCACGGGATCCGGCATTGCTGGCTCAACCGTTTGGTTGGCACGAGCGAAGGCTTTTGCCGGGTGCAATATGGTGGTACTGCCAGCCAGCTGGCTGGCTGGGGCATAAATAATCATATAGGTTTCAGCTGCAGGATTGCCCGGCATGCTGCGATCAACGAATACCTTTCCTTCGATCCTGTCGTTGTCCAACAGATGCGCCGGCTGGTAACTGAACACAGATTCACCCAGCACGCGCGTCACCTTGAACTGACTATCCAGCATAATGACCTTGGGTACCAACACCGTCTTGCTTACCTGAGATGCGACCTTGATGGCCAGGTTGCCTGTGTTGGCTGGCAGGCGATAAGCCGCAAAGTAGCTCATCCCCTCATCAAACTGAAAAGCGGGTTGCTTGCCATCGATGGCCAGCAAGGTCTCACCTTCAGGCAAGGGGGTATAACTGAAATCTTTAAACGCCACACAGCAGCTTGAGGCTTTGGCCAGCGCTTGCTTGGCCTGGTCTGCATCGCTCAAGATAGAGCCATGTTCTTGCAGAGGAACAACCATGTTTCCGGCACAACCGGTTAATAGCGCAGTGATTACGGCTGCAATAGACATCTTTACCCGTTTCATTTTTCTTATCTCCATAACCCGGTGGCCGTGATCCGGCGAAACAAAACTGCCCCCATACGGGGGCAGTCACTAACTTAACTTAAACCTATGCTTACCACCAGGCTTCCGCTTGAACACCAAAGTTCCAGGTATCTTTAGCAGTTTTGCTGTCGTATGGTGTACCAGCCATGTCGTTGTCTTCTAACGCAACATAGGAGGCAAACACTCGGATCTCAGGACGGGCCCAGAAACTTGAGCCAGCAGACCAAGCCTGCGCCAGTGTCAACTTATAACCAGAATCTTTGGCTTCAGAGCCATCGGTAGACTTGTTGGTGTCTTTGAAGTAACCACCTTCGAAGATGGTCTTGTTGAAATCATCCCACTTGTACATAGGACGAGCAACAACAGACATAGTTTCCCAGCTGTCATTGGTATCCCACATATCATTGCCTACACCGTAGACCAACTGGTGGCCCATCTCCCAGGAGTTACCCATCGGGATCACACCCCAGTTGATCAAGCGATAACCATCGGCACCGTCTTTGGCTTCAGCACCATACCAAGAACCATCACCATAGAAAGCCATGGTCTTGGAATAACCTTCGGTACCGTATTGCAGCACAGTCTTGTTGAAGCCACCCAGCACACTGGCTGTCAGCTCAGCTGTCAGCATTACACCATCTTTGGCATTTTTGTACTGACTGTTTGAAGAGTCCTTTTGGGCATCAGTGGGGTTAACAAGCGCATAATCAACACCGACTTCTAAAGAAGCATCCTGCCATAGCGGAATACCTGCATAACGCAGATCAAGGGTGTTTACATCCATTCCATCGAACTTGGTCCAACCCTCTTTGCCATCCCAGCCGCGGTCATTACGAACCCATGCAAAAGAAACTTTACCCGGACCAGCTTGAACACCTTCAATACCAGCACCAGCACCGGAGATGTTCCAGTAGTAGAAGTCAGAGATATGAATATCGTGACGCTGGTAGTAACGCTTACCAGCCCACAATGTTGCCTCAGGAGCAAAGTTCAGCAAGCCTTTGGCTTGTACGTTGAACTGACGCAGAGCGAACTCAGAGTCGCCGCTACACTGTTTTTCATCGAAGTTACATACTGAGCCAGTACCTTCCCAGTCATTGGAACCGTTAGAGCTCATGGCAAACATGGAGTCAACATAGAAAGTTTTGCCATCTTTGTTGAATACTTCCTGGCCCAGCTGAACTTCACCATAAGTGTCATCTTCATTACCAAGACGACCCACTTTTTGTTTGCTCAAAGTCTGCATGTCACCATCACTGGAAACACCGACACCAGAACGCATATAACCGTGGAAATCTACAGCAAAGGCGGCTTGGGAAGCCAGGGCGGCAGTAACAGCTGCTGCAATCGGGAGCCACTTCATTTTCATTGTCATATTCCTTATTTCCCGCAGTGAGGAGTGTGATCCTGAATATTCAACTTCTTATCACCACATAATCCTGTTGGTGATAACCGAGGTTGATTATAGGGAGCGTATTTCACGACAAATATGAAGCGACTCACAAAATGGCGACAAATCGCTCGGCAAACGATCGCCACAACACTAGCAAGTTAAAAATCACCAACCAAGGCAATAAAAAACCAACAATCACATAAATTATGCAATCATAACAAACCTGAAAGCGTTACCAGCAATTAATTCGCGATAGAACCAAAGTCATTATTTTACGATTGGATGACAAAAACATGACTGAGATCGCTTTCAAGATTGAACTTTTATTTAGATGACGGGTCTGCAGCAAGGTTGCAACCATTTCAGCCATGGGATACGGCGTGAGGGGAATATCCCTCTTTCAGTTAGGGAAATATGCCGGTGACAGGCTATTGAATTTGTACAAATAACAATCCCCTGCCGATTAGGGATCAGGGGATTGATATGGCTCGATTTCAGAGAATATTCAGGGCTGAATATCCCACTTTTTCAGCCAGCTGAGTGCCACCTGTTCGGGTTCATCGTGCACAGTGGCATCCAGCTCCAGCGGGGGAATCACTCGCGTGGCGCCCAGCTCTTGCAGCAATCCGTCCAGCCGACGGCCCGCGCCACAAAAATGGTCATAGCTGCTGTCGCCCATGGCAATCAGGGCATACCGCAGCCCCTTGAGCCAGGGCGCCTTGTCAGCCAGCTCGCTGGCAAAGGGCTGCAGATTGGGAGGAATGTCCCCCTGCCCTGTGGTGGCACTGACCAGCAATAAAAAACGGCCGGGGTCGATGTCCACCAGCCGTGCTTCTTCGTGCAGGGTACAGTGATGCCCCTTGCGTTCCAGCTCATCTGCCAAGGTCTCGGCCACCAGCATGGCTGCGCCGTAGACAGTTCCTACCACGATATCGATCTGCGCCATTCTCCTCTCCCTGTTTGAGTCACTCTTTTGAGCAACTCTATCAGCAAGCTGGCGTCAGATGCCACCGGTTCAGGGCTGAGGATCAGGCGCTTAGTAGTCGCTCTCGCTGGCGGGCCAGCCCAGCTCGCCAAACAGGCGCAACACATCCTGACCGAGCGGCGCCTGGATCCGCATCGGCACTTTGAGCACCGGATGGGTAAAGCTCAGGGTGCGGGCCACCAGCAGCAGCCGTTCGCAGCCAAAGTGCTCGCGAAAGAAACGGTTGTGACGACCATCCCCATGGGTGGTATCTCCGACGATGGGGTGGAACAGGTGATCCATATGACGGCGCAGCTGATGCTTGCGGCCGGTCTTCGGGAACAATCTGACCAGACTGTAACGACTGGTGGGGTGCTTTTTGGAGACCGCGTGGGGCAGCTCGACCTGATGCAGGCGCCGGAAGGTGGTGACGGCATCCTGCGCCGGACGATCCGGGTTGCTCATGGCATCGGCAATCTTGTCCAGCTGCTCCTTGAGGGGGTAGTCGATCACCCCCTGCTCGGGCGCCCAACCGCGCACCAATGCCAGATACTCCTTGTGCACCTGACGCTGGGTGAAGGCTTCGGTGAGTGCGCGGGCAATCACCGGATCGAGCGCAAACAGCAGCACACCGGAGGTGGGTCGGTCGAGGCGATGCACCGGATAAACATGGCGACCGCCGATGAGATCCCGGGTCATCTGCATGGCAAAACGGGTCTCGCCCTTGTCGAGCCAACTGCGATGCACCAGCAGACCGGACGGCTTGTTGACCGCCACCAGCCACTCATCCTGATAGAGCAGGGTCAGCTTCAGGTCACTCTCTTCTCGGGTTTGATCTGGCATCATTGTTCGATCACTTTGCCGGAAAGCAGCAGGTCGAAGCGGGCGATCAGGCGCAGCAGCGCTTCTGCCTCGGCCAGATCCTCTTTGTAGACTTCGCTGGCCATGGGATAGAGGGAGACGCTGGTGGGCAACGGCGCCTGCAACATCACCAGCTGCTCCATGCGCGGGATCAGCACGAACTGCAGCCACTGATCAAAGCTCAGGGTATCGACACAAAAAGGCAGGGTGCTTGCCAGGGCTTCGTCACCGGGATGGTCAGCTTGCCAGCGCTCAAGGCGCTGCAACTCGGCGGTGAGTTCCCCCAACAGGCCAGCTACCAGCAAATATTGATTCATCTCGCTCTCTTCCTCATCACCACAGATTGATCCGCTGATCCGACAGGGCCAGCCAGGATGCCGGTACATTCGGTCGCGCAGCACCGGCGATTCAGTCGGCTCATCGACATACACGGCAGCCAGCGCGGCCTGCCGCCGTTAAAAAAGGGCGTTACTATACACCTCCCCCCGCATGGCTGCCATGTTGATATCTGCCGCAGCGCACGTCTGCTGCCACTGGCTATCCTCGGCAAGGGCCTTATAATCGGCCCGCATCACCATTAGCCGGATCTCACCATGTCTGCGACGCCTACTGCCATCAATACCTTGACCGAATTTCTGACTCAGGCTGGCACCCAGTTCCAGCTGTTTGACATGGGCCGCCAGGTGCGGCCACTGGCAAGCGATACCTTTGTGCGCATCGAACAGCAGCAAGAGCCCTATCCCTGGCCGCTGCAACAGCACGCCTGGCTCGGTGTGCACTTCTTCCAGCCGAGCGAGTCTCGCCACTACCTCTGGTTCCTCAAGTTTGCCCTCGATGAGCGCGGCCTGCTGATGTCAAATGGCCCCAAGCTGTTCATGGATCAGGTGGTGGAGACCCTGGGCTACAAGCTCACCGGCGATCTGGATGAAGAGAAAGCCCAGCGCTTGGCCGACAATCCCTACACCTTCCGCCCGGCGGAGGCTAAAATGGCCAGTCTGCATGCCAAGCTGGCGCGACAACTGGAGCAGGCCCCTTCTGCCTATTACGATGCCCTCTGCCACTATCTGGCCGCCCCCAACGACACCGGTTGGCAGACGCTGGGGCTGCAGGGCTTTGCCGACCTTGCGGAGCGGCTGCATGATGAGCGCAATCTGGCGCTGATCTGCAAGGCGCTGCCCAAACTGCCGCAAGAGCCGCTCTACGCTCTCTGCCAGAGCCTTGAAAACGCCCCGCTGCCGCCGGCAGTACAAGGCGCCCTGCTCGAGCGGATCGGCAAGGAGCAGGAGTGCGCCGCCCCCAACCCTGAGACCCTGGCCTACCTCTGCCGCGCCATGGCCTCCTGTCCCGGCAGCTCTTTGCGCACCAACAAGCTGCTGACCCTGCTGCAAACCCAGCCGAGCCCTGCGCTGCTGCTCGCCATCGCCGGCCGGCTCTGGCCCGATCTGAAAGATGCCAATCTGCTCAGCCACTATCTGGAACAGCTGGCACTGCAACCGACCCAGTTCTTCAATCAGGTTTTTGCCGAGTTGGTCACTTTACCGGCCCTGCGCAATGATATGCTGGCCAGACTGCGAGACCCCGAGCGCAGCGATGCGCTGGGCAAGGCCATCGGCCGTCTGTTTGCCTCGGCCTGATCCCTCGCCTCCCCCTCACGCCACGAGGCAACACGGCGGGAAATAGAAAGGAGATCGGGAGTGCCGAGCAGGACTCCCGGTTATCGACATCACGATAAGGAAGCCCGCCTATGGGAGAGATGCTCGGAATTTTGTTGCTGATTGCGATTGCCAGCCTGTTCTGGCTGCAACGCCAACAGGCAGAAGTGGCCTGGCAATATGTGCGCCGCTACTGCCAGCACCATGATCTGCAACTGCTGTCACTGGCTCGCCATCGGCGGGAGCTGGCACATAATCCCCTGCGGCTGCTGACCCACTATCAGTTTGAATTTTCCAGCGATGGCGAGAGCCGCTATCAGGGCACCCTCAAGATGCAGGGGCTGCACGTCGTGGGCGTTGATCTGCCACCCCATCGCATCCCCTCTGCCTGATCCCCAATCTCGTCTCTGCGCCCGATGGCTGTGCCTGTCTATAATCTCAGGGATTAAACAAAGGGAGAGACGAGATGGAACCCCTTGTCCACGATCTGCCAGCCCTGTTTGCCCAGCTCGGGATGGCCAACGACGAGCTGAGCCTGCACCGCTTTGTGCACGACCATCACCTCGACAATGAGACCCTGCTGCCGGAGGCCGTTTTCTGGAACGCCGCCCAGGCCAGCTTTCTGCGCGACGCCCTGTGGAACGACTCCGACTGGTGCGAGGCGATCGACCAGCTAGATGTGATGCTGCGCCAGCCCCGCTAAGCCGCCCGCCCCTTTCCTCCCCTGCCGGCTTTGGTTAAGATCCCGCCCCGATATCGATCCCTCCTTCTCACCCAGAGCATGCTTATGTCCGCCCACGAGATCATCCGAATTGCCAACGAGCTGGCCGCCAAGGGCCTGACTCCCACCACAGCCATGATCAAGGCCCGCCTCACCCAGCCCGTGCCGATGGCCGAGCTGCTGAAAGTGCTGAGCCAGTGGAAGCAGCAGCCAGTCGCGGCCGCCGAGAGCGAGATCCTGCCAGAGGCAGCCCCCCAGGCAGCACCGGAGCTCACCCTGCAGCAACTCGCCGAACAGCTCGCGCGCATCGAACAGAAGGTGGATCGCCTGACCGACCTGCTCCTCCAGCAGGGGCAAGGCTGAACCATGTATATCGTCGAACTCTGCTTTGAGTGTTACCGCGATACCTCCCTTGGCGACGCCGAGCGGGCCATCGTCAACTACCTAGACATGCTGCGTTATCAGGGCCAGATCCTCGGGCGGGAGTTCCCCACCAGCATGCATGAGGGCTATTTCGTCAGTCGGGTGGTCTGCCCAGAGCAGGATAGCCTGCACCCCGACAACCAGAGCGAGCAGGTCAAACTGGCCGAACAGCAGCTCAATCAGGCGGGGTTGCTGGCGCCCAAACTCCAGTTGCAGGGGGCGGATCTGCTCTCCGACAGCACAGATCCTTGCGGCCAGCAGGGCGAGCGGCCGAGCTGGATGATGCTCTATACCAGTTTTTTGCATACCTGCTCGCCGCTGCGCTGTGGCGACCACTTCGCCCCCATTCCGCTCTACCAGCTGCCCGCAGTCGCCAACGGAGATCAGAAGCAGATCATCAAGTGGCAGGAGGATTGGGAGGCGTGCGATCAGTTGCAGATGAACGGCTCCATCGCCGAACATGCGGCGCTGCACGAAATCGGCGAAGTGGGCAGCCGCCTCTACCGGCGCGGCACCGATCTGGCCAAACGGCTGGAAGTGCTGAGCGGCATCCCCACCTACTACTACCTCTACCGAGTGGGCGGGCTGAGCGCGGCCGAGGAGAAGGCGCGCTCCTGCCCCAGCTGTGGCGGTGAGTGGGCGCTGGCAGAGCCGCTACACGAGATCTTCGACTTCAAGTGCGACAGCTGTCGCTTGGTCTCCAACCTCTCCTGGGATTTCAAGGATTAAGCGCGTTCCCTGTACGCGATGCCATAAAAAAGAGCCTTGCCGCATGGCAAGGCTCTTTTCGTTCCGATGAGTAACCTTGGCTCGAACAGGTGCTATTGCGGCAACGTCTCCAGCCGTTCCAGAAACGCCGGCAAAGAGGGAGCCAGCGTCAGACGGCGGCCTGAATCGAGCCACTCCAGCCACACCTGACCACTCTCGTTATCAAGGGAAATGAGCGTCATCTCGTTGCGGGTGGTGGCAATGAAGATGGAGGGGGTTCGTTTTAGCTTGCGCAGCATCAGCAGGTGGCCGATGAGGTTCTCCTTGAGCAGGTCGAGATCCGCGTCGTTCCACGGCAGGATCAGTTCAAGGCGCAGCCCCTTGAAAAGGCAGGGGATGGGGCGGCTGAACCAGTGGCCAAACAGGGCAATGGCGCTGGGATGAATTGTCAGCTCAAGGGCATCGGCCATGGCCGTAAAATCGGCGGGCTCGGGGCGATGGTCAGGACGCCAAGCCACCCGACCATCGGCGGGCTCACCAAGCTGGCAGGGGGAACGCCAGTCCGCCTCCCACTCGCACAGGGGCAGGCCTCGTCTGGCCTCGCCATCCCGTTGCCAGCGGGCAAAAAAGTGCTCCAGGGCAGACAAAACTTGATCCGACATCGAAAATCCCCACAATTGCTGGCAAAGTCCGCTATTGCACCACCAAACCCGGTAACAGACAAGGTTGCCAGCCGACCTAGTGACCCGGGAAACAGAACCCGGGATACAGAGAGGCCGACGCCCAAGCCAGACGGCTGCAACCATCCGGCCCTGCAATGGCCCGTTTCATTCCACTCATCATGAGCACATTACGTGAGCAACCCTGTGAGCAAACAAGATAGATACGCCGGGGCCAGCGCCCTGACCGGCCTGAGCCTGGGCCAGCAATCCGATTACATCAGCCAGTACACCCCCTCCCTGCTGCAGCCGGTTCCACGTAGCCTGAACCGGGATGATCTCCAGCTGGGCGATGACCTGCCCTTTAGCGGTTGCGATGTCTGGACCCTCTATGAGCTCTCCTGGCTCAATGCCAAGGGCAAGCCGATGGTGGCGGTGGGGGAAGTGGCCATTCCGGCCACCAGTGCGAGCCTGATCGAATCCAAATCCTTCAAGCTCTACCTCAACTCCTTCAACCAGACCCGTTGCGACTCTATCGAGGCAGTCGCCGCCATGCTGACCAAGGATCTGAGTGCCTGTGCGGGCGAGACCGTCAAGGTGACCCTGTTCCCCCTTGCTCAGGCGCCGCACCAGATTGCCCTGCTGCCCGGCGAGTGCATCGATGAGCAGGATATCGAGGTAGACAATTACGAGTTTGATGCGTCCCTGCTGCAAGGGGCAGCCGGTAGCGATCAGGTAGAAGAGACCCTGCACAGCCACCTGCTCAAATCCAACTGTCTGGTGACCAGCCAGCCCGACTGGGGCTCTGTGGTGATCCGCTACAAGGGGCCGAAACTCGATCGGGAGAAGCTGCTGCGCTATCTCATCTCGTTTCGCCAGCACAACGAGTTCCACGAGCAGTGCATCGAGCGGATCTTTATCGACCTCAAGCACTATTGCCAGCCTGAGCAGTTGACCGTCTATGCCCGCTATACCCGCCGCGGCGGCCTCGACATCAACCCGTTCCGCTCCGATTTCGAAGCCGTGCCCGCCAACCTGCGTCTGATCCGCCAATAAAGTCGAGCTGCGACAGAGAGGGCAGGTACGCTGCCCTCCATGACTGGCAAAAGGCTTCAATTGATGCTTTACGCAGCAGGGATAAGGGTGCTGGATAATAAAATCCAGACGAAACCCACTTGCCGGCCACCAGCAAACCACAGTAAACGCTGGACTCGCAGGGGGGGGCTTGGATAACATGCCAACACCTCTGCGCCGTCCTTAATCCAATGAATCAACTGTTTTTTCTGGCCATGATGATGTCCTCCCTGTCAGCTCCGAATCTGGATCTGGACAAGGAGCAACTCTCTATCGATCTGCAACAAGCGCAATCGATGGTACTGACCGATCCTGCCAGATGCGTCCAGATCACCACCGCCTTCCTGACGCGCGCAGCCAATAATCCCCAGCAAATCATCAGCAATCGCCAGGAGTTCGGTTATCGCGAGCCCATCCTGAGTTACAGCACGGCGGCCCAGACTATAAGCGCCCATCTGCTCAAAGGGGAGTGTCTGCTGCAACTGGGCCAATATCAGGCCACCCAGCAAGCGCTCGACAAGGCGATGGCGCTGGCAGACAAAGAGCGACAACCGGAACTCAAGGCCCACGGCCTCTATCTCAAGATCCGCAGTCAGGCCCTCAAACCGGATAACCAGAGCACCAGCCGTGCCCTGATGGATCAACTGGACGAACAGCTGGCCGTCCCCACGCTCAAGCAGAGCCAGCTCCAGATTTATGGCCGCCTGCAACGCACCAGCTACGACATCGAGAACCAGCACTTCGATGATGCCAAGGCCCACTTGGCAGATGCGCGGATCTGGGCCGCCAAGACCCCCAATCCTCTCGCCAGTGCCTGGGTCAGCGCCATCAGCGGCGATCTTTATCGCGCGCTGCAGCAGCCGCAACTGGCGCTGGGGGAATATATCGATGCCCAGCAACAGGCCAAAAGCCTCAATGACCCGCTCTTTCTCGGCCTGCTGTCGAACCAGATAGTCAAACTCTACCAGCAGGAGCAGGAGCCCCAGAAAGCGCTGCAGTATGCCAATGAGGCGGCCAACTACTTCCACTCCATCGGCAACCCTTCCCTGCTGTGTGACTCCCTGATGGTGCTGGCGCGGCTCAATCGCGAGCAGGGCGACCTCAATATGGCGCTGGTCTACTTCTTTAATGCGCTGGATCTGCTCGATGAGGGGAGCAACCGACCGCAAGCCTCCCTGCTCAAATACGAAATCGGCAAAACCTACCTGCAAAGCGGCAACCTCTCGCTGGCCAGCAACTACCTCAATGCGGCCCGTCAGTCCCATGAGCTGAGCGATGCCAAAGAGCCGCTGATCGATACCCTGTTGCTGCTCGGCGAGCTCTATCTGAAGAAGCAGGAGGCCGCCATCGCCATTCTGCAGTTGGAGAACGCCCGCGCGCTGGCCAATCAGCTCGGCGATACCCGCCGTCAGTACGAGGTATTCCGCCTGTTGTCGCTAGCCTATGAGCAGAAGGGGTATCTGCGTCAGGCACTCGACAGCTACAAGCGCTTCCACCGTCTTGGCGAAGAGGTGCGCCAGCAGGAACAGGCCATGGAGCAGGCGGCGATCCGTGACAACTATGTCCAAGTCGAGCGGGTGCAACATATCAAGGAGCTGGAGCAGCGGCTTAACAACAGCCAGCATCAGCAGGAGCGCTATCTCTGGTCGAGCATCACCACCAGCCTGCTGCTGGCGCTTTTTATCTACCTCTTTTTCACCCTCTGGCTCAAGCTGCGTACTGCCCGCCTGCAACTAAAGCGGACCAATGAAGCCCTGCTGATCGAGCCACGCTCGGGGCTGGCCAACTGGCAACGGCTGATGAACCGCTGGCCGCGGGAGATGGCAAAGCGCCAGCTGAAATCGGATCGCTGGTACCTCAGCGAACAACCCTCCAGCGAGTTCGATGACAAGCTGCACTATCTGCTGTTCCGTGTGCCTTTCCTGGTCAACACGCTGGAGCGCCACGGCTATCAGGCCAGCAGAGAAATCGAGCAGGCCTTCGGTGCCTATATGGACACCCTGACCCCGCAAGATGGCCGTATCTATGACTTGCGTGAAGGACACATGCTCTATGTGGTGCCACAGCGCCACGTCACCAACCTGCATCAACTGGCGGGAGACCTGCTGACCGCCATCGCCGCCTTCCCTTGCAACTATCCGCTGGATCGCCAGATCAGCCTCGGGATTGTCAGTCACCCCTTCCTGCCGAAAGCGGCGACCGCGCTCGATCACAATGGCCTGTTTGACCTCTGCTATCTCGCCCTGTCGGGAGCCATTCAGCTCAGTGAAAAATGCCAGCAAAACGCCTGGTTGGAGCTCGCGGCGATCGATTGCCAACAAGCGGCATTTTTTAATGGAGATGTGTGGCAATGCGGCCTGATGGCAATTGACAAGGGACTGGTAAAAGTCAATTCTTCTCATGAAAAGCAATGGGTTAATTGGCCCAGCCTTGCAAGGAAGCCGGCAGCCGATAACCACCAGGAAATAATGTAGATAACAGGCGAGGATCGAAACCAGGTTCGACCACTGTTGCTATCCAACACCAAAAACAATAATGACAACAGGGCGACCTGATAATGAATGACATCGCTGCCGTAGCAGGACAATTGGCAAGACTCAGGGAATCCCTTCAGCAGAAACAGCTGGAACTCGACGGCGTGCTGTCGTTTTCCGATGCAGAGCGTGCTCGCGGCATCCAGTTTATCAACAAGTTGATGCTCTCCTGCCGTGGTTTCGACCGCGAGCTGGACAATCGCTTCGCCAAGCTCAAGCAGAAACTGGATAACAATCCCGCATTTACCTCGTTGGACGCCGACCTGCTGGCCATTGAAAAATTGCTGCAGCAGCACAGCAATGCGCTGGAAGAGTCGATCACCCTGACCCAAACTGCCATCGATCTTGGTTCCAAACAGCTGAAAACCATCAAGGGCTTCCCGGAAGAGACCCGCAAGTCCCTCAAGGAATTTCTGGCAAGTCCTGCCGGTTACGGCATTGCCGATCACCAGAAGAAGGTGATCAAGCTGCTGGAGTTCTACCAGCAGGCGATCAAGATCCAGCTGCTGCCAAGCCAACCCCTGTTGGCACCTTCAGGTGCAACTCAACAAGCAAGCGATACTGCCAGCAACGATGGCCAGCCCGATGTAGACCCGTTTGATCTAAAAGATCACGCTCGCATCGCCGATGAGTTGCAGCGGCTTATCACCGAACTCGACTTTGCCGGCGCCATCGGCGAGAGCCTGAGCGACATTCGCCGCCAACTGCTGATCGGGATCAACCCTGCCCTGCTGGCGGAAACCTGCCTGCAGGTGATCGAGCTCATCATCGAAGGCACCCGTGAGGAGCGCAAAGCCTCCCGCGCCTTCCTCAGCTCCCTCAACGAGAGTCTGTCCGCAGTACATGTCGGCTTTACCGAATCCCTCGATGAAGGGCGTGCACTGCAAAACGAAACCCGAGAGACCCGCGAAGCACTGGTCAACGAGTTGCAGGCGATCGATCACTCTCTGGCCAGCCATAACTCCATCGATGCGCTCAAGCGCGCCATCTCCGGCCATATGGGCGCCATCAACCTGCTGCTGCAAGAACGGGAAAGTACCGCAGCACGGGAACGTCACCTGCTCACCCGCCTCTCCACCATGGAGTCCAAGCTGCGCTTGATGAAGGAGGAGACCGCCGAGTACAAGAAGCGGCTGACCATTCAAAAACACAAGCTGTTCCTCGACAGCCTGACCCAGGTGCACAACCGGGCCGCCCTCGATGAACGGCTGGAGCAGGAGTACAAACGTTGGCTTCGTTACCGCACTCCGCTCTGCATGGCGATCATCGACATCGATCACTTCAAGAACATCAATGACAACTACGGCCATATGGCGGGTGACAAGGCACTGAAAGTAGTCGCCAAGGCGCTGCAGAGCGCGCTGCGTGACACCGACTTCATCGCCCGTTTTGGTGGGGAAGAGTTCGTGGTGTTGCTGCCCAACATCAACCCGGACAAGTTCCAGAAGCCGCTGGAGACCCTGCGCCAGACCATCAAGAGCATCCCGTTCCGTTTTCGCGATGCCAAGGTGGAGATCACCATCTCCATCGGTGCAACCCTGTTCAAGGATGGGGACAACCCATCAGATGTGTTCGAGCGGGCGGACAAGGCGCTCTACCACTCCAAGCACACCGGTCGGGATCAAGTGACTCTGGCCTGACAAGCGGCTAAAAAAACAGCGAACAGTCGTCGCCCTATTTCCCTCCCCCCTCTATTACCACTACTATCGATCTCAGGGGATGCAACATAGCGTCCCCTTTTCTCCCCAGGGAAAAGCACAACGATAACAAGTGAGTAAAGGGGAACCTATGATTACGCACATCAATCCCGTTGGCAGCATGGATTTGCTGTCACAGCTTGAGGTGGATCGCCTCAAGCAGACTGCCTCCAGCGATATCTATCAACTGTTTCGCAACTGCTCGCTGGCAGTGCTCAATTCAGGTAGCCATACCGACAGCTCCAAGGAGATCCTGGAGCGTTTCAAATCGTTCGATATTCATGTGATCCGGCGCGAGCGCGGGGTCAAGCTGGAACTGTTCAATGCCCCCGAACACGCCTTTGTCGATGGCGAGATCATTCGCGGCATTCAGGAGCACCTCTTCTCGGTGCTGCGCGACATTCTCTATGTCTCCAATCAGCTCGAGTCCAACCGCCAGGTCAATCTGACCAACTCCACTCATATCTCCAATGTGGTGTTCGCCATCCTGCGCAACGCCAAGGTGATCCTGCCCGGCGCCGATCCCAACCTGATCGTCTGCTGGGGTGGCCACTCCATCAACGAGATCGAGTACCAGTACACCCGTGCCGTGGGCAGCGAGCTGGGCTTGCGTGAGCTGAATATCTGTACCGGCTGTGGCCCTGGCGCCATGGAGGGCCCAATGAAGGGGGCCGCCGTCGGTCATGCCAAACAGCGGGTGCGCAACGGGCGCTACATCGGCCTCACGGAGCCTTCCATCATTGCGGCAGAACCGCCCAACCCCATCGTCAACGAACTGGTGATCCTGCCGGATATCGAGAAGCGACTTGAAGCCTTCGTGCGTCTGGGCCACGGCATCATCATCTTCCCGGGCGGGGTGGGCACCGCCGAAGAGCTGCTCTATCTGCTCGGCATCATGATGCATCCGGCCAACGAGCGGCAGCCGATGCCCATCATCCTGACCGGCCCGAAAGAGAGTGCCGACTACTTCCGTGCCATCGACGACTTCATCAAGGCAACCCTCGGTGAACCTGCGACCAAGCTCTACCGGATCATTGTCGGCGATGCGCCGGAAGTGGCCCGGGTGATGAAAGAGGCGATGCCGAAAATCCGCGAATACCGCAAATCGGTCGGCGATGCCTACTCCTTCAACTGGTCCCTCAAGATTGAGCCGGAGTTCCAGCTCCCCTTCGAACCGGATCACGCCAGCATGGCCAGTCTGGATCTTCACCGCAACCAGCCGCCCCAGTTGCTGGCCGCCAACCTGCGTCGAGCCTTCTCCGGCATCGTCGCTGGCAACGTCAAGGAAGGGGGCATTCGCGCCATCGAGAAGAAAGGCCCCTTCAAGCTGCACGGCGACAAGGAGCTGATGCACCTGATGGACAAGCTGCTGGAGAGTTTCGTCAAGCAGCAGCGGATGAAGCTGCCGGGCAGCCAGTATGTGCCCTGCTACGAAATCGTCCGCTAGGGTACAGATACATCATCGACAGAGGGGCGCATCGGCGCCCCTCTTTATTGGTGCTATGCCTTCCCGACCGCCATCAATCCCCATAAGGCGAGCGGTTTGTTACAATGGGGCGTCCCGACCGCCAAGAGTGCCCCATGTCAACTATCCGGCCACACCTGCTCATCATCGATGCCCTCAACCTCATTCGCCGTCTGCACGCGGTACAGGCCCAGCAGGCACTGACCCCTGCCCAGGCACTGGTCGCAACCCGCGCCAACCTTATCAATACCTGCCGCAAGCTGCTGGCCAATAGCGAGCCAACCCATGTCATTGCCGTGTTTGATGGCGAGGTGCATAGCTGGCGCAAGGAGGTCTATCCGGCCTACAAGGAGGGGCGAACCCCCATGCCCCCTGAACTGCGTGAGGGGTTGGCGACCCTGCAGGATGCCTTTTGGGAGTGCGGGGTCGACGCTCTGCTCTCCGAGACCGATGAAGCGGATGATCTTATCGCCACTCTCGCCTGCGGCATCGCCAGCCATGGCCATCAAGCGACCATCATCTCCACCGACAAGGGCTTCTGCCAGCTCATCTGCCCGCAGATCCGGGTACGCGACTACTTCAACAAACGCTGGCTGGATGCGGCCTTCGTCCAGCAGCAATATGGGGTAGCCCCTGCTCAGCTGGTCGATTTCTGGGCGCTTACCGGTATCGGGGGCTCCAATATCAAGGGGGTTCCGGGGATCGGCCCCAAGACCGCCACCCAGCTGTTGCTGCAATATGGCAATCTGGCGGCCATGCTCGAGGTCTGCCAGCAAGAGGACACCGCCAAACCACTGCTCAAACTGCGCCAACATCAGGATGAGGCCCTGCTGGCCCAGCGGCTGGTGCGCTTGCAGCGGGATATTCCGCTGGGATTCAACCTGCGGGACATCCGCTACCCGCCCCAGCCAGACTAAAGTGCCGAACAAAAATGCAGGCAAGGGCGTGAACCATGACGAGACTCACCCTCGCTGTTGATAAAAGTGAGTAGAATGTAAAGGAATGTGGTTGGTTTGCTGAGTAAATGCTATAAAGCAGCCCCATCCTCCCCTATACCCTAGAAGTGGAACCCTCTCATGTCCAAAAGAAAAATTACCGTGATCCCCGGCGACGGCATTGGCCCCAGCATCATTGAATCAGCCATCCAGATCCTGACCCATGCGGGCTGTGACTTTGAGTACGAATACGCTGATGCGGGTCTGGTTGCCCTCGAGAAGCATGGCGAGCTGCTGCCCCAGGCTACCCTGGATCTGATTGAGAAGAACAAGGTGAGCCTGAAAGGGCCATTGACCACCCCGGTCGGCGGCGGTTTTACCTCCATCAACGTCTCCCTGCGCAAGAAATTCAACCTCTACGCCAACGTGCGTCCGGTCATCTCCTTCAAGGGCACCAGAAGCCGTTACGACAACATCGACATCATCACAGTGCGTGAAAACACCGAAGGGATGTACTCGGGAGCAGGTCAGAAGCGCAGCGATGACAACAAGAGTGCCGAGGCGATGAGCATCATCACCCGCGAAGGGGCCGAGCGCATCGTCAAGTTCGCCTTCGAGCTGGCCCGTCAGGAAGGGCGCAAGAAGGTCACCATCATCCACAAGGCGAACATCCTCAAGTCGACCTCCGGCCTGTTCCTCGAAGTGGCACGTGAAATCGCCAGCCACTACCCAGATATCCAGAGCGAAGAGATGATCGTCGATGCCGCCTGCATGAACCTGGTGATGTACCCGGAGCGTTTCGATGTCATGGTCACCACCAACCTGTTCGGCGATATCCTTTCGGATCTTTGCGCCGGTCTGGTTGGCGGCCTTGGTATGGCGCCCGGCGCCAACATCGGCGATGGCGCCGCCATCTTCGAAGCGGTGCACGGCTCGGCACCGGATATCGCAGGCAAGAATATCGCCAACCCGACCTCGGTGATCCTAGCCTCCATCCAGATGCTGGAGTACCTCGGCATGCAGGATAAAGCAGAGCGGATCCGCGAAGCAGTACGAGCCACCATCGAATCCGGTGATCGGGTCACCCGCGATCTGGGTGGCACGGCTTCCACCAGCGAATTCACCCAGGCCATCATCGATCGTCTGTGAGTTAATTCATTGATTTTAAAAGGGAGCTTCTGCTCCCTTTTTTATATTTCCGAATCCTTTGCCACTCCCCGAACAGCAACTATGTTCAATAGAGAAGAAGAACAGGGAGTGTTTTTCATGAAGGGATACGGGTGCTATCTGGTTTCGGGTCTGATGCTGGTTTGTGGTACTGCCAGTGCTTTCGAGCAGGATCAACAGACCCAAACCGCCAAACTGCCACAGCAGGAAAAACGGACTGCCACCGAGGTATGGCGCTCGAGCCTGAATACCAACGACCTGCTCAAGGCACCCAAACCCCTGTCGTTTGGTATTGAAGTCTCCACCGACAACTTTGGTAATCAAAAGATCACCTCCTACCCGCAGCTTAATCTAACCCCGGAAAAGAGCGTCAGTCTGTCGGTTGAACGCTTCAGACCCAAGGTCAAGTTCAAGGCTGGCGGAATGAACACCGCCCTCAGGCTGAGAGGAGACGGGATAAAGATGCAATTCAATCCGGTCGACAAAACCATCCCGCTGCAGATAGAGATCAAGGTGACCGACGACGAATCCTCCCTGCGCCTCGATTACCGTTTCTGATATTTTCCGGCAGCCGAATAGCAAAAGGCCGACAGGTTTCCCTGTCGGCCTTGGTATTTATCGTACGGGCAGAACTGCTACATCACGCCTTGGGCTCGAGTTTGGAGACCCAGTACTTGTTGTAAACATGCACGGTGATCTCTTCTCGATCGTGATAGAGCTGCTTGGCCTGGATCACGAACGCGTTGTCGATCTCCTTGAGCATCTCGCGCAGCACTTCGATATTGTGTACCGATTCGGCATAACGCTTCTTCATCGGCAGCTTGAGGTTGAACATCGCCTCCTGGCAGTCACCCTCACGGAACCAGTCCGCAATCATGTGAACGACCCGCGCCGGTTTATCAACCATGTCGCACACCAGCCAGTAGGTGTTCTTCTTGCTCGGACGCCAGACGAAACCGTCATCCCGGATATGCTTGACCTGACCGGTATCCATCAGGGATTGGGCCATCATGCCGTTGTCGACCGCCGTCACCATCATGCCACGACGCACCAGCTGATAGGTCCAACCGCCCGGGCAGGCACCCAGATCCACCGCCTTCAGACCGGAGCAGAGACGCATATCCCACTCTTCCCGCGGCACGAACACGTAAAACGCCTCTTCCAGCTTGAGGCTGGAGCGGCTCGGCGCATCGGCCGGGAAGCGCAGACGCGGGATCCCCATGTGGAATCCGGAGTTGTTGAACGAATAGGAGTAGCCCAGCAAGACATGATCATTGGCCATGAAGAAGGCGTGGAACACCGGACGGTTCGGCGTCTCCTTCTTGGTCAGGATCTCGTTGCTGCGCAGCGCCTGACGAAGCGGCACGGTGAACTTGCGGCAGAAGGCCGACAGCTCTTTCGCTTCGTTGGTGTCCGCGGTTTCGACCCGCAGATCACCGCAAATGGTGTAGTCACTCACCGTCTCAAGGATCGGGGAGATCCTGTCCGCGATATCCAGCTCCTTCAGCTCATGGGTGACCACCAGCATCTGGCGGATGAAGATGAGCTCCCGGAATGGCAGCTTGCGAGCCAGCAGGTCCGCCTGCTCCTCGTCATACAGTTCGAAGATCACATAACCGCTGTCGTCCTTGACCCGGGCGAAACCGTAGCACTGCATGTTACCGGCACGCTCGGTGATCTCTGCAGCCGCCTCTTTCTCAAAACCGGGGCGGCAATAAAGCAGCAGATTATTCATTTTTTCCTCCAAGACGACAGCCGGCCCAAATCAAAGCCGCCCATCCCAACATAAAACAGAGGCCACCGGCCGGGGTAATCAGCCCCAGCCCCTTGCTGCCAAGCAGCACCATGGCGTAAATACTGCCGGAGAATCCGAAGATCCCCAGCACAAAAGCGGTGCCAGCCAGGTGGATCACCTTGCTGCGCACACCACACCAGCCCAGAACCAGCAGGGCCAATGCGTGAAAAAACTGATACTGCACGGCGGTATTGAACGCCGCCAGACGCTCGGGCGTAATGCCGGTCGCCGCCAATCCATGAGCGCCATAAGCCCCCAACATGGTGGCCGTCAACCCGAAGAGACCGGCCAGTATCAGCCAATGTCGATGGATCTGCATCCTCACACTCCCTCTCTCATCACGGCTGGCCATAAGGCCAACTCTCTCTTGCTATCCGTGCCGGGCGACAAAATGGCTGATGGCCGCCGCTACATGCTGCATATTCTCCTGCTCACTCACGCCACTGGCTTTACGCGGTTTGAAACCATGATCACCATCGGTCAACCAATGGACCGATACGGCGGGTGAGAAGGGGAAATCGGCCAGTTCGGCGCGACTACCGAAGGTATCGCGCTCCCCCTGCAACAGCAGAGTCGGCCACTGCAATATGCTTGAGTACCTCGCCTCGCCAGTTGTCGGGCTTGGCCGGAGGGTGGAAAGGATACCCGAGAATGAGCAATCCTGCAGCATTCATCTCACCCTCGCCTTCGCTATACAGTTCCGCCGCCATCCGCCCCCCCATCGACTTGCCCGCCAGAAACAGCCGTGGATGGGCAAACTCGCGGATCATGTCGCGCCAATGAGCAAAAAGCACAGGCGCCCTGTCCGGCGTGCGGCGCTTGCCATCCTGTGCACGCTTTGTCATGTAGGGAAAGTTGAAGCGCACCACTTCGATGTCGGGGCCAGCCAGCAGGCGTGACAACTCGGCAAGAAAAACATGCTCCATCCCGGCGCCTGCCCCGTGGGCCAGCAAAATGCGAACGGGGGCATCAACTGCCCCCTCGCGGATCACATCAGGCATCGGCGAGCCTTGCTCTGCGACGCGCCTCTTCCTGCTCCACCAGCTCCAGCATCCAGTCGCGGAAGGCAACGATCTTGCCCTGATCCGACTGTTGTTCCTGGCACACCAGATAGAAGGCATTTTTGCTCACCAGCACCTGCTCGAACGGGCAGATAAGGCGGCCGGCCTCAATCTCGGGTTGCGCCAGCACGCTGTGGCCAAGCGCCACCCCCTGGCCGTGGATCGCCGCCTGGATCACCATGGTGGAGTGGCTGAAGATGGGCCCCTGATTGACGTTGGGTGCATCAATATCTAGCTGGCGAAACCAGGCCTTCCAGTCGCGGCGGGAGGTATCGTGCAGCAGGGTATGAAGAGTCAAATCTTGCGGCGTACGCAGCGGTTTGGGCCCGGTCAGCAGCAAGGGGGAACAGACCGGGATCAGATATTCGGTATGCAGCTTGTCCGAGCGCAGACCCGGCCAGTTGCCGCGCCCGTAGTAGATGGCCACATCCACATCGTCGGTGAGCGACCCTTCGTCGAGATCGACCGCCTTGATCCGCACGTCGATATCGGGGTGGCGCTCGCTGAACTTGACCAACCGCGGCACCAGCCACTGGATGGCGAAACTAGGCTGCAAACTGACAGTCAACGCCCCCTTGGCACTGCGGGCCAGCAGCTTGTCGGTCGCCTCAGAGATGGAGGCAAAGATGTCCTTGATATCCAGGAAATAGCCCTGCCCCTCTTCGGTCAGCAACAAGGAGCGATTTTTGCGGCGGAACAGCTTGATGCCAAGATACTCCTCCAGCGCCTTGATCTGGTGACTGATGGCAGCCTGAGTCACAAACAACTCTTCTGCTGCGCGGGTAAAGCTTAAGTGACGAGCCGCTGCTTCAAAGGCCTTGAGGGCATTGAGCGGGGGTAAACGACGAGACATGACACCAGCCGACGATGAGTTTTTCTAATGGGGCGCATTATAATTTGTCGGTTGCGGGTCGACCAGTGAATAAACATAATTCGCCCAGCAACCAGTCGTCATATGGCTCACATTTTCTACTACGTGTTGGTTTACATGTGTTTTTAGTGAGCCTTTCGACTGTGATTGTGGTGTTGTGTTTCTTCCTCTGCGGGAAGAGGGGCTCAAATCTCACCGGTTTGACCCAGTCTGTCATCTGAATGTGTTTGGCGCCTCCAGCTGGATGGCGCCTTTTTTCATCCCTTCTATACCTTGAACTGCCCCACCAGCTGCTGCTGTTTATCCGCCAGCGCAGAGAGCTCGCGACCATTTTCGGCGGAGGTCGCCGCCTCGGCCCGAATGGTGTGGCTCACATCGCGAATGTTGCTGACGTTGCGGTTGATCTCGTCCGCCACCCGGCTCTGCTCCTGCGCCGCCCGGGCAATCTGCTCGTTCATCTGATGGATGGTGGAGACCGACTGGATAATCTGCTCCAGCACCTGCACCGAGAGATCCACCTTGGCGAGCGTCTCGTCAGCCTGACCATGACCATCTCGGATCGCCTTGACCACGGCGCCGGTACCGGATTGCAGTTGGCTGATCAGAGTCTGGATCTCGACGATGGCATTCTGGGTGCGACCGGCCAGATTGCGCACCTCATCGGCCACCACGGCAAAGCCACGGCCCTGCTCACCGGCCCGCGCCGCTTCAATAGCCGCATTCAGCGCCAGCAAGTTGGTCTGCTCGGCAATCCCCTGGATCACGGTGAGAATATCGTTGATGTTGTCGCTGTTGGCGGAGAGCCGCTCCACCACCGGCTGGGCATCGTTGATAATGGTCATCAGCTTGCGCATCGCCTCCTGGGTGTCAGCAACGACATATTTGCCCTCTTGCGCTGCAGCGTCAGTGGTGTTGGCAGCCGCCACCGCCGAGCCGGCATTACCGGAGACCTGCAACGCGGTGGCGCTCAGCTCTTCAAATGCCGTCGCCACCAGATCGATCTCCTGATACTGGGCCTGCATGCCGCTGCTGGTGCGCTCGGCCACTTGCGCGGCTCGCTCGGCACTGTTACGCGTACCGGAGACGGTATCAATCACCTGACTGATGGTGGATTGCAACTTGTTGAGGAAGCTGTTGAACCACTTGGCCAGCTCGCCGATCTCGTCTTGCCGCTGGATCTCGATACGCTGGGTCAAATCCCCCTCACCACTGGCGATATCCTTGAGGCGGGCAACTACGGCGCGGATGGGTGCCACAATCTGGCGCGCCATCAACCAGATAAAACTCAGGGCAACCAGCGAGATCAGCACTCCGATCGACAGCTGCGAGACCACGCTGCGATTGGCCTCACTGGCCAGCTCATCTTGCAGTTGCTGGGCCGAGGCCAGCACTACGGCCCGTGGCAATTCAATGTAGATGCCCCATTTACGGTCGGTGCCACGCATGGATACCGGGACAAAGGTCTGCAACAGGGCGCCGTCGCTGCTCCAGCGAGTCAGCTCCTGCCCCTGACTGAGCCAGCCTTTCAGCTCGCTGACCAGCCCCTGATACTTCTGATCCAACCCGCGCCCCATGGTCACATCGAACTCATCGGCTCCCGCCACGCGCCCCTCGTGGCTGACCAGCAAGATTCTGCCCTTGCCGTCATAGAGCTCCTTGTCCATGGTACTGACCAGACTCTGCAAAGTGGCCAGCGAGATATCGACCCCGACCATCCCCAGCAAGGTCTCCTGCTCCAGCAGCGGGACCGTCACCGAGGTCATCAATATCTGTTTATCGCCCACATCGTCCAGATAGGGCTCCAGCAGGCAGAGGGCACGGGTGCGAATGCTGCAGCGATACCACTCGTTTTCGATGCCACCAGCCTCGGTCGGGCTCTCATCGGCCAGTACATCCTCATTCTGCACTTCCGGCTCTATCTTGCCGTTGTCATAGGCCCAGTAACTGGAAAAACGCCCCTTGTCGTTGGAACCCAGCGCCGTTGAGCCCTGATAGTTGCTGTCTTCCCCATCCAGCTGATCAGGCTCGAACACCGCATAGACACCAAGCAGATTGGTCGATGAGGCAACGGCATCGTGCAGTTGCTGATTGACGGCGCTGCGCAGCGCCTCCGAATGGACAAAGTTCTCGGCCGCATTCTTGCGCTGGAACAACACGCTCTCCGCCAGCAAACTGGCCCGGAAATAGGCCTCATCGAGATAGCTGGTCACCTTGGCAGCCTGCTCCGAGCCCATCGCCTTCATCCAGTTCTCGGCAGACTGCTGCGCCTCGTGCATGGTGGCTTGCCGCACCTGCTGCTGCATCTTGTTCGCGTTGTAAATCGAAGAGGCAACCAGAGCGGCGGCTGTCACCAACAGACAGCAACCGGCGATCAGGGTAATCCGACCCTGGACAGAAAGAGCGCTCATGCCAATATTCCTACGTCATACAGATATGGATAGATTATCGACTTTATAAACAAAAACCTAAGGAAGGTGCGAATAAGCGGGGAAATTCTCCTCGGCTGACTCAGTCATTTCATTTCTTCATGTTTGAGCCGATTTTTTCTCCCGTAAATGCCTTGAATCAGCCTATTTAGACCGTTTCTTCGCCATTTAAGGCGTTATTCCCAGTTTTTAGTGAGATCTCTCCCACTGACGTATCATTTGGTCCGCCCGAAACAGGTTGGCCAGCGTGAATAACATCGCCAGTTGGTTATCGTTTTTCAGCAACCCCTTGTATCTGGCTTTCACGAAGCCGAACTGTCGCTTGATGATGCGAAACGGGTGCTCCACCTTGGCCCGGAT